>NZ_CAXAOY010000005.1:0-347727 GCF_963970975.1 Pseudomonas sp. RA_15y_Pfl1_P11
AGTCGATGCACCTGAACTTCGGTATCGATGTGATCAACCAGATCAAAATCGAAAACCCGCATTTGTGGGATGCCGAGATGAAGGAAGAAGCGACCCAGATGATCCTGCAAGGGACGCAACTGGAGATTGAATATGCTCGCGACACCATGCCGCGCGGCGTGCTGGGCATGAATGCGGCGATGATGGAGGACTACCTCAAGTTCATCGCTAACCGTCGCCTGTCGCAGATTGGTTTGAAAGAAGAGTATCCAGGCACCACCAACCCGTTCCCGTGGATGAGCGAGATCATGGACTTGAAGAAAGAGAAGAATTTCTTTGAGACTCGTGTGATCGAGTATCAGACTGGCGGCGCGTTGAGCTGGGATTGATCCCTAAGCCAAGCAACATCAAGGAGCCCTGACTTGTTCAGGGCTTTTTTATGTGCGTTGATTCGCCATTGCTTGAAGCACATCGCGCTAACCACCTCGCCGAGAGGGTTCGGATCGTACGAGCAATGCTGTAGCCTTGCATCCCAATTGCCATCAGTGTTGCACCGATAAAGTGATAGGTAGCCTTCATCGACGGGCTCTACAAAAGTCCAAAGATTGGCACGGGAGTAATCTCCCGCTGTAACACCTGACACGCACCTAAAAATATTAGATAGGACCGAGGCCAACCCGTGACCCCAGACATGCTCGAAGCCGGCCCCATCGACGCCAAAGTACTTTCCGTCTTTGACTTCGACGGCACCCTGACCCACCACGACAGTTTCGTGCCCTTCCTCAAGTTTGCCTTCGGAAACGGCGAGTTTTATGGCCGGATGGTAAAACTGGCCGTGCCTGGGCTGCGTTTCTTGTTGCGGCAGATCAGCCGGGATGAGTTGAAGGCGCAGTTGATCCGCACCTTTATGACCGGGGTGGAGAAGGCGTGGGTGCAGCAGAAGGCCGAGGAGTATTGCCAGCGCAATTGGGCGCGGTTGATGCGGCCGTCCGGGGTGCTTTCGGTGGAGCAGGAGTTGGGCTCCGGGGCTGAGGTGACGTTGTGCTCGGCTTCGCCGGCGTTGGTGTTACAGCCGTTTGCCAACCGGCTCGGGATCAAGTTGATCGGGACTGAGCTTGAGGTGGTCGATGGGGTGCTGACCGGGCGCCTGACCGGGAATAATTGTCGGTGTAAGAACAAGGTGTTGCGCCTTGAGGCAGTGTACGGAGACCTGGGGGATTATCGGCTCAGGGCCTGGGGCGATACGCGCGGAGATCGAGAATTGTTGGCGGCGGCGCAGGATGCGCATTTTCGGCATTTTCATGCGAAGAAGAAAAATCGGGGTCGGTTGAAGCGGTGATGCGGGGGGTTGGGGTTGGCGGGGGGGATCGAGGTGATCCCATCGCAGCATGGCTGGGGTTCGACAGCTCCCACCGTTTGATCGGTGTCAGACTGGGTAACGCACTAGCATGGGGTGCCCGGGGTTGAGTGGCCGCATAGGCCCATCCCGATCACTCGTTAACGCTACCCGATTCTTGTTCTTCAAATGCGGATCGCACCGCTTCCACTACCCGTTCGGCTAAGTGAGCAACTTCCAACTGCGGATACGCTTTTTTCAATTTCGCCGATATCTGCCAGCCATTTTCCTTTAGCGAGCGAATGACGCGGTTTGCGTCCTGATCCGGCATTTCCAGCACTTCTTTGAGCTGCTCCTGAGCGCGCTGAAAAATGACCAATACACGCGCCTCATCAGCCATCTCTGTACGGACCGTATGCGCCACAACCTGTGCCGTATACAGGACATGCTCAGTCAAATCGGGATAGCGCCACGCGAATTGCGCATCTTCATAGTCATCAAAGACCAGGTTGCTGCGGGTGCCGTCATCGTAGACGACGAGTTCGCCAAACCGATAAGACGCGGCGTAGCGTTGCATGAATGGTCGCGAAAACACCTCCAGCGTGCGATCGTAACGCGCCCGAAAATCAATCGAACTTGTAATCGTGGCTGATACCGGCAGGATCACGCCATCAGGCACCGCATTATCACGGATCAAGGTATCGTTGATAAGAAAGCGATGGATCCGACCATTGCCGTCCCGCATGGGGTGGATATACACGAAGGCGAAAGCGATTACAGCTGCCCGGGCCAGCGACTCAGAACCTCGTGTTGCCAGCTCGAATGCTTTCAAGCCATTGAGCAGTTGCGTCAGCACCTCAAATTGCGGCGCAATGTAGTGCACGATGTCCTCGCGCATGGTCGCCTGCCCCACAAAGACCGGCGAGCGCCGCAAGCCCAGCCCGAGAGCCTCGTCTCCCAAAATACCGGCTTGCAACGTGTGCAGGCTTTCGTTGCTCAACGGATCCTCGATATGGCCACAGTATTTGGCGATCACGTGGGCAAACCGCTGGATCCTGTCGGCTTTGTCTGCCTCTCTCTCTATCAAAAAGCTGGCACGCGACTCCTTGAACGTCAGCCAACTTGCCGTGCGCATCAGGATATCGGCGCCAAAGGTCTGGTTCAGTTCTCGCAGTGCTGCACCCAGATCAAACTGCAGCGCGTCTTGTACAGCTTCGGTACGGCGGATCAGAGGGGAGAACGCTGGCACGCCGGGAAGATTATCGTTGATGCGCCAGCGTCGTATCCTTAGAGGCTCAACGCGGGTCAGGTAATGCTGCGATGAAACAGCATCGACATAGCCGCCATTGGTGACGTCTGGCACATCAAGCTGCCGTCCGGTTACCCATTCGTAAAGGAATCCGGTGCGGCGGGCATATTGACCAAAGGGCGTTTGCCGGCACCAGGCTTCAACGGGTTCGGGGCCGGCGGCAGCAAATAAGCGAGCGAAAAATTCAAGATGAATTTCTTCATACTTGAGCCCGAACTCGAAATGCCCCGCAAAGTCGTCCGACGGCTGGTAGCTGATGGGGTACTTGCGTTCGACATGTCCATTGCTCTCGTGGGTCATACGTGTCGTACCAATTACCGATTCGACGCGTAGCGGCTGTGCAAGGGCGATACGGTAGCGGTCAGCGAGTGCCTTGAAGCCTACTTGCATTGTCGAATCCCCTAACGAGAACTAAAAAACGATAACTATCAGGAGATAGTAGGCGAAAACGATAATTTCGTGACCACGAAAACGCTAATGCATACTCAAATTTGCTAATAAATCCACCATTCACGTTGAAAACGATAACGGCTCGTATAGAGGGATACAGGTTGATGGGGTCGACAACTCCCACATTTGATCTCTGTCGCTAGGTGGAAAGGTGCTTGGCAGTAGCGTCAGATAGTGGCTTTGAGGTCTACGCCCAGGGCTCTGGCAAAGGCTTTTACCAAAGGGTTTCTCGGCGCGTTGTGGCGCAGGATCAGGTTGAAAGCAGTGGTGAGGTGGACGTGCTTGAACTGCTGGACGACCGATACGGTAACCGCTCGACGTTAGTGACCAGCCAGATGCCAGTGGACAAATGGCACGCGCTGATCGGCGATCCGACCTTGGGCGACGCGATCCTCGACCGGCTGGTGCACAACGCTTATCGGATAGAACTGAAGGGCGAATCGATGCGCAGACGCGCAACGAAATTGACGACGACAGGGACTTCAGACTAACAATGCAAACCTGCGTCGCTGCGCTCGGAGTGCCTGGCCGGATGAGCGTGGAACGGGTGGCCGGATGGCGTGGAGTGCGCAGCCTGCCAGCATGTTCTATACCCTTGGTGCACTCACAGTAATCGGTGGCACCTTGTGCTTCATGAGTGGGCGACGCGTGGCTGAGAACCCGCCGCCCCCAACACTACACATCTAATGTGGGAGGGGCTCGCTCCCACATTTTTGATCTCCATAGGGCTGATATTTGCGTAGTATCGCGCTACTCATCTCACGGACCCGAGCCCCATGAAATTCGACACGGCCTACAGCCTGAGTCTCGACGACAAGCTATCGATTTACGACGTACGAGACCTGAATTTCGACGAAACCGCTGATTTCGACTCAGACAAGGACAGCTTCCTGTGCCCCAACGATGCCTGCCGCGCGACGTTTGATACGGGCGGCAATACGCTGAGCACTTTCAACGCGAAGAACATTAACTATCAGCGCACGCCGCATTTCAAGAACAAGACCAGCACCCAGCATATCGACGGCTGCCGCTACGCCAGCACGCACAAAACCACTACGGGTGAAGGTGACGACGAGCGCGAGGAAAATTTCCCATCGGAATTTGTGCTTACGCGGCGTCAGTACGAGCGCAAGGCGCCCCTGACTGGCACGGAGGGAAACATCCCTCAAGATGCAGCGAAAACACCCTCAACTCGTGTGTCCACATCCCATAGCACCAACGACAGCACTCCAGACAAAACCAGCGTCTTTGCCCACCCAGTGGAATGCTATGTGTCCAACATCAACGACAAGGACAAGCTCAAAAGCATGCCGTTGAAGATCGGCGAGCACACGGCAACCTACTGGACGTTTTTCAAGAAGATCGAATACCTGCAAGACAACAAGGGCTTGATCTACTGGGGCAAGATCAAGGCGATCAAGCACTACACCAGTAGCTTTCGCATCGACTTCGAGAAAAAACTGTGGCTCGATAAAAAGCCTTATTCGGTCAACGTTTACCTGAGCAAGAAACTCATTGAGAACTACCGCAAGCGCACGGCGTTCCTGGAGCAGATCAAGGCTGCGGTGGACAGTGAGCGGGCATTGTATTGCTTCTTCTACGGGGTGACGCCGGAGCTGAAGCAGGTGCCGAGCAAGAAAAATCCCGAGCAGACATTTGGGGTGTTCAGCGCAAATATCGAAAATCTGGATCACTTGATCATTCGTGAGGCGCCGGGGGTGGAAGGGCTTTAATCAACCTGCGCACGTAACGCGTGCCGATAGATCTCACGAACCTGTTCCGCTTTCGAAACAGGCACGCGGCCTACGGTGATCAACCAGTGAATCAACATCTCCTCAGCGGGGTAGATGTAACCCTTCTGCTGCTTGATGCTTCTAGGTCTTTGATTAGTAAGAGCGTCGTAGCGAACAGCGCTCCAGGGCTGGTTTACAAAATCAAAATCTTCAGCATCCCATTTGAAAAATCGAAGCACTTCATTGATGTGTGTTTGGCCACTGCGATCGCCGCGCTGGAGCATAAGAAAGGATTGGCGCAAATCGTTCGATAAGTGCTCGATGATTTGCGGATCAACAAAGTCCAGTAGCCCGCCCTTCATGGCCAAATCCATGACACCGTTTGTCCAGCGGTTGATAAACGTCTGCACAAACCCTTCGGCATCAGCTTTTTTCATGTCAAAAAACAGCATGCAATAACGGGTTTTCAAGTGAATCGCCAGCAGTACATGTTTACGCTGGACGGTTGCTGCGTGTACCAGCCACTGATCGGGGTTGGTATGCAGATCCTCCCCTGAAGCTTGCGTCGGAGGCGCTTGGTGAACCGTTGTGATTTTTTTGCCCTTATGAATGCGGCTGAAGAAATCACAGGCAGCTTGTGAACAATTGAACGTCAATGTCACCGTTTTTCCTTAAAGACTAAACAGGGCGCCTAAGCCAATACCCAGGGGGCTGATTCAGGTTCATCAACCCAATTGATTTCATAAGGCTGCCTGACCGCATAGCTAATGCCATCCCGAGCGTCCTCGCTGAGCACGGCAAGCTCAGTATCCGTCAACAAATCATGAGCCACGCAGTAGAGCGTTCTGTAGCGGTTGACCGGAGACAATGCACGTTCTCACTGACAGACTTGGCGTCACTCAGTACGCCAAGGTGGAACCGCTCCAGCGCGATTTTTCTCAGCGCTTTAAATTTCTTCCAATCGCTTTCGGAAATAGCCCTCACCCCCTCCTGCGTCCCTCTCAGAGTTTGAATATCGCAATCCACGCGGTCAATTCGGCCGAGCGGAGATCCAGCTCGAAGGCACGATGTTGCAAGCCTCAAAAATAGTCCAAAGCAAGCGCTGAAAAATATCCAGTTGATGAGCGGTCAAAACAACTGTACAAAAACACAGTATAGTTTGTCCTCCCCGTCGAACCCTGGAGAAACCCCATGTCCTCTCTGGCAATAAGCTCTTTCGTAGAACAGCAGATCGTCCTGCATCAATTCACCGCCAAACACAGCGTACAGGCACGCGCGATGCTGAGCTGGAGCCGGGAAGACCTGGCCCGCCTGGCAGGTGTGTCGGTGGAGGCGGTTCAACAGTTTGAACGCCAGCGCGATGTGGGTGATGAAACCCGCCTGGCATTGGCGTTTCGGTTGGAGGCCGAGGGGTTGGTGTTTTTCCCGGGGTTTGCGCCCGGGTGGGGGATGAGTGTGCGCCGGTTTGACACGACCTCAACCGAGCCCACACCCCAAGGCATCATCTCCCGCTTGATCGGCACAACAACGGCATCAATTGACTCACCAACCCCTCAACCGAATGGTGCGTAGAGTCCAGCCCTATCACCGGGCACGTCAGCGCCTTTAACCAGGTTTCATGCCGACGCAAGCTACCCAGGCTGTGGTTACCGCCATCATAGCGGGCAGCCCAGGCCAGAAAGGCCACGCTATTTTCATGTCGGCTGCCACCTGGGAGGATTTCAGCGCCGTAACGCTGCACTTCCCGCAGGAGCCGACGGTGCAGGCGTACTTCCGAATCCAGGCGCAGGAACACCACGTGGGTGAAGTGCGGGATCACGGGGTCGCCCCAGCGGCACAGTGAGCCGGACAGCACCCAACCTTCGAGATCGGTGGTCGGGTCCTGCAGCAGGCGGATGCGTTCATCTTTGGGGCGTGCGACGGTGGAATAGTTTGGCGTCTGCTGCCAGTAAACGTTGTCCGAATCAAAATAGGCAACGTTCAAGCGTTCGGCCGAGGCCTTGCCCAACGTCGTGGTACCGGCGCCCGCTGCACCGAGGCTGTAAATTCTGTAGGCCATGGCGGCCCTCCATGGCACTGAGTGAAGACGCCGGGAACCTCAGGACGGCGGTTGCAGTACCCGACGCCCCATTTGCGATGTGAAATTATGTGCCCGGTCAAAGCCCAGGCTTGATTGCCGCCTGGGCTGCCTGCTCATACCCATGGGCCACTGCCAACAAAGTGGGCTCGGACCAGCGGGTACCAAAAAAGTAGGCACTGGTCGGTAGCCCGTCCTCGTTCGTCCCGGAAGGTACGGCGATCCCTGGGTAGCCGGCCGCTGCGACACCGAAGTAACTGTTGGTCTCGAAATCCGAGACCATGGCGTCGAGTTTTTCCGACTTGATCGGGCCGTCCACTGTGCTGCGAAAATCCTGGATGAGCGCGTCCCACAGTGGCTTGCGCTCCTCCAGCGTCAGGGTTGAAGCGCTGATTTGCTTGAGCACTGGCTGATGATCCGCGTCGGAGCCATCGCGTTTATCGTTGAACTTGATCAGTTCGGTCAGTGACTTGACCGGCAAGCCCGAGCGCTTGGCCAGGTAACCATTCAACTCCTCTTTCACATCCGAAAGTAGCAACTCGTCGTAGCGTGAAGCATCGGCCAGGCGCATGTTGACCGGCATCAATACCGCACCCTGCTCGCGAAGCACCTCAAGTGTCCGGCCAAATTGCACACTATTCACCACTGGCAGGGTTTCGCCATGTACGGAGAACGTCGCGGGATATCCAATACGCTTGCCTTTCAAGGCGCCCGAAACCAGTAGCTCGGTGTAATCAATACCTTGGGGCGCGCCTACACTCGCTGGGTCCTGAGGATCGCTGCCGGACATGGCGTTGAGCATCAGCGCTACGTCGAACACCGAGCGAGCCATCGGGCCCGGTGTGTCCTGGCGCTGGCTCGCGGGGATAATCCCATTGCGATCCAGCAGACCGACGCTGGGCTTGAGCCCGACAACACCATTGAACGCTGCCGGCACAATGATCGAACCATTGGTTTCAGCCCCCACCGCCAAGGGTGCCAGGCCAGCGGCGATTGCGGCGGCGGAACCGGAGCTGGAACCGCCGACGTCCGCATCAGGATGGTGAGGGTTGCGGGTTTGCCCACCCCGGCTACTCCAGCCGTCAGGGCCGCCTCGAAACCCAGCCAGTTCGGTCATATTGGTTTTACCCAGGATCACCGCGCCCTGCTGAATCAGGCGATCAACCAACGGCGCGTTCTTGCCGGCCGTTGCGCCGACCATTCCATACGCACCTGCACTGGTTTGCATGCCTGAGGTTTCAATGGTGTCCTTGAGCAAAATAGGAATGCCATGCAGCGGCCCGCGCACTTTGCCGCTGGCTCGCTCACGATCCAACTCGCGTGCGGTCTCGAGTGCTTCAGGGTTGAGTTCAATGACGGAGCTCAGTTGCGGGTCCACCTTGCGAATCCGTTCCTGCAGGTAAGTGACCAGATCGGCCGATGTGAGCCCGTCCGACCGGGCCATTTGCGTGCCGAGTTCTTTGACACTCAGGTACTCGGTACCTGGAGCTACGGGCGCGTAGTCGCCAGCAAAAGACTGCACGACTTGCCGAACGATGGAGCCCATACCATATGCGATACCTAACATAAGACCTCTTCGGGGGTAAGAAATGACGAAGGACCCAGATTGATCCGTGCCCCAGCCTAAAAACCCATCCCCCGTTCAGCAGCGCGACGCAGGTCATTTACAACGTAGGATTATTCAACGCTGTGGGTAGCCACTCCTGCATCCATCAGATCCCGAACGCTCCGATACCCCTGTACCAGGCTTTTCAGCGAATCCCTCGACCATTGCGCACCGTAGAACCAAAGTGTCGCACCATCCCCCAGTGGTTCGCCAAGCACCGGATACCCACTCCTGCAAGCGCTATGGAACGCGGCGCTGCGGCTGTCGGACACCAACGCGTCCAGTTGATATTCATGCACAAGTTCATCGATTTCATTGCGCGTGTACTGCGGGCCATTGCCTTGGTGGGCAAGCACCGGCACCGGCTGAGCCCCCGCCCGTGACAGGATGTCCAGCGCTCTCAGGAAGGATGGGCTGTGGTCTATGAACGCATGTTCATGGCCGCCGGCAAACCGCTCGGCAAACCCCACGCGCCTGCCGCTCAACGCCTGGGCTGGCGTAAAGGGGCTGTTATTTTGGACGAGGGGCACTTGCACCATCACCGGCCCAGAAGGATCGACACCACTCAAGGCAATCAGAGACAGCGACGGGTCGCGCAGGGGTTTAAGAGGAAGTCCTGGGGCGTCATACCCCGGGACCGGAACGCTGCTCACAGGCTGATCATGAGCGCGGGGATCGACACCAAAATTGATGCCTCTCAGGCTCGCATGATCCTTGGACGTAATTGCCAGACCTGGACGTTCAGCGAGCACAGGTGCGGGTTGGTCTGTCGGACACGCCATACCCGCTTGCCAATATTTCCCACACTTACTCTCCATAAGATCTGCCCCCGAGAAATGACTTCCCGGGAATCATCGCACCCTTGCCTGGCACCTGTCGCAGCTCTGAAACAGCTTGATAACTCCTTTTTCCGATACCTCTTTCGTCAGTTGGCGAGGTGTTCCTGTGCGCCTTGGGTTTCCACCTCCAACCACCATGCATACCCACGCTCGGGTTGATTCAAGCTGAATGCCTGCCCCATCGGCGGCGTGGTAATCGAAACGCTGTGCTCCCACGCCAGGGCCATGATGCGGTCAAACGGTTCGTGCCACGCGTGAAACGCCAGGTCGAAGGTGCCGTTGTGAATCGGCAGCAGCCAGCGGCCTTTGAGGTCGATGTGCGCTTGCAGGGTTTGCTCCGGCTGCATGTGCACATGGGGCCAATCGACGTTGTAAGCACCTGTTTCCATCAACGTCAGGTCAAACGGGCCGTACTGTTCGCCGATGCGCTTAAAGCCATCGAAGTAACCGGTATCTCCGCTGAAAAAGATCCGCCGCGCGCCATCGATCATCACCCAGGAACACCACAAAGTCTGGTTGGCATCAAACAGGCCGCGCCCGGAAAAATGCTGCGCAGGCGCGGCGACAAAGCGAATGCCATCCACCTCGGTGCCTTGCCACCAATCCAACTGGCGCACTTTGCTTGCCTCCACGCCCCACTTCACCAGGATGTCGCCCACGCCCAGGGGCGCAAGAAAATAGCGGGTTTTGTCAGCCAATTGGACGACAGCCTTGCGGTCGAGATGGTCGTAGTGGTTGTGGGAAAGAATTACCGCTTCCAACGGCGGTAATTCCTCAAGACTGATGGGCGGCTGATGGAAACGCTTGGGGCCGGCCCAACGGAACGGTGACGCACGCTCGGCGAACACCGGGTCGGTCACCCAGAATTTACCGCGCATTTTCAGCAGTACGGTGGAATGCCCGAGGCGGAACACGCTGTGATCCGGAGCCGCCAGTAACTGCTCGCGGGTCAGCGGTTGCACCGGGATCTGCCCCACCGGTCGCGTGCTGCGCGGCTTGTTGAACAGCATGTTCCAGAAAATACGCAAGGTCTTGCCAAAACCACCATGCTGCACAGGGGCATCGTTGCTGAAGTGGGCCTGGTCTTGCCTGGGCGCTGCTGGCGAAGAATCGACACGGGACGAGATCGTGGCCATTACCGGGTGACTCCTACGGATCGCTATAAGTTACACTGCACAGTGTAGTTTCAAGATTGCAACAAAATCCGGAGCAAGTAAACTACCGAGTGTAATTTCCCCTGAAGAGCCGAGCGCTACCCATGACTGCCCCTCAACGCCTCACCGACCGCAAACGCGAAGCCATCGTGGCAGCGGCCATCGCCGAGTTTCGCGTTTGCGGTTTCGAGGTCACCAGCATGGACAAGATCGCCGCCACCGCCGGCGTTTCCAAGCGCACGGTGTATAACCACTTCCCCAGCAAGGAAGAGTTGTTCGCCGAAATACTCCATCAACTCTGGGCCAGCAGCGTCGCACAACTCGACGTCAGCTACGCCAGCGATCGCCCGCTACGTGAACAACTGCGTGGGTTGTTGGAAGCGAAGATGAAGATGATGTCGGACGCCAATTTCCTCGACCTGGCCCGGGTCGCGATCGCCGCCACCATCCACTCACCGGAGCGCGCACAAGACATGGTCACCCGCCTGAGCAAACGTGAAGAAGGCTTCACCCAATGGGTACGCGCCGCTCAAGAGGACGGCCGGCTCAACTGCAGCGACCCGGCCTTTGCCGCGCACCAGATCCAGAGCCTGCTCAAAGCCTTTGCATTCTGGCCGCAGATCACTTTGGGCCAGCCGGTACTCGACGCGGCCAATCAGGCCAGCGTTATCGAGTCAGCCATTGACCTGTTCCTGGCCGGCTACGCGGTCCCGCCTCCCGGTCATCAGTAACAAACCATTGCTTAAGCGACATTCCTGGTCGTTTTTGACGTGTTCGCACGCTGTCCTGCACAAATGGCTTGGAAGGACACTGATTATTCCCACGCGAATCACTGACAATATTCACAATTATCCGAGCAACGGTTCAACCCGCTGACGCACATTGCTGCACCCGCGGAAAAAGAACGGCCCCAGGAATTTATGGAAAACAGACGAGGCAAAGGGCTTTCATTTGCCAGGCGTATCTACAAGCCAAGGATTATCGGTTTTGGTATCGGCTGCATCAGTGTCGCAGGCGCCCTTTATCCGCTCGCGATGCCGGGCTGGGTCTGGGCATTCCTGCTGTTCCACGGTTTTGCCTGGGCGCATCTGGCGTACCAACTCTCGACTCGTTCGCAATTCCCCTATCAGGCTGAACAGCGCAATTTGCTGTACGACTCGTTGTGTGGTGGATTCTGGGCCGCGGCCACGCAGTTCACGCCCCTGACAACCGTGACGATCCTTTCAATGATGACCATGAACAACGTCGCTGCGGGCGGCAAGCGTCTGTTCCTGCGCGGGTTGTTGGCGCAAGCCGCCGGTATCGGAGTCGCAGGTGCGCTGTTCGGCTTCACGTTCAACCCCAATGTCAGCCTCACTCAGGTTTACACCTGCCTGCCGATGTTGACCTTCTACCCCATGGCCATCGGCGCGGTCTGCTACCAATTGGCGATCAAACTGTCGGAGCATAAGCGCGCGCTCGGCGCCCTCAGCCGCACTGACAGCCTCACCGGCCTGCTTAACCACGGTTCATGGAAAGACCTGCTGCACCTCAAGTTCCACAAGTGCCAGCAGCAACAAAGCCACGCCACGATTGCCTTGATCGATATCGATCATTTCAAACAGATCAACGACACCCACGGCCACATCGTCGGTGATGCCGTACTGCGCCAATTGAGCCTGGAACTGCGGCGCAATCTGCGTGAAAACGACTTGGCGGGGCGTTACGGTGGCGATGAGTTCTGTGTGATTCTTCCGCAAGTACCGTTGGAAGAGGCGACACAGGTGATGGAACGCATGCGCGAAACCGTCTGCAATTATCGCAACCCGCAGATCCCAGAGCTGCGTGTCAGCCTGAGCATCGGCCTGGCAGATTTCCAGCCCTTCTTCACCGATGCCGCGATGTGGCTGAATGCGGCGGATCGGGCGCTGTACGCCGCCAAGGACACCGGGCGTAACCGGGTCAATGTCAGCGAAGAAATGATCGCCCATTCCGCCTGAAGTTGTCCTACGACTCTTCGTGTGAATCTTCCTCTCAGCACCCGAGAGAAAGCACAATGCCACGACTGGTCAGCTATCCAAAAAAGGTCCTGCCCCTGGGGCGAACGTTTTGCCAGGCTGATCACTCTGAACCCGTTGTCCCCCCCCCTGTCAGCACAAGGAAGCTGAGAATGAGCAAGTCAACCGTATGGCGGATGCCTTACGGGGGCAGGCGCATACCCACGGAAACCCTAGAGGTTTGCTTGCCCAAGCCCCCGAACATGTTATTCAACGCCCACAAAAAAAGCATCAACACCTTGCAACACACCATTGCCCAACAGGCCAGCCTGCTGGACGTTATCGAGCGCGCCATGGCGGTGATCGAGTTCAACCTCGACGGCACCGTCATCACTGCCAACGTAAACTTCCTGCCGCGCATGGGCTACATACCTGACGCAGATCAAGGGTCAGCATCACCGCATGTTCTGCACCGCAGAGATAGCCAGAAGCTCGGCCTACAGTGATTTCTGGCAGCGCCTGAACCAGGGCGAATTGTTCAGCGGCCAGTTCGAGCGGGTGGATAAAAATGGCCAAACCGTGTGGCTCGAAGCCAACTACAACCCGGTCTACAACGCCATCGGGCGCCTGTGCAAAGTGGTCAAGTTCGCCTCCGACGTCACCGCTATGGTGCAACAACATGCCGCCGACGCCGCCAGCGCAGCCCGGGCGTACCACATCTCCCTGACCACTCGGGACATCGCCGAAAAACGCGCCGAGGTAATCCAGCAAGCGGCCAGTGGCATGCGCGACATTGCCGCGGACATCGATAGCTCTTCGCAACTGATCGCCAAGTTGGGCAAGCGTTCGCAGCAGATCACCACCATCGTCAACACCCTTCGCGGCATCGCAGGACAGACCAACCTGCTGGCACTCAACGCCGCCATTGAGGCGGCGCGTGCAGGCGAACAAGGTCGCGGGTTTGCCGTGGTGGCAGATGAAGTACGCCAACTGGCGGCGCGCACCAGCGGTTCCACGACGGAAATTTCCAGCATGATCGCGATGATCCAGAATGAAACCCGCCAGGCTATCCACAGCATGGACGGCACCCGCGACCGCGCTGCGCAAGGGGTCGACCTGGCGAATCGCGCCGGCACGGTAATCCTGCAGATTCGCGAAGGCACCAGCAAGGCGGTCCAGGCGGTTACTGGAACGGCTGGAGCAAAATACCCGGCTTACGGAAATGACCAAACAACTGACAGAACACATCGAAAGCCTGACGTGTGAAATGCATGAGCACTTTGTCCGAAAACCTCAAGAACACCCGTGATCCCCGGTGGGAGCGGCGGTACCACACTTCATCCCAATATGCCGCCCCAGTTCATCGAACAACGTCACCACCGAGCGCAACGCCCGGCAGTCCGCGCGCGTGAGCAACCACAACGCCGTATCGTGCCCGGCCAACGCGGGACCCAGCGTTTGCAGGCCTGCATCCAATAGAAAGTCCGGCAACGCCGCCACCCCTAGCCCCGCCCGCACCAACTCGGTGACCGACAACATGCTGTTGCAGCGATAACTGGGGCGCACACCGGGCAGGTGCTCGCGGCGCCAGGCGACCGTAGGGTGGTCGGGCAGGAAGTCATCCGGGGTGATCCAGGGCAGGTCGGCCAACTCACGGCCCGCGTGTTGGCGGGCGAAACCAGGGCTGGCGCATACCTGATAGGCCACGCTACCAAGGCGACGGCCCACCAGATGCTCCGGCGGCGTGCGAGTCAGGCGCAGGGCGATGTCAGCGTCGCGGCGGCTGAGGTTGGCGAAATCATTCGACGTGCTCAGCTCCAGGATCAGCGCAGGGTACTGCGGCATGAATTGCGCCAGGGCCGGCAGCAATAAACCCTGCAACACCGAATCGGTACAGGTCAGGCGCACCGTGCCGTTGATCACTTCACCCCCCTGCTCCACGCCAACACGCGCCGCCTCCAGTGCTTGTTCAGCGCGCTCCGCCTGCTGGGCCAGGTTGCTTGCCAGGCTGGTGGGCAAGTAGCCCGTGCGGCTCTTTTCAAACAGTGTCTGGCCCAGCGCCGCCTCCAGGCGCCGCACTGCGCGGAACACCGTGGACACGTCCACCCGCAACAACGCCGCCGCCCGCGCGAGGGTGCCGCCGCGCACCAGGGCGAGGATCAGCGACAGGTCAGGGTAGTCAATTGAATAGTGCGTGGCTGCATTGAACATGTGGGCAAATGCCAATTTTGATTGCGTTGGCGCCAATCTATAGTGCACCCCAGGACACCACAAGCCATGGGACGTAAACGATGAACGCCACACCCTTGCACCTCGCCCTGATCGGCGATTACAACCCCGATGTTATCGCCCACCAGGCCATACCCGTGGCGTTGCAACAAGCAGCTGACACCCTGGGTCTGATCGTTCATTCCCAGTGGCTCGACACGGATGCGCTGCCCCAGTCACTGCATGGCTTCGACGGGTTCTGGTGCGTGCCCGGCAGTCCCTACCGCGACACCGATGGCGCACTGCGAGCGATCCGTTTTGCCCGCGAACAGCGGCGTCCGTTTCTCGGCACCTGCGGCGGTTTTCAACACGCGGTGTTGGAATATGCCCGCAATGTGCTGGGCTGGAAGGACGCCGAGCATGGCGAACTCGCTCCGCATGCAAAGCGCGCGGTGATCACGCCGCTGAGTTGCACACTGGTGGAAGCCACCGACACCGTGCGTTTGGCGCCCTACACCCGCATCGCCGAAGCCTACGGGACTCTTGATGTACAGGAAGGTTATCGTTGCCGCTATGGCGTGAACCCTGAGTTTCTCAATGCCCTGCTGGAAGGCGATCTGATCCCCAGTGGCCATGACTCGGCAGGTGACCTGCGCGCGGTGGAACTGCTCGACCACCCGTTCTTCGTGGCCACCCTGTTCCAACCCGAACGCAACGCATTAAAAGGCATCACCCCACCCTTGGCGATTGCCCTGCTCAAAGCCTGTCAGGCGGTGTCGGCATGATCGCGCGCACGCCTGCCCCGCCCTACTACGCGGTGATTTTCAGCTCACTGCGCACCGAGGGCGATCAAGGTTACGGCCAGGCGGCCAACCGCATGCTGGAACTGGCGCGCGAACAACCGGGGTTTCTCGGTGTGGAATCGGCACGGGAAGATGGCCTGGGGATTACCGTGTCGTACTGGGAGAGTGAGGCGGCGATTTTGGCGTGGAAGCAGCACGCCGAGCATCGAGCGGTGCGCGAACAGGGGCGCGCCACTTGGTACTCGGCCTTTCAGACCCGGGTGTGCAAAGTAGAGCGGGCTTACACATTCCACCATTGAAATAGTGCCTGAAGAGCAGCACAAAAACGCGGTGGGAGCTGACTTGTCGGATCGCCGCATCGCTACGATAGCCAGAGGTCTATACGTTTTCTGCGTAGCAACTGTCGAGCCACGGCGTGGCTGCGTCAGCGTTGTGTCAGACAGGCCGCAAACGCAGCCTCGCCAGGGCTCGACAGCTGCTACGCACGATCATATTTAAAGTGTGTAGTTAGCTATGCTGCGATTCGACAAGCGTGCTCCCACAGTTGATCGGCCTCGTTATTCAGCTCACCAGACTGCGCAACGCACTGATCTGCGCAATCTCCGCCCGCCGCATGTACACCCGCAGCGGTTCGGTGATGTTGATGCGGTCGTCGATGTTCTGATCCAGCAACAACTGGAGGCGCTCGCGGGACAGGGTCATGGTCTGCTCCGGGGCCGGCAGCCAGACAAACTCGGCGGTGGGGATGATGCCGTCATCGGCCACGTCCATACCGAAGGCGTCTTCGCTGAAACGTACGATGTACTGGCCGGTCTTGCGGTTGAGGCCAACAAACCCGTGGAGTTGGTCGGCGGCCTGGCAGATAAGCTCGGAGGTGATGCGCATGGTAAACCTCACTGAAAAGTCCTATATGGACTGGAAAGATGGTTTACACGCGTGGCAAAAAGTAGCGTCCTCTAATGGGGCAGCTTCGGGCAAGAGTACTGCAATGCATCCCCTAAAAACCCGAAAATTTTGCCCATGCGCACGTTAATGTCGGTTTGGTGATAGCGCCTTTCGCCATCAATTGTTAAAAAGGAGGCCTTCTCAAAGCCTCCCCCAAGAAAGGACTTCGCATATGCCTGTCACGTTTACCAAGAGCGCCCTGCTGCTGGCCCTGGTGCTCGGCCTTGGCCAAGCACAGGCTGCCGACCCGATCAGCCCGGCTGAATTGGCGACTAACGAAGGCATCCCCTACCCTGCCGTGATCGCCCACCGGGGCGCTTCATACGACGCGCCTGAGTCCACCGCCGCCGCCTACAAGGTTGCGCGTGACTTGGGCGCCGACTACCTGGAACTGGACCTGCAGCGCAGCAAGGACGGCGTGCTGTTCGCCCTGCACGACAACAACCTGCAGCGCACCACCGACGTGGCCACCAAGTTTCCCGACCGCAAGGACGCCCCGGCCAACGAATTCACCTGGAAAGAATTGCAAACCCTCGACGCCGGCAGTTGGTTCAACGCCGCCTACCCGGACCGTGCGCGCCCGGGTTTCGTCGGCTTGAAAATCCAGAGCCTGGACGACATCATCAAGATCGCCGAGGGCAACCCGCAGCACAAACCCGGCCTCTACATCGAAACCAAGGAGCCCAAGCAATTCCCGGGCATCGAAGCCGACCTGAAGAACAAGCTGCTGGACAAAGGCTGGCTGAGTTCCGCCGGTTCCAAGCTGGGCAAGAGCAACACCGGCGTCGGCCAGGGCAAGGGCCGCGTGGTGCTGCAAACTTTCGAAGTGGCGAGCCTCAAAGCGCTGCAGAACGAAATGCCCAACACCCCGAAAATCCTCCTGCTGTGGGTGGGCGAAGGCAGCATCGAACCGAAAAACAAGCAGACCTTCGCCGAATCCGGCGAACCGACCAAGGCCGCCTACTACGCCAAGCAGGCGCCTAAGGACGCTGCCGAGTTCGAAAAATGGGTCGACGAAGCCAAGAACCTCGGCGCCATCGGCACCGGCCCATCGGCTGAGCTGACAAACCACGGCGACCAGAGCTATTCGGACTTGGTCAAACCCGAGATGAACAAGCTGACCCACGACAAAGGCTTGCTGGTACACGTCTACACCGTGGATGAGCCGGTCGACTTCGAGAAGGTGATGAAAGCGGGCGTCGATGGCATCTTCACCAACCGCGCCGCCGAACTGCTGAAGTTCTACAAACGCTGGCCGTCGTCCAGCGTGCAGGACCTGCTGAACGACTATAAGTACTGAGTGAAGGCCCAATGGCCAGGCCGCCTGTGGTTGGGGCGTGACTACGGCCTGATCCTCGGCGAGCTGGGGCGCACCGCGCCCCATGCGCATTACGCCCACCAGTTGATGCTCTGCGCCCGGCCAATCACGGTCAGCCTTGATGGCCAGGTCACCACAGCGCATCGCCTGTTTATCCCTTCGCGACAGACACACGCCATTCTCGACACTGAGGGTGAGGTGAAGGTGCTGTATGCCGAACCCGCCGTGTTTGATACCGCCCACTTGCAACACCTGTTGATCCACGAACAGCTGTCCCTGGAGGGGTTACGCCAACTCCCCCGGCGCACGCTGGATGATCCACGCGTGGAGCGTGCCCTTGCTGCACTGGATCAGCAGTTGAGCGGCAAGGTTTCTGCCCACGCCCTGGCCGAAGCGGCGCACCTGTCATTGAGCCAACTGGAGCGGCTGTTCTCGGATCAACTCGGCTTGCCCGTGCGCCGCCTGGTGCTGTGGCGACGCTTGCGCATCGCCCTGCAATTGGCACTCGCCGGCGGCACGCTGACCGACGCTGCGCACGGTGCGGGTTTTGCTGATTCCGCGCACTTCTCACGGACCATGAAGCAGTTGTTTGGCGTCACGGCGGCAGCCTCATTGCGCCGGCTGGAGGTGCAGCTATTAGCGTGAATCGTATGGCAGTGCCGGTTCCTTGCTCAAGGCAACCGGCCTGAACGGGTCACGCAACTGTTCCCCATACGCCACCGGGAAATCCGGTCGACTGCCAATCCCCAGGTCTCCCGGCCCCATGCGATGCCCGTCGCGATAGAACGCCGTGCCCAGCAACCAATCCCACAGATTGAAAAACAGCCCAAAATTCACATCCCCGGCGCGACCGTACTTCATATGGTGAAACCGATGCACAGGCGCCCAGGCGAACACCCACCGCAACGGCCCCAGGCGCATGTCCACATTGGAATGCTGCAATAGCAATTGAACGGCGATGGCCAATGCCAGCAACTGCGCCACCGGAGAGGGAATGCCCAGCAGGATCAATGGCAGCAGCCCCGCCGTGGCTTCCAGCATCTGGTGCAACGGATGCTTCATCAACCCATTGAAACCGTAAAGCCGCTGCACGCTGTGATGCACCGCATGCAAACGCCACAGCGGCCTAATGCGGTGGCTGGCGTAATGCATCAAGGTAATACCGGCATCAGCGAGCACAATCGCCATCAGCAGTTGCTCCCACAGCGGCCAGCCACGCGGCCAGATACCTTCAAACGCCAACAGCGCCGTGAGCCCCGGCAGGATCAACAATCCAGCGGCATTCAGGCTTTCGTTGACCAAGGCGTGCAAGGTGTCGCGCCGACGATCGCCCAGGCTGCGATTCCACTGCGGTTCATAGGGCAGCCACTGCTCTGCCAGGAATGACACTGCGACGGCAATCACGAACAGCAGAATCAAGCTGTTCGGCTGCCAGAGTCCGCAACTGATAAACCCCAGCAAAAAGGCGGGCGCATAGATCCAACTCACTAAGCGTTTCATGCCGAGTCTCCTTTGAAGTGAGCCCCCAGCATGAAATCCCCCGCGCGCGTCGGATTGAACAAACTGCGCAACCGCTTGAAATAATTAAGGATGAATTAAGTTGCGCTGGATAACCTGATCCCACTTAAACAGCTCACCAGACAAGGACACACACCATGAAAAACCTGACCGTTTTGTTCGCCGCTACCGCCCTGACCCTGACTGCTGGCCTGGCTCAGGCCGACGTTCGCCCAGACCAGATTCCAGGCCTGTTGCAGTCCGGCGCCGTGAAGCCTTTCGCGCAGCTCAACAAAGACGCCCTGGCCAAACACCCCGGCGCCACCATCAATGACACCGAGCTGGACAACGAAGCCGGTCGCCTGGTCTACGAAGTGGACCTGACCGACACCACTGGCAAAAAGTGGGACCTGAAACTCGACGCCAAAACCAGCGAAGTCCTGGAAAACAAACTCGATACTTGAGTCGAATACGCAAAAAAAAACGCCACCCTAGGGGGTGGCGTTTTTTTATGCCCGATCAGGCGCCCAGACGCGCCGTCACCTCATTCAACTCGCTCGACAACCCGCGCAGGTTGTGGCTTGCCGCTTCGGTGCGCTTGACGTTGTCGAGGTTGGCCGTGGCCACAGTGGTGATTTGCGTGATATTGCGCGAGATATCCTCCGCCACCGACGTCTGCTCCTCGGCAGCCGTGGCGATCTGGCGGTTCATGTCGCGGATCGCCTCCACCGCCTGGGTGATGTGAGCCAGCATGGCACCGGCCTGCGTCACCTTCTCCACACTGTCATCACTGCACGACTGGCCGCTCAGGATGGCTTCGGCCGCGTCCACCGCGCCGGTTTGCACGGCCTCGATAATGCCGTTGATCTCGATGATCGACGCCGCCGTGCGTTGCGCCAGGCTGCGCACTTCATCGGCCACTACCGCGAAACCACGGCCGGCGTCGCCTGCGCGCGCGGCTTCGATGGCGGCGTTGAGCGCCAGCAGATTGGTCTGCTCGGCGATCCCGCGTATCACTTCCAGCACCTTGCCGATGCGCACACTATCGGTTTCCAGGCGGCGGATGATGGTGCCGGTGTTGAGGATCTCGTTGCGCATCTGGCCGATGGTGGCGATGGTAACCTTCATCACTTCACCGCCTTCGCGGGCCGAATGATCGGCCTCATCAGCAGCACGGGAGGCACTGGCGGCGTGGCGCGCGACTTCCTGGGCGGTGGCCGACATTTCCGTCATCGCCGTGGCCACCTGGTCGGTGCGGTTGAATTGATCGCTGGTACCGTTCGCCATCTGCCCGGCGATCGCATTCAACTCGCCGCTGGAGCTGACCAGGTCGGTGGCGCTGCGCTGCAGGCGGCTGAACGTTTCGGCAAGAAAATCGCGCAAGGTATTCGCCGCTGCGGCCAGATGGCCCAGCTCATCCTGGCGACGGCTGGCCACGCGCTCGGCGAAGCGACCGTGGCTCAGTTGCGTCACGTAATCGATCAGGCTGCGGATCGGCAGGATCAGGTTACGGTTGATCAGCCAGAGGCTGAACAGGCCGATCAACACACCGGACAGCAACATAACCGCCAGGCCCACCAACACGGTGCGCTCAGCGTAGGCGCTGATGGCTTTGGATTGCTGGCTGCCCTGCGCACGCAGGTCGTTGACCAGTGCACTCATCTGCTCGCTGGTAGCGCGGTCCACACCCTTGACCGCCGTGTCGCCGGCGGTTGCATCGCCGCCCGCCGCTACGTAGGCATCGCGGCCCTTCTGGTAGGCCACGCCGAGTTGCACGTGTTCCTGGCGCAGGGTTTCGATACGCCGGCTCACGGTCGGGTCGCCAGTGGTCTGGGTGACCAGCCGCGTGAGGATGTCTTGCACATCGCGCTGACGGTCCTGGAACTGGCCCCAATATTTCTCCATGTCCTGAGGCTGCTTACCGCGCAGCAGGACGTTTTTCCATTCCTGCACCTGCACTTTGAATTGCAGGTTGGCCTCGTCAATCATCTGTGAAGTCAGTAACGGCCCATCAATCAAACTGCGATAACTCTGCACGCCGTTGGACAGGAAGTTGAAACACGCCAGGGCGATCAGCAAGATCGCCAACAGGCTGCCACCGAGCAGCGACAGGATTTGTGCTCTCAAGGAGGTTCGCAAAACATTCATCGGGGAAAAGCCTCGATACAAGGAATTGGTGCGTGCACGCCTAACGTCCTTGTCGTCAAAGCACCGCCCATCCACGGCGGCTCATATGCCCTGAATCGGCCGAGCTGGAGGCTTCTTGAACGGCTGCTGACAAACGGTCAAATAAATGTCACCACGACGAAATAATTACAAAATCGTCACAAAACTGTCATTTCACCTTGCAATGATCGCCCCCGCGACCTGTGAAACGTCCTACAGGCCATTTCTCTGCGAGCCCCCATGAACCACAGCATTGATCACAGCCACCAGGACCCCGATCTGTTTGGCTTGCTCTACGGTTTCCGTTTTCGGCCCGGTGAAAAGGGCGAGCAGATAGATTCGGCCACGGCGCTTCAGGCCCTGCAGCAACCAGCCGACCCGCAAGTGTTTTTGTGGCTGCACCTGAACCTGGCCCACGCGGCGTGCGAACGCTGGATGCAGGCACACCTGGACCTGCCGGAAGAGTTCTTCGAAGCCTTGCATGAAGGCTCGCGCTCCACGCGTATCGAACATGTCGACTCGGCCTTGCTGGCAGTGGTCAACGACGTGGTGTTCAACTTCAGCAGCATGGTCTCGTCGGATATTTCCACGCTCTGGGTCTGCGCCCGCAGCCGTCTGTTGATCAGCGCGCGCCTGCAACCACTGCACTCGGTGGACAAATTACGTTCGTCGGTAAAGGCCGGTGAGAGCTTTCGCTCACCGCTGGCCTTGCTGGTGCACCTGCTGCGCGACCAGGGTGAAGTACTGACGCAGATCGTGCGCAAGACCAGCATCAGCGTCGACCATATCGAAGACCAGTTGCTGTCCTCGCGCTTGTCCACCAACCGCACCGAACTGGGTGCCGCGCGCCGGGTGCTGGTGCGTCTGCAACGCCTGCTGGCGCTGGAGCCGGGCTCGCTACTGCGTCTGCTCAACCGCCCGCCGCAGTGGCTGCAAAAGGAAGACGTGAAGGAACTGCGTAAATCCACCGAAGAGTTTGCGCTGATCATCAACGACCTGATGGCCTTGGGCGAACGCATCAAGCTGCTGCAGGAAGAGATCGCCGCCAACCTCAACGAGCAAAGCAACCGCACGTTGTTCACCCTTACGGTGGTGACGGTGCTGGCATTGCCGATCAACATCATTGCCGGTTTTTTTGGGATGAACGTGGGGGGTGTGCCACTCTCCCAGGATCCGGAGGGGTTTTGGATTCTGGTGGCGTTGGTGGCGACCTTCACGTTAATCGCTGGACGTTGGGCATTCCGCAAATTCTCGAGCTGAAATGAGATCAACCGTGGGAGCTGGCTTGCCTGCGATAGCTATTTGTCAGTGCCCTTTGCAGGGCCTGATACACCGCTATCGCAGGCAAGCCAGCTCCCACATTGGTTTTGCGGTGCTTTATGGACCGGCGGCAAATCCAATTCCCTAAACAATGACCTACCGCAGCATCTCTGTAATACTTTGCAATGACTATGCACGACATCCTCCCTACACAGGATGCTCCGGCATGGCCATCCCCTCCCTGACTGCCTCAACCCACGCTTCACCCGCAGCCCCAAAACCCCGGCTAGACAAGAAACCCAGCCTGGTCACGGTGATCATGTTCGTCGCCGTGCTCGCCATGGGCCTGTTGTTTACCGCCTACAGCCTGTATGCATGACATGCGCGAAATGGGCGCGCAACTCACCACTTGGACACCGTTCCTGCTGTTGGGCGTGGCGCTGTTGATTGCCCTGGGTTTCGAGTTCGTCAACGGCTTCCACGACACCGCCAACGCGGTGGCGACGGTGATCTACACCCACTCGCTGCCGCCGTATTTTGCGGTGGTGTGGTCGGGCTTTTTCAACTTCCTCGGCGTGCTGCTCTCCAGCGGTGCGGTGGCGTTTGGCATCATTGCGCTGCTGCCGGTGGAGCTTATTTTGCAGGTGGGTTCATCTGCCGGTTTTGCGATGATCTTCGCGCTGTTGATCGCCGCGATCCTGTGGAACCTCGGCACTTGGTGGCTGGGTTTGCCGGCGTCGTCTTCCCACACTCTGATTGGCTCGATCATCGGCGTTGGCGTGGCGAATGCTTTGATGCACGGGCGCGACGGTACCAGCGGTGTGGACTGGAGCCAGGCGATCAAGATCGGTTACGCCTTGCTGCTCTCGCCGCTGATCGGCTTTGCGTTTGCCGCGATGTTGCTGCTGGCCTTGCGCGCCTTCGTCAAGAACCGCGCACTGTACAAGGCGCCGAAAGGCGACGCGCCACCGCCGTGGTGGATCCGCGGCATGCTGATCGCCACCTGCACTGGCGTCTCCTTCGCCCACGGTTCCAACGATGGGCAGAAAGGCATGGGCCTGATCATGCTGATTCTGGTCGGCACGCTGCCGATGGCCTACGCGCTGAACCGCGCGATGCCCGCCGAGCAGTCGTTGCAGTTCGCGGCCGTGGCTGAAGTCACCCAGGTCGCCCTGCTAAAAAGCGCGCCGCAAGCACTGACAGGCGACCCGCGTCCGATCCTCTCGACCTACGTGCGCACCAAGGAAGCCACGCCGGAACTGGTGCCCGCCCTCGCCGCGCTCGCCGGACAGATCGGGGACGAAGTCAAAGGCTACGGTTCCCTGGCCAAAGTGCCCGCCGAAGCCGTCGGCAACGTACGTAACGACATGTACCTGACCAGCGAAACCATTCGCCTGATGGACAAGGGCAAGGTCGGCCATTTCGACGCCGACACCCAGGGCAAGCTGCAACTGTTCAAGCAACAGATCGACAGCTCCACACGCTTCATTCCGCTGTGGGTGAAAATCGCCGTGGCCATCGCCCTGGGCCTGGGCACCATGGTGGGCTGGAAGCGCATCGTGGTGACAGTCGGCGAGAAGATCGGCAAGACGCACCTGACGTATGCCCAAGGTGCCTCGGCCGAGATGGTGGCGATGCTGACCATCGGCGCGGCGGACATGTACGGGTTGCCGGTGTCGACCACGCATGTGCTGTCGTCGGGTGTGGCGGGGACCATGGTGGCGAATGGCGGTGGGTTGCAGAGGCGGACTATCCGTCATTTGCTGATGGCGTGGGTGCTCACATTGCCAGCGGCCATTCTTCTTTCAGGTAGCCTTTACTGGCTGTTCACTAAACTCTTCTGACACAACTCAGGACAAAATGTGGGAGCGGGCTTGCTCGCTCCCACATTTGGTTGTGTATTTCTTCAGTGATTGAAGAGTCCAGCCATCGCGTTGAGCCGTTTCTTGTACACCCGCCGCGCCTCCAATGCTTCCTCCAGCGTCACCGCCACAAACCCGGCCCGCTGGTTCGGCTGCATCTGCCCGATCAAGTCCAGATCGGCACTGATCACCGTGCCAATCATTGCGTACCCACCGCCCGACACCGCGTCCCGATGCAACACGATCGGCTCCAACCCGGCCGGCACCTGGATCGAACCAATCGGGTAGCAACTGTCAACGATATTCGAAGGATCGGAGCCCGCGCCAAACGGCTGCTCCCTTGGCTGAAAGCTCAGTGCACTGCCGCCTTTGAAGCGATAGCCGATGCGGTCGGCTTCGGAACCCACCGTCCAGGGCTCGGCAAAAAAACTGCGTTTGGCCGCATCCGTGAGGCGCTCGTAATACAGCCCTGGCACCACACGCAGGGTCACATCACCGCCCACCGAACGGCGTAACGCCATCGGCAAACTGTTGCCCGCACGGCCCGTACCGCTGGCCTCACCGATGGGCAATTCATCGCCTTCCTGCAAGCGCCGACCGTGAAACCCACCGAGTGCGCCGAGGGTGTAGGTCGAACGACTGCCGAGCACCCTCGGCACATCAATACCACCGGCCACCGCGAGATAGGTCCGCGCGCCGGCCTTGGGAAATTCAAAGCGTAAAACCTGCCCGACGCGCACCTGGAACGCGGTGTCCTGGTGCACCACTTCACCGTCCAGGCGCGGCGACATCAAGGCACCGCTGAGTGCCACCAACGCGTCCTGTTGAAACGCCAGTTCGGGGCCTATCAGCGTGCATTCCAACCCCGCCGCGCCGACCGGATTACCCACCAGGTGATTGGCCGTACTCAACGCATATTGGTCCAACGCGCCCGACGGCGGGATGCCCAAGTGGTAATAACCTTCGCGGCCAAGGTCTTGCACGGAGGTGGCGAGGCCGGGTTTGAGGACCTTGATCATGCCAGCGCCTCCTGCAGGGATTTCGGATAACCAATGGGGTCGGCGAGAAAGGCGTCGAGGGAAAACTCCACCGAGCGGATACGCAGGTCGAAACGTCCTGCGTCCACTTCGGCCACCGCTAGGTCGTAGGCGTCACGGTCCATCGGTTTGAATTGCACGATATCGCCGGGACGGAAGAACACCATGTGTTCCTTGAGGTACGCCAATTGCTGCGCCGGGTCGTAGATCGGCGCCGGGGTCACGCCGAACATCTGGTAACCACCGGCACCGCGTACCGAATAGATGCAACCAAAGCAGCCGCCGTGGCCGAGGGTGAGTTTCGGCGTGTCGGTGCGCGGGCGCAGGTACTTGGGCACCTGCAACTGCCGCTCGCGCTCGACCATCTGGAACATGAACGGCAAGCCCGCGACAAAGCCGACCATCGACACAAACCACGGCGCACCACTGTGGGCGGCGATAAACGCATCCACATCGGCCAGGCCATTGATGCGCGCCGCGTATTCAAGGTCGGTGCCGCTGGGGTCTTGATGGCGGTCGCGAAAGCGCATCAGGGTTTCATGGGTCCAGGGGTCGTTGTAGAGCACTGGAATTTCAATGATGCGCGTGTGCAGGGTGCGTTCGGCCACGGCCTGGGATTCGGCGGTTTGCACCGCATCGAGCAGTGCATGGGGCGCGATGCGGTCGGGGTCGAAGCGAATCTGGAACGATGCATTGGCCAGGCACACGTCCAGCACGCCCTCCAGCGCCAGGCGTTCCACCGCACGCGTCACGGCCATGCCTTTGAAAAAGGCCTCCAGGGACATGCTCTCGCTGACCTCGGCAAACAGGTGTTCATCACCGCCGAAGCTGTAGCGGATGGGAGACGTTTCAGCCATGTCTGTTCCTCTTGGAATCATTGTAGAAAGGCAGGCGAAAAAAATAATGTTTCGATCTTATTGGGGTGTTGTGACGGTGATGCCCGCTCGGTCCAGGGCTTCGCGGGTCGCTTCCACCAGTTCAAGCGCGCCGGGCGTGTCGCTGTGCAGGCAGATGGAATCGAATTCGATAAACAAGTCTTCGCCTTCAACGGTGCGCACCAGACCGGTCTGACACGCACGCAGGACTCGCGCCGCCACCGTCGCAGGATCCAGCGCCCGCACATTGCGCGTAAACACGATGGAGCCCGTCAGATCGTACTCACGGTCGGCATAAAACTCGCGCACCACCGGCTGCCCGAGTTCCTGGGCGACGCGCCAGATCACCGAGTTGGGCATGCAGTACAGCAGCAATGTCGGCTCGATGATTTGCAGGTTTTGCACCAGCAGCCGCGCGGCTTCTTCGTCGCGGGCGAGGTGCATATACAGCGCGCCATGGGGCTTGATGTGTTGCAGGATCATACCTTGGGCACGTGCAATTTCACGCAGCGCGCCGAGCTGATAGAGCATGTCGTCCACCAGTTCCTGCGCCGGGGCGTTGATGTGGCGCCGGCCGAAGCCGACCAAATCACGAAAGCCAGGGTGCGCACCGATAGCGACGCCCAGTTGCTTGGCACGCTCGACGGTACGGCGCATGGTGCCGGGGTCACCGGCATGAAAGCCGGTAGCGATATTGGCCGAGCTGATATAAGCCATCAGCTCCGCGTCGACGCCGTCGCCAATGGTCCAGGGGCCGAAGCCTTCGCCCATGTCTGAGTTGAAATCCACTGCCTGCATCAGGGTCGCTCCGCCAAAAGGTGATGCTGGAAAGTAGGCTGCAGCTTGACCCCTTGGGAAGATCTATTATCAGATGGCCCATCTTCTGAAAATCAGATAGCCCTACGTTTTGGAGAGGCAGATGTCCCTGACCTTGCGCCAAGTCCGCTATTTCGTCGCCACGGCTGAGATTGGCCAGATTTCCCAGGCGGCGATTCACCTGAATATCTCCCAATCGGCAGTGACCACGGCGATCAAGGAATTGGAGGCCATGCTGGGTGTGCAACTGTTCGTACGCTCGGCCCAGGGCATGAACCTGACCGACGCCGGCCGGCACTTTCTCAACCGCGCCTATGTGATTGTGCGCAGTGTCGATGATGCGTTGAACAGCCCGTTGCCCGACTACCGCGCCAGTGGCGTGTTGCGCCTGGCGGCCAGCTACACGGTGCTCGGCTACTTCCTGCCCCACCACTTGCAACGCATGGAACACTGGCACCCGGACGTGACCATCGAGGTCTTTGAGCAGGAGCGCCAAGCCATCGAACAAGGTTTGCTCGACGGCCAGTTCGACATGGCGGTGGTGCTCACCGCCAACCTCACCCACCCGGATATCGTCTCGGAAATCCTGTTCAATTCGGAACGCCGCCTGTGGCTGCCCAGCCATCACCCCCTGTGCGAACGCGGCGCCGTGAGCCTGGCGGATGTGGCCCAGGAGCCCTACATCCTGCTCACCGTCGACGAGGCCGAGCACAGCGCCATGCGCTACTGGGAGCAGGCCGGGCAAGCGCCAGAGGTGCGGCTGCGCACCAGTTCGGTGGAGGCAGTGCGCAGCATGGTTGCCAATGGCAGTGGTGTGGCGATCCTGTCAGACCTGGTGCACAGGCCTTGGTCATTGGAAGGCAAACGCATCGAAACCCTGACCGTCACCGACCCGGTAACGCCCATGAGCGTCGGCCTGGCTTGGCACCGTGAGCGTGCGTTTACCCCGGCGATGCAGGCGGTGCGCGATTACTTCCACGACGCGTTCCTGGCGCCGCAGCAGTTGTCGGCGCGACGCTAGAGCCGGGCTTGCAAGGTGGCGGCAGCAACTGGATCACCGGTCAGCGCATTGAGGCTTCGGGGGGGATGTTTCTTTAAGCCCCAGGCGCTTCTCGCGCAGCACGTCATAGCCCCAGTGATACACATAGGTGTACGGCAGGAAAAACAGCAGTACACCTATGTCGAGGATGAACGCCTGGATCAGACTGATGTTCAGCCACGCCGCGATCAGCGGCACGCACACCAGAATCAGCCCGCCTTCAAACAGCAACGCATGCAACACCCGCGTCCACGGCGTGTTGGCCAGTTGCAGGCGCACCTTGAGGCGGTCGAACAGGCCGTTGAAGATCACGTTCCAGGTCAGCGCGATCAGGCTGATCGCCAGGGTGACCATGCCCATTTCCAGGGCGGGCTTGTCCATGATCCACGCCAGCAATGGGGTGCAGATCAACAATGCCAATCCCTCAAAACCGATGGCTTGGCAAACACGTTCAGTAACCGACTTGGTAGGGCTCATAACCTGGGCTCCGTGAGTGACGAGGGTTGCCATGATCACTCTCTGACTCGATACTTCATAACCAATAACCATCGATCAAGGCGATAGTAATGGCCTCCCATGAAGTGCTGCAGGCGTTTGTGCAGGCCGCCACCCAGGGCTCGTTTTCCGCAGCGGCGCGCAAGCTGGGCAAGAGCCAGTCCACCGTCAGCGCGGCAGTGGCGAGCCTGGAGATTGACCTGAATGTGGTGCTGTTTGACCGCACTAGCCGCAAGCCGACGCTGACGCCGGCCGGCCATGTGTTGCTGCAACGCGCCGAGCAGGTGCTGGAGGCCAGCAGTCGTTTGGAGCTGGCAGCGAGCCAGTTGGCCCAGGGTTTGGAGCCGAAACTGACCATCGCCATGTCCGATACTTACCAGTCCGATCGCTTCGAGGTCGCGCTCAGCGCCTTTGAGCAGCGTTACCCGGACCTTGAACTGGAATGCCTGATCGCTGAGTGCGAGGATTTGGTTGCCTTGGTACAAAGTGGCCGCGCGCACCTCGCTTTTATTGAAAAACAGGATAACTACCCGCCCGACCTCACCGGCGCGCCGGTAGCAGAAAGCACGGAAATCTCACTGTTCGTCGCGGCCAGACACCCACTGGCCAACCTGAAAAACATCCCCGCCGACACGCTGCGCCAGCATCGCGAACTGCGCCTGGCCAGCATCATCAACCCGACTGAAACCCGCCCCAGCGGCCGCGTGTGGTCGGCGCCGAGTTACTTGATGTTGATGGAAATGGCGCAACTGGGCTTCGGCTGGGCACCGCTGCCGCGCTGGTTGGTCGAGCGTTTTGATGGCGGCCAATTGGTCGAGCTCAAAGCACGCAGTTGGCCGCGCTCGGTGGCGGTGGATGCGCTGTGGTCGCGGCAGCACCCGCCGGGGCCGGCGGGGAGTTGGTTGTTGGGCAAGATGCTTGAGTGATCCCGGCCAGACAATGAAGATCAAAGCGGGCTTGCTCGCGAGAGCGGGGGGGTGAGTCAACTTATGTGTGGCTGGAAACATCGCGTTCGCGAGCAAGCCTGCGCTCACATTTTGATCACCTACCGTGCGCTCGATCCCGCATGCCTTCGGTGACCAGCGTCACCAACCGATCCAGGCTCTGACCCCCTCTGTCATGAAACCTCTTGAGTCTTATGAGTGTTGTGTTCAGAGATTCAATGGGCGCACGGGACTCACTATAGTTCGCGTCGCTCAAGGTTTCCGGTCGACCCGACAGACGCCAAACCCGCTAGAATCACGCCTCTTTGTAGGATTTCGGATGCGCCCCCCCATGGAAACCCGCCTCGTCTCCTATGAGACGCTGAGCCTTGTACAGAAACAGCAACTCGACACCCTGCAAGTGCATCCCGAGCAACTGGCGTATTCCGGTGATATCTACTGTGCGCTGAACAGCCTGCTGGTCAATCCCAATCCCGACGCGATCAAAGGCTTCGCCCTGCTCGCCGACGACCAGCCCGTGGCCTTCCTGTTGCTCAAACGCCCACCTTGCCTGCCCCATTGGGCCGATGAACACAGCGCGACGCTGCATGCATTGCAGGTGGACCGGCACCAGCAAGGGCGCGGATTCGGCAAGGCATGTTTGCAGGCGTTGCCGGCGGCGGCATTGCAAGCGTGGCCACAGATCAAGGGCTTGGCGTTGTCGGTGGACGCGGAAAATGTGCCGGCGATGCGACTGTATCTGGCGGCTGGATGGGTGGACAGTGGGGAGGCGTACAAGGGGCGGATTGGGTATGAGCGCCGGTTGAGGTGGGCATTTAATCCTTAGCGGAATGTCACGTAAACAGGACGTTCGCACGTGCATGTCCTGTTTACGTGGCATGGGCAGCAGTTTCAGCCTCTTTCGCCGACCGGCAACCAGATCTCCACCGTGCCGGTGCCTTTGCGCCCATCAAAATCCGCACTGTAGCGCTCGAAATCCGCGCCTATCACCTTATAGCCCGAAGATGGCAGCCATTCGAACATGATGCGCTCGTAGGTTTGCTCAAGCGCCTGCACCGGCCCGTAATGCGGGAACACGGCATAGTTGAGCGGCGGAATTTCGATAGACTCGAAATTGCCCGGCACTTCGGCTTTGCTCGGGACTTCAACACCGGCCATGTAATCGAATTCGCCGTGATGGGAGTTATGGCAAACGCCATACGTCACCCCGCCAACGCGCTGCTTGATGTCCTTGATGCAGGTATCAAACAACTCCCACAGTTTGGGGATATCACCCACGGTGGCCTTTGAATAACGCCCTTGTACACCGGCAATCACCAGAGCCTTGCCCGCTTCCATGCGCGGTTCTAACGGTTGTTTTGTCTGCTGATCCATACGAACAGTCTCCTTCTTATGAGGGAACAAACCCGCATCGAGTATAGGGGCATATCCGTATTGGACTCCATGCAGAAAATTTTCCTACGCATCTGGACAACTGGCCATCACCGACCGTATTGTCTGCTCCGCAGGCCACCGCAGTGGCCGACGTCGCTCGGACGGTTCCGGGCGCTTACGTACCCTCGAGGCAACAATGGCTGACCAAGGTTTGCCGCGCCGCTTTGCGCGCATAGATCGACTCCCCCCTTACGTGTTCAATATCACTGCCGAGCTGAAGATGGCTGCGCGTCGGCGCGGCGAAGACATCATCGACTTGAGCATGGGTAACCCTGACGGCCCGACCCCACCGCATATCGTGGAGAAAATGGTCACCGTCGCCCAGCGTGAAGACACCCACGGCTACTCCACCTCCAAAGGCATTCCGCGCCTACGCCGGGCGATTTCGCGCTGGTACAAAGACCGCTATGAAGTGGACATCAACCCGGAAACCGAGGCCATCGTGACCATCGGTTCCAAGGAAGGCCTGGCGCACTTGATGCTGGCCACCCTGGACCAGGGCGACACTGTTTTGGTGCCGAACCCGAGCTACCCGATCCACATCTACGGTGCCGTGATTGCCGGCGCCCAGGTCCGCTCGGTGCCGCTGATTCCTGGCGTGGACTTCTTCGCTGAACTGGAACGGGCGATTCGCGGTTCGATCCCCAAACCGAAGATGATGATCCTGGGCTTCCCGTCCAACCCCACTGCGCAGTGCGTGGAGTTGGATTTCTTCGAGCGTGTGATTGCGCTGGCCAAGCAGTACGACGTGCTGGTGGTGCACGACCTGGCCTACGCCGACATCGTTTACGACGGCTGGAAAGCCCCGTCGATCATGCAGGTGCCGGGCGCCAAGGACATTGCGGTGGAGTTTTTCACCCTGTCCAAGAGCTACAACATGGCCGGCTGGCGCATCGGTTTCATGGTGGGTAACCCGGAACTGGTCAACGCCCTGGCGCGGATCAAGAGTTATCACGACTACGGCACTTTCACTCCGCTGCAAGTGGCGGCGATTGCGGCGCTGGAAGGCGATCAGCAGTGCGTGAAGGACATTGCCGAGCAGTATCGCCAGCGGCGTAACGTGCTGGTCAAGGGCCTGCATGAGCTGGGCTGGATGGTCGAGAATCCAAAGGCGTCGATGTACGTCTGGGCGAAAATCCCCGAAGCGTATGCTGCCATGGGCTCGCTGGAGTTTGCCAAGAAACTGCTGCTGGAAGCCAAGGTGTGTGTGTCGCCGGGGATTGGGTTTGGCGAGTATGGCGATGATCATGTGCGCTTTGCGCTGATCGAGAACCAGGACCGGATTCGCCAGGCTGTGCGGGGGATTCGCGGGATGTTCCGGGCGGATGGCCTGGTCACCAAGCCCTGACCCGACTCACCTGTTGGGATGTGATTAAAACTGTGGGAGCGGGCTTGCTCGCGAAAGCGCAATGTCAGTCAATGGAGTTGGCGACTGATCCACCGCATTCGCGAGCAAGCCCGCTCCCACATTTGCATCGGGTTTTCACCCAAGCTTCAGGGTGTGTACGTCACACCACCAACGACAACAGCATGATAAAGATCAACGCCACGATCGACAGAATCGTCTCCATCGCCGTCCACGTCTTGAACGTCTCAGCCACGGTCATGTTGAAGTACTGCTTCACCAGCCAGAACCCCGCATCGTTGACGTGAGACAGGATCAACGAACCCGCCCCTGTCGCCAACACCAGCAGCTCACGGTTAACCCCTGGAATCATGCCTACCACCGGCACCACAATGCCCGCGCCAGTAATGGTCGCCACGGTGGCCGAGCCCGTCGCGACGCGAATCACCGCCGCCACCAGCCACGCCAGCAGGATCGGGTTGATCTGCGCGTTCACCGCCATATGGCCGATCACGTCGCCCACACCGCTGGTCACCAGCATCTGCTTGAAGCCACCACCGGCACCGATGATCAGAATGATCGCGGCGGTCGGCGCAAGGCTGGCGTCGAGCAACTTGAGGATTTGCTTGGAGTGAATGCCCTGGCGATGGCCGAAGGTATACAGCGACAGCAGCAACGCCAGCAGCAGCGCAGTGATCGGGTGACCGATCATGTCCATCCAGTTGCGCACCACGTTGCCTTCGGCAAACGCAATGTCGGCAAAGGTTTTGAGCAGCATCAGGAACACCGGCAGCAGCACGGTGACCAGGGTGATGCCAAAGCTCGGCAACGACTTGTTATCGGTATCGCGGGCCAGTTGGTCGACCAGTTCCTGGGACGGGTTGCCCGGGATGTACTTGGCGATAAACGTACCGAAGATCGGGCCGGCGATGATGGCAGTCGGCAGTGCGACGATCAGGCCGTACAGGATGGTCTTGCCGATGTCCGCGCCAAACACGCCGATGGCCAGCAGCGGGCCCGGGTGCGGTGGCACCAGGCCGTGTACGGCCGACAGGCCGGCCAGCAGCGGGATGCCGATCTTGATAAGCGACACGCCGGTGCGTCGCGCGACGATGAATACCAGCGGGATCAGCAAGACAAAACCGATCTCGAAGAACAGCGGGATACCCACCAGGAACGCGGCAAACATCATCGCCCACTGGACCTTGTCCTTGCCAAAGGCGCGGATCAGGGTCTGGGCGATCTGATCGGCGCCGCCGGATTCGGCCATCATCTTGCCGAGCATGGTGCCCAGCGCGAGGATGATGCCGACAAAGCCGAGCACCCCGCCGAAACCGTCCTGGAACGCCTTGATGATCTTGTCCACGGGCATGCCCGAGGTCAGGCCGAGGAAGCCGGCCGCGATGATCAGTGCAATGAACGGGTGCACCTTGAACTTGGTGATCAGAACGATCAACCCGATGATAGTGACCACTGCGTCTAGCAGCAGGTAGGACTCGTGGGACATGCCAAACATGGGGGGTCTCTCCTGTTTGTTGTTGTTATTAAAGCGGGTGTTGAATCTTTCGCCGGGGATAGCGCTATCTTTCCGGCAAAAAATTATCGGGTTGGTTCAAAGCCGTGTTGCAGCCACCAGGTGTTGGTCTGCTCGGCCAGTTCCTCGATGCTGTCTTCGCTGGCGTTGAGGGCCAGGGTCAGCGGTTCGCCTATCGGCGATTCGAGGGTAGCGAACTGGCTGTCGATCAGGCTGGCCGGCATGAAATGGCCGGGGCGATGCGACACGCGGTCGGCGGCCACTTCGCGGGTCAGCTCCAAAAAGACAAACCCCAGGCCCGGCGCGGCTTCGCGCAGGTGGTCGCGGTATTTTTTCTTGAGTGAGGAGCAGGTGAGCACCGGGTGCTCGCCTGCCTTGAGCGAACGGCGCAGTTCATCGCACAGGATGTCGAGCCAGCCGGCGCGGTCGTCGTCGTTGAGGGGGTGGCCGGCGCTCATCTTTTCGATATTCGCGGCGGGGTGAAAGCTGTCGCCTTCAATGGCAGTGGCGCCGTTCAGCCGGCACAGGGCCTCGCTGACGCTGGTCTTGCCACAGCCGGCAACACCCATGATAACCAGGGCGGTAACAGGTTGACTCATGAAACACCTCAGGACGCAGATAGCGCTACCTTTGCACGCTGTAAGGCTAGTGCAAAAACAGGCTTTTCCCGCGCCGTCTTGTCTTTTTTTATGGAGTGACGCGTGCATCCGCTCCAATCATTCGAACGGGATCAGGCAACCCAACGTTCAAGCATTTGCAGCCGTTTGGAGACAGCGCTACCTTAGTGCCTCGATTTTTGTTTGGCAAGCCGCCTGATGACCTCTAAGAACGATAAAAAATTGCGCACTACGGGTCGCCCGACCCTTAACGAAGTCGCCCGCCTGGCCGGCGTCAGCCCGATTACCGCGTCGCGCGCCCTGCGTGGCATCAGCACCGTCGCCACCGAGTTGGTGGAAAAAGTGCAGCGGGCCGCCGCCGAACTCAACTACGTGGTCAACCCCGCCGCCCGCGCCCTGGCCTCGGCCCAGAGCCATTCGGTGGTGGTGTTGGTGCCGTCGCTGTCCAACCTGCTGTTCATCGAAACCCTCGAAGCCATCCACCAGGTGCTGCGGCCCAAGGGCTTTGAAGTGTTGATCGGTAACTTCCACTATTCGCGTGATGAAGAAGAAAACCTGCTGCGCAACTACATGGCCTACCAGCCACGTGGATTGCTACTCACCGGGTTCGATCGCACCGAAAGCGCCCGACGGATGGTCGAGGCCAGCAACGTGCCCTGCGTGTACATGATGGACCTGGACCCGAATGCCGGCGTGAACTGCGTGGGTTTCTCGCAGCTGGCGGCGGGTGAAACGGCGGCAGCGCATTTGCTGTCCCGTGGGTACAAACGATTGGCGTATATCGGCGCGCAACTGGACCAACGCACCTTGCTGCGTGGCGAAGGTTTCCGCCGGGCGCTGCAACAGGCCGGCCTGTATGACCCGGCGCTGGAATTGCTGACACCGCGGCCCTCTTCGGTCGGTTTGGGTGGCGAGCTGTTTTTGCAACTGTTGGCCGCCCATCCGGATGTGGATGCGATCTTCTTTGGCAACGACGACCTGGCCCAAGGCGCGCTGCTGGAAGCCATGCGCCATGGCATCAAGGTGCCGGAGCGCGTCGCGGTGCTGGGTTTCAACGACCTGCCCGCCTCGTCCTATATGGTGCCGCGCCTGAGCAGCATCAGCACGCCGCGTGAAGCGATTGGCCGGCGTTCGGCGGAGCATTTGCTGACGATCATGGCGGGTAACAAGATCGCCAAGCCGGTGGTGGATATGGGGTTTGAATTGCAGGTGCGGGAGAGTACCTGACCTGTAATGCAGCACACCCTCCACTGTGGCTTGCCTGCGATGGCGGTAGGTCAGCTGACACTTCATTGCCTGGCACACCGCTATCGCAGGCAAGCCAGCTCCCACATTTTTTACCGTGCCCGCGTTGAAATATCGCCGTAGCTTCCTGCCCCTGCTAGATTGGCTGCTCTCCATCGCAAGGGAAGCACCATGGGACACTCACTGAAAATCCTCGGCCGCACGTCCTCCATCAACGTGCGCAAAGTGCTATGGACCTGCCAGGAACTGGGCATCGACTACCAGCGCGAAGACTGGGGCATCGGCTTCAAACCCACTCAGTCCGCTGAATTCCTCGCCTTGAACCCCAACGCTCAAATACCCGTACTGATCGACGACCACGGCGTGCTGTGGGAGTCCAATACCATCTGCCGCTACCTCGTGAACCTCTACCAACGGCATGACCTGCTGCCCGCCGAACCTGCGCCGCGGGCCCGGGTCGAGCAATGGATAGACTGGCAAGCCATCGAACTCAACCGCGCCTGGGGCGATGCGTTCACGGCCTTGGTGCGTAATAACCCGGATGGTCTGGACGCCGCGCAGATCGCCGCTGCTGTGCAGGTCTGGAACGACAAGATGGGCATTCTGGAACAACAGCTCGTTCGCACAAACGCTTACGTGGCCGGTGATGAATTCACCCTCGCCGACATCCTGATCGGGCTGTCGGTGCACCGCTGGCAGATGACGCCTATGGCACGCCCGCCCTACCCGGCTATTGCCGCGTACTATCAGCGGCTGAGCCAGCACAAAGGCTTCCAGACTTTCGCACTTGACGGCCATAACTAAAATAAGGACTCCACCGTGAAAGGCCTCAACGTACTGCTCACTGGCGCCTGCGGCAGAATCGGCAAGACGTTTTTCGAAGCCTCGAAAGACCGCTACCGTTTCACCCTCACGGACCGTATCGCGCCGAATTTCGACCTGGCCGAGCACCGTTTTGTGCACGCCGACCTCAGCGACCCATCCAGCCTGGTCGCCCTGCTCGACGGCATCGAGGTTATCGTGCACCTGTCAGGTATTCCGCACGCCAGCGCCTCATTCGACGAATTGCTGCCCAACAATATCCTCGCCACCACCTACCTGTTCGAAGCCGCCGTGGCCGCCGGGGTAAAACGCCTGGTGTTCGCCAGCAGCGCCCAGACCATCGAAGGCTACCCGGTAGACCGCCAGATCACGCCTGGCATGCAGGTCATGCCCGCCAACCTGTATGGCGTGAGCAAATGCTATGGCGAAGCGCTGTGTGGTTACTACGCAGCCAAAACGCCACTTTCGACGATCGCCCTGCGCATCGGCGCCTTTGAATTCCCCGAAACCCACGACCTGAACAACGCCCGCGACCTCAGCGCCTGGCTCAGCCCGCGTGATGCGGTGCAGTTGCTGCAGCGTTCGGTAGAGGCTGAAGGCGTGAAGCACCTGATCGCCCATGGCATATCCAATAACCGCTTCAAGCGCTTGGACCTGAGCGAAACCACACGCGTGCTGGGTTACCAACCGGTGGACGACGCCTTCCAGACGTTTGAAATACCCATAGCCTACGGAGGCTCTGCGCCATAAACCTTTAAATATGAAGTTTTGGCGCAATAAATCGGTGAATATGCAGCCAAACATGCACAACTTCACAAGCACCGATTTCCGTTAGCCCGCTAAGATTCCAGGTCACTGCCCCTGGAATCTCCTCCCATGTCCACACTCACCGCCTCTGCCGCCGACGGCATCGACCCCCTCCGTGCAGCCCATATCAGCGCGCGCATCGACCGCCTGCCCGCCGTTGCGACGGTCTGGCGCCTGGTGGCACTGCTGTCGATTGGCGGCTTTTTCGAGCTGTATGACCTGTTCCAGACCGCCTATATCAGCCCCGGCTTGATCAGCGACGGGATTTTCCATACCGGCAGCGCGGGCGTATTCGGTTTCTCCGACCAAGCCGCGTTCGCCTCGGTAACCTTCCTTGGCCTGTTCCTCGGCGCCAGCCTGCTCAGCCCCATCGCCGACCGCTACGGTCGGCGGGCGATCTTCACCTTTGCGCTGATCTGGTACACCGTCGCCACCGTGTTAATGGGTATCCAGACCTCCGCCGTGGGCATCATCTGCATGCGTTTTCTGGTGGGGATTGGCCTGGGCATTGAGCTGGTGACCATCGACGCCTACCTCTCGGAACTGGTGCCCAAGCGCATGCGCAGCTCGGCGTTTGCCTTCGCGTTTTCTATCCAATTTCTGTCAGTGCCGGCCGTGGCATTGATGTCGTGGTGGCTGGTGCCGCAAGCGCCGTTCGGCGTGTCCGGCTGGCGCTGGGTGGTACTGTCGAGCGCGGTGTTTGCGTTGTTTATCTGGCAACTTCGCAAACGCCTGCCGGAATCACCCCGCTGGCTCGCGCAAAAGGGCCGCTTCGAAGAAGCCGGTGCGATCATGGATAACCTGGAGGCGCGCTGTCAGAAAGATCACGGCAAACCGCTGGAGGAGCCCGAGCCGCAAGCCGTCAGCGTTCAGGGCAGTGGCCGTTTTGCCGATATCTGGCAACCGCCGTACCGTCGCCGCGCGTTGATGCTGATTGTGTTTCATGTGTTTCAGGCCATCGGCTTTTTCGGCTTTGGCAATTGGTTGCCGGCGCTGCTTTCGGGCCAGGGCGTCAGCGTGACCCACAGCTTGCTCTACGCTTTTATCATCACACTCGCCTACCCGCTGGGGCCGTTGCTGTTTGTGAAAGTGGCCAACCGCTTTGAAAACAAATGGCAGATCGTCGGCTCAGCCATGGGCGCGGTGATCTTCGGCAGCCTGTTCGCGCTGCAAACCACGGCGGTGGGGCTGGTGATCTGCGGGGTGATGATCACGTTCTGCAATGCCTGGCTGAGCTTCAGCTATCACTCGTACCAGAGCGAGCTGTTCCCCACCAACATCCGCGCGCGGGCGGTGGGGTTCTGTTATTCGTTCAGCCGCTTGTCCACGGTATTCAGCAGCCTGTTGATCGGTTTTATCCTTGAACACCTGGGCACGCCAGGGGTGTTGGCGTTTATTGCCAGCAGCATGTTGATCGTGATGATCACCATCAGTTGGTTCGGGCCGCGTACGCGTAACTTGGCATTGGAAAATATCGCCCATTGACGGCAACGGTTGGCCGCCTGCGGGACACTACTTGCCGCGGCGGCGACATCATCCCCAATAAAACCGGGCGCTTCGCACCCGGCACGCTATTTGCTCCAGCTGTGGCACCGAACACTCCACAGGTGACCGATCATGCTGGTTAACAACAACACCCAAGCCGTGTCGACCGTTCAACAGATCAAACGGCCTGATATGGACCCTGCCAACGCCGCTGCCAGCGCGCTGTACAGCGGTGCCCTGCAGGCGACGCAGCAAAGCGTGACCATGCCGGCCGCGCAAAAGGAACTGGACAAGGCCACCGACCGTATCGACGAGGCCTTCGCCAAGACCCGCGTGCAACTGCAGGCCTCCGCTTCGGCCTCCGATGTGCCGGCGACCAGCGCTACCTCCGGCGCGCGGGCGGATTTTACCGACTACATGAGCAAGACGCCGGCCGAGCGTATCCGTGAGCAATTGCTCAAGGAACAGGGTTTGACCGAGGCGGATGTGCAGAACATGTCGCAGGAAAAGCAGGACGCTATTTCCAAGCAAGTGGCTGACCGTTTGAAGCAGCAACAAGAGCAGCAGATAGCGGCGAAGACGGCTGAGCCTCAGGCGCAAACCGTGAAAGAAACCTTGGCCGCGATCTAATCTTGTTCGACCTGTAATGAGCGGGCTTGTCGAGTCGTCGCACCGCCCGCTCACTACAAGCCTGCTCAGTGTTACTGAAGTTGTAGGGTCGAGTTGAACTGCCCGATCGCATCCACCACATGCCGTGACCCTTCCTGAATCTCCAGGATCACCTGCCCCGCTTCATTTGCCAGCTCAACCCCGAGCCCCGTGCGGCTCAAGCTCGATTGCATGCTCGACACCGCGCTCAGCGACAGGTCGTGGTTCTTGCGCACCACACCCACTATCTCCACCGTCGCTTGGCTGGTGCGCGCCGCGAGGCTGCGCACTTCGTCGGCCACCACTGCAAAGCCGCGCCCTTGCTCACCGGCCCGCGCTGCTTCAATCGCAGCGTTCAGCGCGAGCATATTGGTTTGCTCGGCAATGCCGCTGATGGTCTGGACGATGGCGCCGATGATGTCCGACTGCTTGTTGACCGCATCAATGCTCTCGGCGGCCTGGTTCAAGTCGCGGGAAATCTGTTCGATGATCTGCACGGTTTGCTGCACCACCTCCGAGCCCTTGCGCGCGCAGGCATCGTTTTGCACCGAGGTGGCGTGGGCCGAGTCGGCAGCGGTGCGCAGGGTGGTGACTTGGTCGGTGATGTCGCTGGCGAACTTCACCACTTTGTACAAGCGGCCATTGGGGTCGAAGATCGGGTTGTAGGAGGCTTCCAGGAACAGGGTCTTGCCGTATTTGTTTTTGCGCTCGAAGCGGTGTGAATGGTATTCACCGCGATTGAGGGAAGCCCAGAATGCAGTGTAGGCCGGCGACTCCACTTCGTTGCGGTGGCAGAACATGCTGTGGTGCTGGCCGACGATTTCATCCAGGGAATACTGCACGGTCTTCAGGAAGTTTTCGTTGGCATTGAGAATCTGGCCCTGAGGCGTGAACTCGATCACTGCCATGGAACGGCCGATGGCGTCGATCAGGCTCTGGTTTTCATGTTCGTGGTGAACCCGCGCAGAAATATCCGACGCGACTTTGATCACGCTCTGCACCTGATTGTCCTTGTCCAGCACCGGCATGTAGCTGGCTTCCAGCCACACCTCCTGGCCGTGCTTGTTCAAGCGCATGAAGGTGCCACTCAGCGCCTCGCCCCGCGCCAAGTCGCGCCATAGCTTGGCGTAACCGTCGGTGTGGGTGTAGGCCTCATCGCAAAAGAGGCGATGATGCTTGCCGCGAATCTCCTCGGCGCTGTAGCCCATGGTTTTGCAGAAGTTGTCGTTGGCGTCGAGGATCACGCCACTGGCGTCGAACTCGATCATGGCCATGGAGCGGCTGATGGCCGCGAGTTTGGCGTTGGTTTCGGTAAGTGCGCAGGAAAAGCGTTGGATTTCAAGCAGGTCGGATTTGTGATGGCGGTTGAACATGGTCAGATCACCCTGGATTCCCGGCGCACGGAAGGCGCGTTCCATTCATATGTTGGGTAGTGCTGGTACACCTTCATGGGGAATAACCATCCAAATCGCTTTATCTGCCAAGCGTCATCAACGGTTATGGGTGAGCATAGACAGGGCTAGGCACTATGCAAGGCCACTAATCAGCCAGCATTTCTAATAAAGCGCGGGCAGCGGCTGAAGGGTCACGGGTGGGCGAGCCGACCAAGGCAAACTCACGGTGCAGCGGCACCGTCAGCGGCATCACGCGCAAGCCTTTGCGCTGGGCCGGCAGAGCCATTTCCGGCACCAGCGTAACGCCCACGCCCTCGCGCACCAGGCTGAACGCGCTGTTCCATTCGCGCACTTCCACGCGGATATCGCGCAGCGTCAGCCCCGCTGCGGCGCCCAGGCTGCGCGCATTCGCGGTACACCCACCGGTGGCGAGCACGAACGGCTGCTCAAGTAACGCCTCAAGCGACACACTGGCATCGGCCGGGCGTTGCGCCAGCGCATGGGCCACCGGTAGCACGGCCATCCAGAAGTCCCGGCCCAGTACCGTGGCATTGCGCTCGGGCTTGGGGTTGAGCACGACACCCAGGTCGATCAACTCCGCGTCGAGCAAGGTGAGCACTTCATTGTCGGTGACATCCAGGGTGGTCACCTCGATCCCCGGATAAAGCTGGGCAAAGCGCTGCAACAACGGCGTCAGGAACCTGGCCAGCACCATGGGAAAACTGGCGATACGAATCGTCCCGCGCAGCATTGGGCGGGCTTCATCCACGGTGCTGCGAATGGTCTGCAAGGCTTTGAGCATCACCCGCGCCTGTTCGATCACACTCAAGCCCAGGGCGGTGGGCAAGGTCTTGCGTGGTGCACGGGTAAACAGCTGCGCGCCCAGGGTCGCCTCCATGCCGGCCATGGCCTGGCTGGCGGCGGATTGAGTCATACCGACGCGCTCGGCGGCGGCAGTGATGCTGCCGTGATCGGCCACGGCCACCAGCAGGCGCCAGTGCATCAGGTTCATCATGGCATTCGCTGTCCTTATGGCAGGGGTCTGAAGGTTTAATTTTACGCACGGTGCCATGCCCGCGAGACTGGCGCAAATTCAACGGAGCTGTTCAAGATGAAACTGTATTTCTTCCCCCACGCCTGCTCCCTCGCACCGCATATCGTGCTGCGCGAACTGGCGTTGCCGTTCGACCTGGTGCGGGTCGATAACCAGGCCAAGACCACCGCCGACGGCGAAGACTTCCTGCAGATCAACCCCAAGGGCTACGTTGCAGCGCTGAAACTGGACAACGGCCAGGTGCTGACCGAAGCCAGCGCGATCCTGCAGTATCTGGCTGACCTGAAACCCACAGCAAATCTAGCGCCGGCCAATGGCCGCTGGGAGCGTGTGCGTTTGCAGGAATGGCTGAATTTTATCGCCACCGAAGTACATGGTGGGTTGGCGGTGTTCTTCAATGATGCGATTCAGGGCGAGGTGCGAGCCATGTTCCAGGCGACGCTGTTCAAGCGTTTTGCGGTGCTGGTGCAGACGCTGGAACGCCAGGATTACTTGCTGGGTTCGCAGTTCTCAGTCGCGGATGCGTACCTGTTCGTGGTGCTGCGCTGGGCGGCCTTTCACGCGATTGATCTGAGCGAGTGGCCGGCGCTGGCGGCATTTGAGCAGCGGGTCGGTGAGCGGCCAGCAGTGATTGCCTCGCTGGCCGCCGAATCCCCCGAAAGCTGAGTTCATTCAAAAACGGGTCTCAGTGACCGAACAGACCTGTCTCGGTTTTCTTGGCTTTCTTGTCAGCGCGTTTTTCATCGGCGGTCTTTGCCGGTTTTTTCTTCGCGGCTTTCTTTGAATCCATACCTTTGGCCATGATGCGTGCTCCACTGAACAGGGGATGTAGCACTGGGTATACCACCTATTGCGACGTAGAAGGCGCTTATAATCCCCAGCCCTTGATAACGCTGCCTGAACACCATGCCCGAATTACACATCGAACCGCTGGCAGAGCCGTTGTGGCCGCTGCTGAACAAGTTTTACCGCAGCCATAATTCGCCGATGAAGGCGCTCAAGGGCGGGCGTTTGTGGGTGGCCCGGGAGGGTGAGATCGTCGCGGGGCTGTGCCTCACGCCGGTGGTGGGTGGGCAGTGGTTGACCGGTGTGTGTGTGGCACCCGCGTATCGCGGCCAGGGGTTGGCGGCGCGATTGATTCTTACGGCGGTGACTGCTTGCGAGGGAACCGTTTGGTTGTTGTGTCATCCGGATCTGGAAGGGCTATACCAGCGCATGGGATTCACTCAGGACACGCTGCTGCCGCAATCGCTTAGCGAGCGGTTGGTGCGCTACAAACGCAACAAACCCATGATCGCGATGGGCTTGGATCGTTTGGTGACGTCGACCCCGGATAATGTGTGATCAGCGCCTGCGAGCCCCATGCTAGCCTCGGTGGCACAGTGGCGCTTTACAGGATGATCATGAACACGACGCTTGCAGTTCTCTCCCTCACCGCCCTGCTCGCTCCGGTCTTGAGCCAGGCAGCCGAGGCACCGATCAGCGCCAAGCAATACCAGAACGTGCTCGCCGGCAGTTGGCGCGACCCGGCCAACAGCGCCCGCGACGGCTATCGCCATCCATCGCCGCCGTGCAGGCCGCAAGCAGCAGTGCTTACGCACGCACATCCGAAGAAAACCTGAAGAAAAAGGATGGGAGGACGTTGCGGTTCGTAAAGCCTGCTAAATAACCTGAGCAGAACGCAGGCTCAAAGTGGAAGCGGGCTTGCTCGCTCCCACATTTGGACCTCATTGGATCTGAAAGCTATTCGTCAGCAGTGGGCTCGAGCTCCGGGAACATCACGTCAATAAACCCGAACTTACTGAAATCCGTAACCCGTGACGGGTACAAACGGCCGATCAAGTGATCGCACTCATGCTGCACCACCCGCGCATGAAAACCATCGGCAAAACGCACGATAGGCTCACCCTTCGGATCGAAGCCCTCGTAGCGAATCTGCTGGTAACGGCTCACCGCGCCACGCAGGCCCGGCACAGACAGGCAACCTTCGTAGCCCTCCTCCAGCGCTGGGCTCAGTGGTGTGATCAGCGGGTTGATCAGGATGGTCTGCGGCACCGGCGGCGCGTCCGGGTAGCGTTCGCTGGACTCGAAACCAAAGATCACCAATTGCAGGTCGACACCAATCTGCGGTGCGGCCAGGCCGACGCCACCCACATGCTCCATGGTCTGGAACATGTCATCGATCAATTGCCACAGCTCGGGGCTGTCGAACATTTCCGGCGGAACCGGCGGCGCGATACGCAGCAGGCGCTCGTCGCCCATTTTCAGGATTTCACGGATCATCGATCAGACTTCGTCAGGGGTGGGCTTGGAATGGTCCCGGCCGAGGCCTGAGACGTGCTGTTTTTCAGTGGTATGAGCCGGCGCATCAAACTCTTTTTCACCCGGTTCCTTACCTTCGGCGGACATGTGTTCGATCACTGCATTCATCTCCGCACCCAGCAGCAGCACCGCGGCGGAAATATAGAAGTACAGGAGCAGCACGATAATTGCGCCGATACTGCCATACATGGCGTTGTAGTCGGCAAAGGTTTTGACGTAATAGCCAAAGCCCAGGGACGCGACGATCCACACCACCACCGCCAGCACCGAGCCTGGCGTGATAAAACGGAATTCCTGCTCGACGTCGGGCATCACGTAGTACATGAGGGCCACGGCGAACATCAGCAGGATCACGATCAGCGGCCAGCGCAGGATGGTCCACAGGGTGACCACGAATTCCTGCATGCCGATCTGCGCGGCGATCCACTCCATCACCTGCGGGCCAAGCACCATCAGCGCGGCGGCGGCCAACAGCATGCCGGCAATACCGATGGTATAGAGAATCGACAGCGGGAAACGCTTCCAGATCGGCCGGCCTTCAACCACGTCGTAGGCGGCGTTCATCGCACTCATCATCAGGCGCACGCCGGCCGAAGCCGTCCACAGCGCGATCACGATACCCACGGACAGCAGGCCACCCTTGGATTGCTGCAACTGGTCGATGACCGGGTTGACCTGCTCCAGCGCCTGGGGCGGCAACACCAGCTCCGACTGCAGGCGCAGCCAGGAGAAGAAATCCGGCAGGTGCAGGAAACCGATCAGCGCGATCAGGAACAGCAGAAAGGGAAACAGCGAGAACAGCATCTGGTAGGCCAGCGCCGAGGCGTAGGTGGGCATCTCGTCATCGACGAATTCCGTGACGGTGCGCACCAGCACTTTGTGCAGTTTGAGGCCTTGTAATACCGGAAAAAGCATAGCGTCTCCTTTCGCCGCAAAAGGTTGAGTTCGTGGGCGACTCAGGGGCCGTTTTCTACATCAAAGTAGCCCATTTGGCGACTTTGAAACAATTTCGAAAGTTTAGTTGCAACGGCGGATACAAAAACGGCCATCCGTGGATGGCCGTCGGGCTGCGTAAAGCCAGCCAGCGATTCGAAATTACTGGGTCGCTTTTTTCACAGCGTCTTTGGTATCGCCGACCGCTTTCTGCACTTCGCCTTTCTTTTCTTGTACCAGACCTTCAGCGCGCAGTTTGTCGTCGCCAGTCACTTTACCGACACCTTGCTTCACGTTGCCGGCCACTTCGTTCGCTACACCTTTTACCTTATCCGATGTGCTGCTCATGGTATTTCTCCTGGAACAATCGATGGTTTTTGGTCATCACGTAAAGATTGACCCGAGGCGGTTTGGCAGAGTTTCAATTATTTTTGCCTGTGCATTTCATCGCCATCCGCAGGTTGGGCTTTATGTTTTGTGGCCAACCCACGAGAATGCCCGGCACATTCAGGCTACAACGCTGAATAACAGATCCCGTAGGAAGGTTATGAAACTCAATAAAGCACAGGCTATCGCCCGCAGAAACACTGAACTGGGCGGTGCCGTACTCGGCGTCAACAACTGCCACTTCACCGAACTGGACCAGAAACGCAACATCTGGTGGTTCGACCTGCCGCTGGGCCGTATCGCCGTGGGCCAGTACGAGTGGATTCACTTGTTGATGCACAATGCCGAGACTGACCAGTTGCTGCACCTGAAGGTGCCGACGGTGTTTTTGCGTGAGAAGGTCGAAGGCCTGGTGGTGCGTAATGCGGGCAAGCGTAGCCCGGAGATCACCCTGGAGCTGAGTGCGGATAAGGATTCGTTCTTGAAGGACGTGCGCCCGGCGGGTGCAGGCGTGAGCTTCGCCCCGTTCGCCCTGTAAACACCGGATTAAAAATGTGGAGCAGGCTTGCCTGCGATAGCCCAATAAAAACCCCGCATTTGCGGGGTTTTTTATGGGTTACTTTTTCAGACCGAGCTTCTTCAACTCTTCATCGCGCAATTCACGCCGCAGGATCTTGCCCACGTTGGTGGTCGGCAACGCATCACGGAACTCCACCGCCTTGGGCACTTTGTAGGCGGTGACGTTGGCGCGCATATGCTCCATCACCTGCTCCTTGGTCAGGGTTGCGCCCGGCTTGACCACGATAAACAGCTTGATGTGCTCCCCGGACTTCTCGTCCGGCACGCCGATGGCTGCGCACTGCAGCACGCCCGGCAGGCCCGCCAGTACGTCTTCGAGCTCGTTGGGGTACACGTTGAAGCCCGAGACCAGGATCATGTCCTTCTTGCGGTCGACAATGCGCATGTAGCCGTCGGGCTGGATGATCGCGATGTCGCCGGTCTTCAGCCAACCTTCGCTGTCGAGCATCTCGTCGGTGGCGTCCTGGCGCTGCCAGTAACCCTTCATGACTTGCGGGCCCTTGACGCACAGCTCGCCGGTTTCGCCCAGCGCCAGCTCGGTGCCGTCGTCGGAAATGACTTTACACACAGTGGACGGCACCGGAATCCCGATGGTACCGAGCTGGATATGCTGGATCGGGTTCACCGTCGCCACCGGGCTGGTTTCGGTCATGCCGTAACCTTCGCAGATGCCACAGCCGGTCACGGCCTTCCAACGCTCGGCCGCCGCCAGTTGCAGGGCCATACCGCCCGACAAGGTGACTTTCAGCGCAGAGAAGTCCAGCTTGCGGAACGCTTCGTTGTTGCACAGCGCCACGAACAGGGTATTCAGGCCGACAAAGCCGCTGAACTTCCACTTCGACAGTTCCTTGACCATCGCCGGCAGGTCACGCGGGTTGCTGATCAGGATGTTGTGGTTACCGATCAGCATCATCGCCATGCAATGAAAGGTGAACGCATAGATGTGGTAAAGCGGCAGCGGCGTGATGAGGATCTCGCAGCCTTCGTTGAGGTTGGAGCCCATCAGCGCCTTGCATTGCAGCATGTTGGCGACCAGGTTGCGGTGGGTGAGCATCGCGCCCTTGGCCACGCCGGTGGTACCGCCGGTGTATTGCAGCACGGCCACATCACTGCTGGCCGGGCTGACTTCGTTGACCGCCTGGCCATGGCCCTTGGCGAGTACGTCGTTGAACTTGATCGCCTGTGGCAAGTGGTAAGCCGGGACCATTTTCTTAACGTACTTGATGACGCTGTTGATCAGCAGACGCTTGAGCGGCGGCAACAGGTCGGCGACTTCGGTGACGATCACATGCTTGACGGCGGTCTTGGGCACGACCTTTTCCGCCAGGTGCGCCATGTTGGCCAGGCAGATCAGGGCCTTGGCACCGGAGTCGTTGAATTGGTGTTCCATTTCCCGCGCGGTGTACAGCGGGTTGGTGTTGACCACGATCAGGCCGGCACGGATGGCGCCGAACACCGCGACCGGGTATTGCAGGACGTTGGGCAGTTGCACGGCGATTCGATCGCCGGGCTTCAAGTCGGTATGCTGTTGCAGGTAGGCGGCGAAGGCGCCGGACAGTTCGTACAATTCACCGTAGGTGATTGTCTTGCCCAGGTTGCTGAAAGCCGGTTTGTTGGCGAAGCGCTGGCAGGACTGCTTCAGTACCGCCTGAATATTCGGATACTCGTCTGGATTGATTTCTGCAGCAATCCCGGCGGGGTACTTATCCTTCCAAAAGTCTTCGTTCATGGAAGCCCACTCCTCAGCGACGCGAATTCATCATCGCATTTGATGCAATTATTATTGGTGTGTGTTTTTAGGTGAATCTGGCGCTTTAAAGCAGGCCGAGACGTCACAAAGCGCGCCGAGAGTAGCAGCTTTGCCAAGGGCCGCCTAGAGCCAAACGAGGGCCCTACGGTCATAAACATGACTCAAGAATAGCCAGTGGTCATTTTTAGAGCAAAGATTCTATAAGCTAGAAAATGGCTCTGGAATGCGCGCTACAGAGCGACAAATAAGAATGTGGGAGCGGGCTTGCTCGCGAATGCAGTGGTTCAGTCGATACATTTGGTGACTGATCCACCGCATTCGCGAGCAAGCCCGCTCCCGCATCTTTTACCCTGTTTCAAATCAGGCGATGTCGCGCAGCTCACGCCGCAGAATTTTCCCCACCGGCGTCATCGGCAACGATTCGCGCAACACAATATGCTTAGGCACTTTGTACCCCGTGAAGTTGATCTTGCAGTACGCCTTCAACTCCTCAAGGCTCACACCCTCCGCGCGCGCCACCACAAACAGCTTCACCGCCTCCCCGGTGCGCTCATCCGGCACGCCGATCACCGCGCAGTTGGCCACGGCCGGGTGGGCCATCACCACGTCTTCGATTTCGTTGGGGTACACGTTGAAGCCCGAGACGATGATCAGGTCTTTCTTGCGGTCGACGATGCGCACGAAGCCATCGTCATCGATCACCGCGATGTCACCGGTCTTCAGCCACCCCTCGGCGTCCAGGGCCTCGGCGGTGGCGGCCGGTTGCTGCCAGTAGCCCTTCATCACCTGCGGGCCTTTGATGCACAGCTCGCCGCGCTCGCCCAACGGCAGCTCGACGCCCTGATCATCAATCACCTTCATCGCCGTGGCCGGCACCGGAATGCCCACGGTGCCCAGCCGGGATTTGTTGCCGTACGGGTTGGTGCTGGCCACCGGGGAGGTTTCCGTCAGGCCATAGCCCTCACCAATCGCACAGCCGGTGATTTGCTCCCAACGCTCAGCTGTGGCCTTGATCAACGCAGTGCCGCCGGAGTTGGTGAGCTTGAGGTGGGAGAAATCCAGGGTCTTGAAGTCCGGGTGGTCCATCAACGCGACAAACAGCGTGTTTAGCCCCAACAACCCGGTAAACCGCCACTTCTTCAGCTCTTTGATAAAGCCGCCGATGTCCCGTGGATTGGTGATCAGCACGTTATGGTTGCCGGAGACCATCATGCACATGCAGTTCGCGGTGAATGCATAGATGTGGTACAGCGGCAGCGGCGCGATCATCACCTCCTGCCCTTCCTTGATCAGCGGGTGGCCGTCCTCGCCGGTCTGAGACATGCAGGCGCGCACCTGTTGCATGTTGGCCACCAGGTTGCCGTGGGTGAGCATCGCGCCCTTGGCCAGGCCGGTGGTGCCGCCGGTGTATTGCAGCACGGCGATGTCGTCCAGGGTCATCGGGTGACGGGTAAGACCCAGGCCCGAGCCCATGCGCAACGCCCGCTTGAAGGAGACGGCGCGCGGCAGACTGTAGGCCGGGACCATCTTCTTGACCTTATCGACCAAGGTATTGACCAGCCAGCCCTTGGCGGCGGGCATGAAGTCGCCCATCTTGGCTTCGATCAGGTAGTCGATCTCGGTGTCGCTGCACACTTCCTGCACCCGCGAACCGAACAGGTTGAGGTAGACCAGCGCCCGCACGCCAGCGTCCTTGAACTGGTGACGCATCTCGCGCGGGGTGTACAGCGGGTTGGTGTTGACCACGATCAGCCCGGCGCGCAGTGCGCCGAACACGGCAATCGGGTAATGCAGCACGTTGGGCATTTGTACCGCGATACGCTCGCCCGGCTTGAGGTCGGTGTGCTGTTGCAGGTAGCCGGCAAACGCCGCGCTCTGGCGTTCAAGCTCGGCGTAGGTCAGGGTGATGCCCATGTTGCTGAATGCCGGACGGTCGGCAAAAGTCTTGCACGAGCGCTCGAAGACTTCGATCACCGACTTGTAGGCCCCCAGGTCGATGTCATTGGGAACGCCCGCCGCGCGTTTGTCATTCCAGAAATCAGGTTGCATTATTCTTGTCCTCTTACCTGAGTGTGTCCGGCCGCTGCTGCTGCAAAAGTGTACAGCGATAAAAAGCGGAGCTTTGGGGACGTTAGCAGCTATGGCCAAACAGGCAAATACAGGACGGCGCTTCATTGATTGCGTGAATCTTCCTACACGTGCCCGCACTGATCAGACGCTTGCGTGGGATGAGCTATACACTGCAACGCAGACCTTGAGCAGAACGTGAGCAAAGGAACCGCCATGAACCACAGCACCTTCTGGCTGACCGCGAATGACCGCAGCCGCCTGTACGTCAACCAATGGATGCCCGACGGCTGCGCCAAGGCCGTGGTGATGCTGTCCCATGGCATGGCCGAGCACAGCGGTCGTTATGCACGCCTGGCTGAAGCCTTGTGCGGCGCCGGCTACGGTTTATATGCGCTGGACCAGCGGGGCCATGGCCGTACTGCCGATGAAGGCTCCTTGGGCCTCTACGCCGAAAAGGACGGCTGGAACAAAGTGGTGGGCGACCTCGCCAGCCTCAACCAGCATATCGGCCAACAGCAGCCGGGGCTGCCGATCATTCTGCTGGGCCACAGCATGGGCAGTTATATCGCCCAGGCGTACTTGCTGCACCATAGCGCCAGCCTGCATGGGGTGATTCTCAGCGGTTCGAATTTCCAGCCGGTGGCGCTGTATCGCGCCGCACGCGTGATTGCCCGGGCCGAACGCTTGCGCCAGGGTTTGCGCGGGCGCAGTGCGCTGATCGAATTCCTGTCGTTTGGATCGTTCAACAAGGCGTTCAAACCCAATCGCACCGCTTTCGACTGGCTCAGCCGTGACCCGGCGGAAGTTGACAATTACATCAATGACCCGCTGTGTGGGTTCCGCTGCACCAACCAACTGTGGATCGACCTGCTCGGCGGCTTGCAGCAAATCAGCAAAGCGTCCAATCTCGCGCAGATCGATCCGGGCCTGCCGATCCTGGTGATGGGCGGCGAATGTGATCCGGTGAGTGAAGGCAAGCGTCTCAAAAGCCTGGCCCATGCGTTGCGTGAAGCCGGCTGCCAGCACCTGCATCTGAATATCTACCCGCAGGCGCGCCATGAAGTGTTCAATGAAACCAACCGTGATCACGTTACAGCGGATGTGCTGACGTGGCTCGACCAGGCCCTGACATTACGCAGGCCAACTCGCTGCGAATGACCTCTTTGTGAAAATCAGCCTTTTAAAATCAGCCAATTAAATTACCGATTAGCCACAGGATGCACCTTTAGATGACCCAGGTAACCAACACCCCGTACGAAGCCCTCGAAGTCGGCCAGACCGCCAGCTACAGCAAGCGGGTGGAAGAGCGCGATATCCAGCTGTTCGCCGCCATGTCCGGTGACCACAACCCGGTGCACCTGGACGCCGAATACGCCAAGGCCACCATGTTCAAGGAGCGTATCGCCCATGGCATGTTCAGCGGCGCCCTGATCAGCGCGGCGGTTGCTTGCGAGTTGCCTGGGCCGGGCACGATCTACATTGGCCAGCAGATGAGCTTCCAGAAGCCAGTGAAGATCGGCGACACCCTGACCGTGCGCCTGGAAATTCTCGAGAAGTTGCCGAAGTTTCGTGTGCGCATTGCCACCCGTGTGTTCAACCAGCGTGATGAATTGGTGGTGGACGGTGAGGCGGAGATTTTGGCGCCGCGTAAGCAGCAGGTTGTTACTTTGACCGAGCTGCCGCCAATCAGCATCGGCTGACCCAGATCTTAAGATTCACGCACTACAAATGTGGGAGCGGGCTTGCCCGCGAAAGCGATAGTTCAGTCAATAAAGATGAGACTGAAAAACCGCATTCGCAAGCAAGCCCGCTCCCACATTGTTTACAGCATTTACAGCCCGAAGCTTACGACTGAGCGCGAGCCTGGTTACGCAGGGCTTTTACTTGGTCGTGGTTGCGTTGTACGCCGTGGTACTGACGCTCAACCAGATCACGAATACCCAGCAGGTTGTGCTTGTTGATTTTCTCAATCGCTTCACGATAAGCCTTCAGTGCGTGGTCTTCACCGCGCTCGGCCTCATTCAGCACAGCTTCTTCGTCTTTACCAGTCACCATCGATTTAACATCGACCCAGCCGCGGTGCAGGGCGCCAGAAACACTGCCGGAATCTTCCGGATCGCCACCCAGGGCACGTACGGCGGTTTTCAGTTCAGCTGCAGCTGTCGCGCAATCGGTGGAACGTTTGGCAAACAGTGCTTTGAGTTCTGGGTGCTTGATGTCTTCAGCGCACTCTTTGAAACCTTTTTGACCGTCAATGCTGGTCTCGATCAGGTCGTTGAGTACGGAGATGGATTCTTTATTGATGTCAGTCATTTTTCAATTCCTTTGGCAGGTTAGAAGGTTGCAATAAGAATTGCAGCGTCCGTGCCAGCTTCTTTAAAAACTATTTATCTTTGTAAATCAACAGCTTAAAAATTCTTGAACCTTCTGTATTTGCGTTTTTTGCATGATCTGTCATTTGGCCTTCATGCAGAATGCCTGTATTTTCCACTGCTACGACTGACCTTCACGAAGCGCCCATGAACCCCGAAAAACTCGAACTACTGATCACCCGCGAAATGCCCTTCGGCAAATACAAGGGACGGATCATCGCCGACCTGCCAGGCCCCTACCTGAACTGGTTTGCCCGTGAAGGCTTCCCTCACGGCGAATTGGGCGGGTTGCTGGCATTGATGCAGGAAATCGACAGCAACGGATTGTCTGAATTGCTTGAACCGCTGCGCGCTAAACACGGTAAACCCGCCCCTCGTCATTAAGAGCGCCCTATGCCACGCAGTGCAGACAACGAACGTCACTGGCTGACCATCGCCCAGCGCTACGCCCTGGAACCCGGCCCGATCAATCTGGAAAACGGCTACTTCGGCCACATGAGCCAAGCGGTGCAAACGCAGTATCTGGAACACGTTGCGTTTATCAACCGCAGCAACTCGCTCTATGTGCGTCAGACGTTCGAAACAGGCGAAAACGTCGAGATTCGTCGGCAGTTGGCCGGGCTAATGGATGTCGACCCAGCGTCAGTGGCCTTTACCCGTAACGCCACTGACGCCCTGCAATCGCTGATCCGCAACTACAACCGCCTGCAACCGGGCGATCAAGTGCTCATCAGTGACCTGGAGTACGACACCGTGAAAGGCGCCATGCGCTGGCTGGCAGGCTATCGTGGCGTGGAGGTGATCGAACTGTCCCACACGCACCCGGCCAGTTTCGACAGTCTGGTGCACACTTATCGCGAAGCGTTCGTTAAGTACCCACGCCTCAAAATGATGGCGCTGACCCACGTTACCCACCGCACCGGGCTGGTCATGCCCGTTGCAGCGATTGCCCAGGCGGCGCGCGCGCATGAAATCGATGTGATCCTGGATGGCGCCCACGCGCTGGGCCAGATCGAGTTCAACCTCGCCGAATTGGGCATTCAGTTTGCCGGCTTCAACTTGCACAAATGGATCGGCGCGCCGTTGACCCTGGGCTTTCTGTACATCGCCCCGGAGCGCCTGGGCGATATCGACACGGACATGGGCGAGTTTCACTACCCGGCTACCGACGTACGCGCACGCACGTCCTACAGCACGCCGAACTTTCCAGCGCTGATGACCTTGCCGTTGGTGTTTGAAGAGCACCGGGAGTTGGGTGGCTCGGCGGCCAAGGGTGCGCGGGTGAACTACCTGCGGGATCGGTGGGTAAGCCAGGTGCGGGCGTTGCCGGGGATTGAAGTGCTGACACCGGATGACCCGAGGCTGTATTGCGGGATTACGGCGTTCAAGTTTGTCGGGCGGGATCAGCAGGTGATGGTGGATAGGCTACTCAAGGACTATGACTTGTTTACCACTACCCGCACCGGCGCAACATTTGGCACCTGTATCCGGGTGACGCCGGGGTTGCTGACTTCATCGGCAGATATCAATGTGTTGGTCCAAGCAATTACCCAACTGAACGCAGATTAAAAATGTGGGCGCTGGCTTGCCAGTTCCCACATCTGAACATCAGTGTTCTTGAGGTTTTCTGCAGGCAAAAAAAAGCGGCACACCGACCAAGTGCACCGCAAAAATGCCGTTAAGCACAGCAACAACGATTCGATAAATCAGATCAATCCAACAGTGCCAGCGCTTCGGCGGTGACTTCCTGGATGCGGGCCCAGTCGCCGTTCTTGATCCACTCAGGATCGAGCATCCAACTGCCACCCACGCACATCACATTTTTCAACGCCATGTAGCTTTTGATATTGGCCGGGCTAACGCCGCCAGTCGGGCAGAATTTCACTTCGCCAAACGGGCCACCGAGGGCCTTGATGGCAGCAACGCCACCGCTGACTTCGGCGGGGAACAGCTTGAAGCGGCGATAGCCCAGGCCATAGCCTTCCATGATGCCCGACGCATTACTGATGCCCGGCAGCAGCGGAATCGGGCTGTGCACCGAAGCTTCCAGCAGGTCGCGGGTAATGCCGGGGGTGACGATGAATTGCGAGCCCGCCACTTCGGCCGCTTCGAGCATGTGCCGATCCAGCACAGTGCCGGCACCGGTGCACAGTTCAGGGCGTTGCTCGCGCAATACCTGAATGGCCTTGAGGCCGAACTCGGAACGCAGGGTCACTTCCAATGCGGTCAAACCGCCGGCTGCCAAGGCATCGGCCAGCGGCAGGATGTCCTGTTCGCGGGCGATGGTGATCACCGGCAGGATCCGCGCCTTCGCGCAGAGGCTGTCGATCAGGGCAACTTTATCCGCCATGGACACGGTCGGTTGAGGGCTTTTCATAGCGGCTGATCCTTGGCTCATGGGCACCAGTAAATCTCTAATGTAGGTTGCAAAAACGCGCGAATCGGCATGGCAGAGACATCGTCACTGGCCAGCGCGGCGCTCAAGGTGGTCAACTTCGAACTGCCGGAAATCGACAGGACGGTGTAATGGGCAGTGGCCAGCAGGGCGCGACTCATGGTCAGGCGCTGATGTGGCACGGTCGGCGCCAGCATCGGCCAGCAACGGCGGGTACCGTCGGCCTGCAAGGCTTCAATCAGGTTCGGGCTGTTGGGGAACAGCGATGCGGTGTGGCCGTCATCGCCCATCCCGAGCACCAGCACATCGATGGCTGGCAACTCGCCCAGCAGGCGATCAGCCTGCTCGGCAGCGTCTTCAAGATTAGCTGCGGCGCTGTACAGGCTGAGGAACCTGGCCTTGGCCGCCGGGCCCTGCAGCAGGTGTTGCTTCAACAGGCCGGCATTGCTGTCGGCGTGCTCAACCGGCACCCAACGCTCATCGGCCAGCGTGACCGTGACCTTGGACCAGTCCAGGCCTTGCTTGGCCAGGTTCTGGAAAAACGCCACGGGGCTACGCCCGCCGGAGACGACCAGGGTCGCTTCGCCACGGGCACTGATAGCCCCGCGCAGTTGTTCGGCCACGTCATTGGCCAGACCGTCCGCCAACAAGGCCGGCGTACGGTACTCATGGGCGCTGACACCCTGAGGCAGTTTCAATTCAGATATCGCCATACCACGACCTCCCATCCCGCGTGATCAGTGCAATCGAGCTCATCGGCCCCCAGGAACCCGCCGCGTACGGCTTGGGCGCATCACCGGATTTTTTCCACCCGGCGATCAGCTGGTCACACCACTTCCACGCGGCTTCGATTTCATCTTTGCGAACAAACAGGTTCTGATTGCCGCGCATTACTTCAAGCAACAACCGCTCATAAGCATCGGGAATCCGTGCGCTGCGGTAGGTGTCGGAAAAATTCAGTTGCAGTGGGCCGCTGCGCAGTTGCATGCCCTTGTCCAGGCCCTGCTCCTTGGTCATCACGCGCAAGGAAATACCTTCGTCCGGTTGCAGGCGGATGATCAGCTTGTTGCTGATCTGCAAGCGCTGCTCGGGGGCGAAGATGTAGTGGGACGGTTCCTTGAAGTGGATGACAATCTGCGACAACTTCTGCGGCATGCGCTTGCCGGTGCGCAGGTAGAACGGCACGCCGGCCCAACGCCAGTTGCGGATATCGGCGCGCAGGGCGACGAAAGTTTCAGTGTCGCTCTGGGTGTTGGAGTTCTCTTCTTCCAGGTAACCCGGCACTGGCTTGCCGGCGCTGTAGCCGGCAATGTACTGGCCGCGCACCACTTGGGTGGTCAGCCCGTCCGGGCTGATTGGCGCCAGGGCCTTGAGCACCTTGACCTTCTCGTCGCGGATGCTGTCGGCGGACAGGTCGGCCGGCGGGTCCATGGCGATCAGGCAGAGCAGTTGCAACAGGTGGTTCTGGATCATGTCGCGCAGTTGGCCGGCCTTGTCGAAGTAGCCCCAACGGCCCTCGATACCGACCTGCTCAGCCACGGTGATTTCCACGTGGGAAATGTAATTCTGGTTCCACTGGGTTTCGAACAGACTGTTGGCGAAACGCAGCGCGATCAGGTTCTGGACGGTTTCCTTGCCCAGATAGTGGTCGATGCGGTAGGTGCGGTTTTCCGGAAAATACTGCGCAACGGCGTCATTGACCTTGCGCGAGGACTCCAGGTCCGAACCGATCGGCTTTTCCAGCACGACGCGGGTGTTTTCCGCCAGGCCGACCTTGGACAGGTTCTCGCAGATCGCGCCGTAGACTGCTGCAGGCGTGGCGAAATAGGCGATCAGACGCTGCTCGGTGCCGGCGATTTCAGCCAGGACCACATAGTCATCAGCCTTCATGAAGTCAACGTGAACGTAAGTCAGGCGCGCGAGGAAACGCTGGGCGATGGCTTCGTCCAGTTCCTTGCCGACGTATTTGCGCAGTGCTTGCTCGATATGGGCCAGGTGTTGTTGCTCGGAACCGGCTTCACGGGCCAGGGCCAGGATGCGCGTGTCGTCGTGCAGCAGCCCGGCGCCATCGAGTTGATAGAGGGCAGGAAATAACTTGCGCAGCGCCAGATCACCCAAGGCGCCAAACAGGGCAAAGGTGCAGGGTTCTACGGTTATCGAAGGCATGATGTTTGTTCTTTTATCAAGTTAAGCTACAAATACCTTTTTTCAAGGCATCACTCAAGGAAAAATGTAGTAATAACCACAACATTTTCCCGAAATACGCATTGCGAGTGGTGGTGTTCAGCTACCCTCAGTAGGATAGGCCACCGCAAAAGACCACTCATCGATTGGTCGCCACCTTTTATTTGCATCGTCGCCCGAAGGAAAGACTGAATGGACCGCGTGCGAAATCTTCTGGAACAGATCCGGAATCGCCTCGAAGAATTGAACAAGGCAGAGAAAAAAGTCGCCGAGGTCATCCTGCTCAACCCGCAGCAGGCGACCCGCTTCTCCATCGCCGCCCTCGCCCAGGCTGCCTCGGTCAGTGAACCGACGGTCAACCGTTTCTGCCGTTCGTTCGGCGTGAGCGGTTACCCTGAACTGAAATTGCAGCTGGCGCAAAGCCTGGCCAGTGGCGCGGCGTATGTCAGCCACGCGGTGGGGGCCGATGATAACCCTGAGGCCTACACCCAGAAAATCTTCGGCAGCGCCATCGCCTCGCTGGACAGTGCCTGCCAGGCGCTGGACCCTGCCCTGATCAGCAAAGCCGTGGATTTGTTGATCCAGGCACGGCAGATCCACTTCTTCGGCCTGGGCGCTTCGGCCCCGGTGGCCATGGATGCGCTGCACAAGTTCTTCCGTTTCAACCTGGCCGTTACCGCCCACGCCGACGTGCTGATGCAGCGCATGATCGCCTCGGTGGCGCACACGGGCGAGTTGTTCGTGATCATTTCCTACACCGGGCGTACCCGTGAGCTCGTAGAAGTGGCGCGGATCGCACGGGAAAACGGCGCTTCCGTGCTGGGCGTGACGGCTGAGAATTCGCCGCTGGCCAAGGCCAGCACGGTGAGCTTGAACATTCCGCTGCCGGAAGACACCGACATCTACATGCCGATGACCTCGCGGATCATCCAGTTGACGGTGCTGGATGTGTTGGCGACCGGCATGACTTTGCGTCGTGGCGTGGATTTCCAGCCGCATTTGCGCAAGATCAAGGAAAGCTTGAATGACAGCCGGTATCCGGTGGGCGACGAGTTCAACTAAACAGACATTTGCGGTGGCACTACCGGCCTGATCGCGGGCAAGCCCGCTTCCACACTGGAATGCATTCCCATGTGGGCGCCGGGCTTGCCCGCGATAGCGTCATCAGCCACACCGCTAAAACCCTGCCCGCGCCTGCAAACTCAAATGCGCCCTCTCCCCCGGCGCCAAACTGGCCCCAGCCATCGCCGACTCCACGCACACAAACCCCGACGCCTCGTTAAAGCTCACCCCCAACAGTGGCCGGCTGCCGGGATGCCACACCACCGTGTCGGCGCTGTCACCCGTATCAATGCACAGTTCACGCTGCCAGGCATGGTCCTTGAGCTGCAACTCACCGTCATGCTGAAACACCCGCTGGCACCCGCCCTCTACCCTTAGCTCACCTTCCTGCTGGCAAACCTGGCGATTGAGCTGGTCGTAACCTTGCGCGCCATCAAGCCCAGACAGCGCTACCTCATCAACGTGACCGATACGCCAATAAGCGTGCAAAGCATGGCTCAGCTGGCACGGCAGCTCGTCCTGGTGCTCGGTGCTCAGGCGCAGTTCCAGGGTCTCCCCCAGGTGCGCGTGCAAGTCCACCTGCCAGTCGCACAACTGCAATTGCCAGTGCAGGCGCACACCCTCGTCGTCAGTGCTGCTGTCGAGCAGTTTCCAGTCGATCAGCCGCGCCCAGCCATGGGACGGCCAGGCATTTTCGCTCGGGTGGCGGCCATACCACGGCCAGCACACCGGTACGCCACCACGGATGGCGCCCACCTGTGGCCACTTGGCTGCACACCACAACCAGGGTTTCTGGCCACGGGGTTGGAAGTGCAACAGCTGCGCGCCCTGGCGACTGAACACCGCTTGGCACAGCGGATGATCAATGACCAATACATCGCGCATCTGAAAGCGCTCCCAGGCGAACACTGGACGCTCGCGCAGGGATTTGAAAAAACGTTGCAGCGGTTGCTCATGCATGTGCCACGGTCCTGAATATCTTCACAATGCGACCCAAAAAAAAGCGGATAGCCATGGCTACCCGCAAAATGCGCACAGAGAGAGGAGCTTATCGCAACAGCGTTAGAACGTAGACTGAATTTTCAGACCCGCCACGAGCGCGTTGTCGACTTTATCCACGCCGCCAGGCTGGACGACGTATTGCAGGTTAGGACGCACGGTCAGCCAGTTGGTAACGTGGAAGCCGTAGTTGATTTCGAAGTTGTACTCGGTTTCGCGAATGGGCGAGAACAGCGCATTGTCGTAATCATTCACGCCATTGGCGACGTTCAGCAGCTCAGCGTTCTTCTTCACGTCATCGTTGACGTGCAGGCGAGCAGCGCCAATGCCGACGTCATCTTTTGGACGTGCGTCGAATGGGCCTTTGTACACCAGCATCAACGACTGGTAGTTGTCGACCAGGTTGGTTTCTTTGTCGTGGAAGGTGGCGTTGGCCGCGATATTCAAGCCGCGGGAAGCGTCGCCGTTATGCGTGGTGAGTTGCTGTTGGGCAACAAACCAGTAGCCTTTCTTGCTGCTGCGGGTACGGTACGCGGCGCGAGTGGTAGCCGCATCGTTGCCGTTCACGTCTTCACGTACGTCGGCAGCATCAGCCGCGCTCTTGTAGTAACCCACACGGTATTCGCCCGGCAGGTTGTTGACCTTCGGCGACCAAACCAATTCCACAGGAATCACGGTGCCCTTGGTGCCGCTGCCGCTGAGCTTGAAGCCGTTGCCGTGCTCGAGCTGCGATGGGTTCTGGTTGTAGGCACCGATTTGCGCATACAGCTCAGGCGTGATGTTGTACTTCACGCGGATCGCGGCCTGGCTGACGGGCCAGTTGTACCAGGTGTTCACGTAGTTGCCGACCTGGGAGCCGCAGAACGACAGGTTCTGGAAGTCGCACGGGAAGGTATTGAAGTCTTCGCCTTCACCGAAGTAGCCGAGTTTGACGTCCAGCTTGTTGTCGAACATCTGGTGCTGGATCCAGAACTGGGTCAGACGCACCATGTGGCCACGGCCGTAGACTTCCATCGACGAACTGAGCGTGCCGGCACGTGGGTCGCCGATGCGGTCGTTGGAGATGTTCTGGCCATTACGGTTGGTGAACTGGATCTTGGCCTGGGTGTTATCCCAACCCCACAGCTTTTGCAGATCCAGCGCTACGCCCAAACCGAACTGGTCGGCGTAACGGCCCGTCTTGTCGGTGTTGTAACCGCCATGCGCGTTGTAGCCCATCTCCCCTACGTAGTCAGCCTTAATGTCGATACCTTGCTCGATCAGCTTGGTACGTTCACCGCCCCAATCGCCGGTCATCCACTTCGAATCAGCGCTGAACGCATCGGCCGCCATCGCATTGGCGGACAAAACCAGGGCTGCTGCGGCTGACATTTGGCAGATCAATCGAGTGTTGTTGTGTTGCTTTTTCATCCCTACATCCTCGTCTTTATTGTTATTAAACTGTTTTTATTTAACGCGGTTAACTTTTTTATCTAAAACAACATGTTATCTGCTTCAGCGGCCTTTGAATTGGGCCACATTGTCGGCATGCCCCTGTTCAGGCAATGAGGAAGCAGTGCCCAATCGCTCGCCCGTTTGGGCGTCGAACAGCAAGACCTTGGAAGGGTCGAATTGCAACGTCAGGGTCTCGCCCACCTGGGGTGCCACGTCGGGCGACAGGCGGCAGCAGACCTTGGTGTCGTTGAGTTGCACAAACACCAGGGTATCCGGGCCGGTCGGCTCGGTGACCTGGACTTCGGCACGAATACTCGACGCCGTGTCGCCCTCACCCGCCGCCAACATGATTTGCTCGGGACGCAAGCCCAGGATCACGTCGCGGTCTTCAAGGCCCGCGTCTGTCACGTTCAGCGCCAGCTCGCAACGGGCCTGGCCGCTGTCGAGCACGGCCACCAGGCGACCGTCCTTGCGCTGCAGGCGCAGGGGTACGAAGTTCATCGGCGGCGAACCGATAAAGCTCGCCACGAACTGGTTGGCCGGGTTGTTGTAGATGTCTTTTGGCGTGCCGAACTGCTGAATGATGCCGTCCTTCATCACCGCGACTTTATCGCCCAGGGTCATCGCTTCGATCTGGTCGTGGGTCACGTAGACCGTGGTGGTCTTGAGACGCTGGTGCATCAGTTTCATTTCGGTGCGCATCTCGACGCGTAGCTTGGCGTCGAGGTTGGACAGCGGTTCGTCGAACAGGTAGATCTTCGGCCGACGCGCCAGGGCACGGCCCATGGCCACACGCTGTTGCTGGCCACCGGATAGCTGGCCCGGCTTGCGGTTGAGCAGGTGTTCGATCTGCAGCAGCTTGGCCACGCGCGCCACTTCAGCGTCGATCTCGGCCTGGGGCATCTTGCGGATCTTGAGGCCGAACTCGATGTTCTCGCGCACGCTCATGGTCGGGTACAGCGCGTAGGACTGGAACACCATGGCGATGTCGCGATCCTTGGGGCTCATGCCGCTCACGTCTTGATCACCGATCATGATCGCGCCACCGGTGATGGTTTCCAGGCCAGCGATGCAGTTCATCAGCGTGGATTTACCGCACCCCGAAGGGCCGACCAGGATCAGGAATTCGCCTTCCTTGATCGACAGTTCGATGTTCTTCAAGGTGTCGGGCAGGCCGGCGCCATAGGTCTTGTTTACATTGCGAAGTTCAAGCGTAGCCATGATTACCCCTTGACCGCGCCGGCCGTGAGGCCGCGCACGAAATACTTGCCTGCGATCACATAGACCAGCAGGGTCGGCAGCCCGGCGATCATCGCCGCCGCCATGTCCACGTTATATTCCTTGGCCCCGGTGCTGGTGTTGACCAGGTTGTTCAGCGCCACCGTGATGGGCTGGGAGTCGCCACTGGAGAACACCACACCGAACAGGAAGTCGTTCCAGATCTGGGTGAACTGCCAGATCAGGCAGACCATGATGATCGGGGTCGACATCGGTAGGATGATCAGGCGGAAAATGGTGAAGAAACCGGCACCGTCCAGGCGCGCCGCTTTGATCAGCGCATCCGGAATGCTGACGTAGTAATTACGGAAAAACAGCGTGGTGAACGCCAGGCCGTAGACCACATGGATAAACACCAGGCCGGTGGTGGTGCTGGCGAGCCCCATCTTGCCGAGGGTGAAGGAAGCCGGCAGCAGCACGGTCTGGAATGGCAGGAAGCAGCCGAACAACAACAGACCGAAGAACAACTGCGAACCCCGGAAGCGCCAGAACGACAGCACGTAGCCGTTCAACGCACCGATAGCGGTGGAGATCAGCACAGCGGGCACGGTGATCTTGATCGAGTTCCAGAAGTAGCCATCCACGGTGGCCCAGGCCTTGACCCAACCGATGCCGGAGACCACGGTCGGCCAGCTCAGCAGGTTGCCGGTGCTGATGTCTTCCGGGGTCTTGAAGCTGGTGAGCAGCATCACCACCAGCGGCACCAGGTACAGCAGCACGGCAAGGATCAGCACCGCGTAGATCGCGATGCGACTCAGGCTGATGGGCGATTTGGAGACGAGACTAGTCATTACGTTTGGTCCTCAGCTCGGAGTAGAGGTAAGGCACGATGATCGCGAGGATCGCACCGAGCATCAGGATTGCACTGGCCGAGCCCACGCCCATCTGGCCACGGCTGAAGGTGAACGAGTACATGAACATCGCAGGCAGGTCGGACGAATAGCCGGGGCCGCCAGCAGTCATCGCCGCCACCAGGTCGAAGCTCTTGATCGCAATGTGCGCCAGGATCATCACCGCACTGAAGAACACCGGACGCAGGCTCGGCAGCACCACGCTCCAGTAGATGCGCGGCATGCTCGCGCCGTCGATCTGCGCGGCGCGGATGATCGATTGATCAACCCCCCGCAGGCCGGCGAGGAACATCGCCATGATGAAGCCCGAAGCTTGCCATACCGCGGCGATCACCAGGCAGTAGACCACGCGGTCCGGGTCGATCAGCCAATCGAGACGGAAGCCTTCCCAGCCCCAGTCACGCAGAAGTTTGTCCAGGCCCATGCCCGGGTTGAGCAGCCATTTCCAGGCGGTACCAGTGACGATCATCGAGAGCGCCATCGGGTACAGGTAAACGGTGCGGATAAAGCCTTCGCGACGGATTTTCTGGTCGAGGAAGATCGCCAGTGTCACGCCGATAACCAAGGTGATGCCGATAAACATTCCGCCAAACAGGGCCAGGTTCTTGCTCGCGACCCACCAGCGGTCGTTGTCGAACAAACGCTGATATTGCGCGAGACCCGCCCATTTGTAGCTTGGCAGGAACGTAGATGTCGTAAACGACAGTACAAACGTCCACAGGATGTAGCCGTAGAAGCCCACCAACACGATGAACATGCTGGGCGCCAGCACCAGTTTGGGTAGCCAGCGCTGCAGTGCATCGAACGGCGAGGCTTTGCTGAACACAGCAACAGAACTCATGGGAAAATCCACTAAAAGAATAAAGGCAGCTGCAAGTTACAAGCTACAAGCGGCAAGAGAGGCAGCACACCAGTTGCAGCGTTTAACTTGCAGCTTGTAGCTTATTTGGCCGACTTGATCGCAGCGCCGAGTTTCTTGGCGGTGTCGGCTGGGTCAGCTTTCGGGTCGTTGATGAAGTTGGTCACGACGTCAAAGAACGCACCTTGCACAGCCAGGGTCGTGGCCATGTTGTGCGCCATGCTTGGCTGCAGGCCGCCGGTCTTGGCGTCTGCCAGGAAGTCCTTGGCGGCAGCCTGGGCGCAAGAGTCGAAGCCGTACGAATCCATTTTGGTCAGCATGTCGTTACGCACAGGGATCGAACCCTTGTTGATGCTGAACACTTTCTGGAAGTTTTCACCCAGCACGACTTTGGCGATGTCCTGCTGACCCGCCGCAGTGCCTTTGTCTTTCTGCTTGAACACCGCCAGGGAGTCGATGTTGTAGGTAAAGGCTTTGTCGGTGCCCGGGAACGCTACGCACTCGTAGTCTTTACCGGCGACTTTCTTGGCAGCGGTCCACTCGGACTTGGCCCAGTCACCCATGATCTGCATGCCGGCCTTGCCGTTGATGACTTTGCCCGCTTCGAGGTTCCAGTCTTGGCCTTTACCGTCGACGTCCATGTAAGTCGCGACTTTCTTCAGCTCGGTCAGCGACTTGACCATTTCCGGACCGGTCAGTGCGGCGTTATCCAGGTCGACCAGGGCTTTCTTGTAGCCATCGGCACCCATCACCGACAGGACGACGGCTTCGAAAACGGTGCTGTCCTGCCACGGCTGGCCACCATGGGCGAGCGGAATGAAGCCCGCGGCCTTGAGCTTGTCGCCCGCTGCGTAGAATTCTTCGAGGGTGGTTGGGTTCTTGGTGATGCCGGCTTTCTTGAAGACTTCCGGGTTGATCCACAGCCAGTTCACGCGGTGGATGTTGACCGGTACGGCAACGTAGTCACCGTCGTACTTCACGGTGTCGGAGACTTTCTTGTCGAGCAGGGAGTCCCATTTTTCGTCTTTGGCGACAGACTTCAGAACGTCGGTGTCGAGCAGGCCGGTGGACGCCCATTCCTGGATGTCGGGGCCTTTGATCTGGGCAACGGCGGGCGGGTTGCCGGCGACCGCGCGGCTTTTCAGCACGGTCATGGCCGTGGCGCCACCGCCACCTGCGACGGCACCGTCTTTCCAGGTGAAGCCGTCTTTTTCAACTTGGGCCTTCAGGACATCTACAGCCGCTTTTTCACCGCCCGAGGTCCACCAATGCACAACTTCAACCGTCCCTTTCGAGTCGGCCGCGAATGCACTGAGGGGAAACAACGAGGCAATGGAAATAGCTACGGCGAGGCGATTAATCGCGTTCATCTGAATACCTTTTCTTGTTGTTATGCATGCAAGTCTTAAGCTTGCGCTGCACGGAGTTTAAACATGGATTTTTGAGGCGCAGGTAACAAAGGGATGCCCAAATGTCACCAATTGGTGACATAACGCCCAGCCCCTATTGCACTGGCCATGCTTGGCGCTAACGGCAGCGCAGGCAGCAATACCGCTTGCCAGGCATGGTACAGGTCTGGCTTGCCGCCCCAGATGTTGCTGCTGGGCGTGTTATGGGGGCTGAGTTCGTGGTGCCAGCTGCCGTGGGTACGGTCGATAAAGTGGGCCTCGCAAAACTCCCAGAAGCGCCGGTACCACGTTTCGTAGTGCAACTCGCCGGTACGCTTGAGCAAGGCTTGGGCAGCGGCGCTGGCTTCGGCGTGGGTCCAATGCAAGCGCTCGTGCACCACCGGTCGGTAGGTCCAGTCCAGGGTGTAGACGATGCCGGGGGCGCCATCCACGGACCAGGCATATTCGCAGGCGCTGGCGAACAGGCCCTTGGCGTCGCTCACCAACCAGTCCGGCGTGGCCAACCCGGCTTGCAGGCGTGCCGCTTCCAAATGCAGCACCAACCGTGCCCATTCAAAACCGTGGCCGGGGGTGATGCCGTAGGGCCGGAAGCCGTCTGCGGGGTTGTCTTCGTTGTAACCGAGCAGCGGTTGCCAGTGCGCGTCGAAATGCTCGATCACCATGTACTGGTTGCCGGCGGCGTGGGTGTGGATCACCCGCTCGACGATCCGCATCGCGCGGTCCAGCCAGCGTGTATCGCCGGTGACATCGGCCAGGGCGAGAAAGGCTTCGGTGGCGTGCATGTTGCTGTTGGCGCCGCGATAGGCTTCGATGCCGCTCCAGTCTTGGGCGAACGACTCGAGCATCACGCCCTCCTCCTCGCTCCAGAAAAGCTGGTCGATGATATGGATGGCGTCGTTCAACAGGTTTTGTGCGCCGGGAGCGCCGGCCACCACCGCCGAGCTCGCGGCCAGGGCGACGAAGGCGTGCAGGTAAGCAGCCTTGCCACGGTTGCCATCGAGGGCGTGGGGGGCGGCGAACCAGCCTCCGTGCTCAGCGTCCCGCAGCGGGCCACTGAGGGCCGCAACACCGTGTGCGACCAGCTCGGCATACCCAGGCAAGCCCAAGGCATGAGCCATGGCGAAGCTGTGGGTCATGCGGGCGGTGTTCATGGTTTCGGCGTGGGCATCGGCTGGCAGCTGGCCTTTGTCGTCAAGGTTGCCGAAACCATCGGGCAGTCGAGATGCCTTGGCGAATGCCAGCAGGCGCTGGCCTTCAGCGGCGAGCCAAGCGCGATGGGCAGGCGCGTTCAGCCAACTGCTGGCAGGCAGTGGTTGCGTGGTCATGGGTGGCCCTTATTATTTTTTGTGGGATGACCGGAGTCTAAACAAGGGCGCGGCGGGGGCAAGTAACGAAGGGGATGGGAAATGTCACCGACTGGTGACAATGTTGCAAGCGACCATTATCGAGCGCTTGGCTGCAACTCGAATGGGGGAGTGGGCGTGCTCGCTCCCCCATTTAAATCGGTTTACACCCGTGTTATCTCAGCAACGGTCACTGGCCGCGCGGGGTGATCTTCGCCGGCGCGTTGAGCTGTTGCTGCAGGTTCCGCACCTGGCTCTGCAAGGTGGTGATGTTACGCGTGGTCTGGATGCGGAACACGTCGAACTCTTTATTCGTAGGCGCATCGCTATTGACCGGCTGGTTATCCTGCGCGCTTTTGAGCACTACCAGGTCCTGCTCGATGCGGGCGATGGCCGCACTTGGGTTGCCCTGCTTCTTCAACGCGGCCACGTCAGCGGAAAGCTCCTTGATTTCGGCATCACGCTTACCTGCGTCGCCTTGCGCCGCCTTAAGCGTGGCCACGGCGTCGGTCAGGGCCTGGACCTGGCCTTGCAGCTTGCTGTTGGCGTTAGACAGTTCAGTGGTGCTGGCTGTCATTTGCGCCAGGCGCTTATCCAACTCGGTGGCCCGGCCGGCCACGCCGACCTGCTGTCTTCCCTGCTCCAGCAACTGGCTTTCGAGTTGCTTGATCTGCAGTTTCAACGCTTCGCTACCGTTGTTGACGCTGGCTTCACTGGCCACCACCTTGCCGGAAATATCTTGCAGACGCCCCGCCGCTTCTTCGCTGATGCGCGCAAAACTTTCCTGGGTGGCAACCAATTGCTGGCCCATCAGGGAAATCTGCTGGAAGCTCCACCAGGCCAGGCCCGCAAAAGCGATCAGCAAAGCGCCGATCAAAGCCCACAACGGGCCAGTGCTGGCGCTCTTGACCTTGACGACCTTAGTGTTGCGCGAACGCACCGAGGTGGCCGGGGTAGGTTCGAAATCATCGTCATCCCCGACATCGGCCCGCAGGCTGGGAACGTTGTCGAAGTCGTCTTTAGCATCGTTGCGCATGAATCAACCCTGAATCGGTGAAGTGGCGAGCGACGGGAGTATAAACCGCCTTCCCGGCGCACTGATCGACCTGGAATGCCAGATTCGGTTCCCGAAGTATTGCCTGTTGTGTGCTTACTTGAACCCTGGGTCCTGGGCCTTCCACCAACTGCAGAACTCGTCGAGGGCGGTCCACAGGCTGACCTTGGGCTCGTAGTCCAGATAATGCCTGGCGCGGCTGATGTCTAACGTGAAATCTTTGTTCATGACTTGCATGCCCAGGCGTGACAATGCTGGCTCCGGACGCCCTGGCCACATTGCGCAGAAGGCTTCGTTGAGGGCCGCTACGCTGTAGGACAAACCGTAGGACCGATACCGCGTTACCTGCGGCAACTCCATTTGGCGCATCACGTAGTTCACCACATCCCACACCGGCACCGGCGTGCCGTTGCTGATGTTGTAGGTCTTGCCTAGCGCTGAACCGGTAGCGAGCAGGCTGCTGAGCAGCGCTTCGTTGAGGTTGTGCACGCTGGTGAAATCGACCTTGTTCAGGCCGTCGCCGACGATAGCCAGGCGGTTCTTGCGCTGCATTTTCAGCAGGCGTGGGAAGATGCTCATGTCGCCGGCGCCAGTAACGAAGCGCGGGCGCAGGGCCAGCACTTCGAGGCCGAACTCCTGGGCGCCAAATACCTTTTGTTCCGCCAGGTATTTGGTGGCGGCATAGGGATGTTTGAAGCGCTTGGGGACTTGCTCTTCAGTCAGGCCCAGGTGGTCGCGGCCGTCAAAGTAAATCGATGGCGACGACAGGTGCACCAGTCGGCCGACCCGTTGCTTGAGGCAGGCCTCGACCACGTTCTCAGTGACCAGCACGTTGCCCTGGTGAAAGTCCTGATAGCGCCCCCACAGCCCGACAGCGCCAGCGCAATGCACCACGGCTTCGACATCGCGGCACAGACCGCGCACCAGGTCGGCGTCATTCAGATCACCCTGGATAAACTCAGCGCCGCGCCTCACCAGGTGTTCCACACCTTCGGCGCGCCGCCCGTTGACCCGCACGTCCAGGCCCTGCTCCAAGGCGAAACGCGCAAAGCGCCCGCCAATGAAGCCGCTTGCGCCGGTGACCAGAACTTTCATGGAGCCTCCTACGGATGCAGCTGCAAGCTTCAAGCTATAAGCCGCAAGTTAAATACGATCTGCAAGCTCTTCTCTTGCAGCTTGCAGCTTGACGCTTGTCACTGCTGATAGGGCACCAACCATTGGCCACATGCCTGGGCCAGGTGATCGGTCAACAAGCCCAGCAGTTGCCCGCCACTGCGCCAATGATGCCAGTACAACGGCACGTCGATGGGCTTATCTGGCAATAACTCGACCAATACGCCCTTTTCCAGTTGGTCGCGCACCTGCAATTCCGGCACCAACCCCCAGCCCAGGCCTGCTTCTGTCAAACGGATGAAGCCTTCGGACGATGGGCACAAATGGTGCTCGAAACCACCGTCCACGCCGAGGGACGCCAGGTAACGGTGTTGCAGGAAATCATCCGGGCCGAACACCAGTGCGGGGGTGCGCGCCAGTTGATCAGCGCGTACGCCATGCGGAAAGTGCCGGGTTATAAAAGCCGGGCTCGCCAGCGCCCGGTAGCGCATAGCGCCCAGCAACAGGCTGCGTGCCCCTGCAACCGGGCGCTCGCTGGCGCAGATGCAGGCGGCCACTTCGCCAGCACGCATGCGTTTGAGGCCCACGGTCTGGTCTTCCACCACCAAATCCAGCAGCAAATGTTGTTCGGCGCAAAAATCGCTGACGGCCTCGGCCCACCAGGTGGCCAGGCTATCGGCGTTTAACGCGATGCGCAGACGCTCAGGCATGCCTTCCTCGTCCAGTGCCGGTACCTGACTTTGCAGGTCGCGCTCCAACAGTCGCACCTGTTGCACATGGTTGAGCAGGCGACGGCCGATCTCGGTAGGCGTCGGCGGCGTGGCCCGCACCAGGACCGGCTGGCCGATGCGCGCCTCGAGCAACTTGATGCGCTGGGAGATCGCCGATTGCGAGAGCCCCAACACTTGCGCGGCGCGCTCGAAGCCAGCCTGTTCCACCACCGCCGCCAGGGCAGAAAGCAATTTATAGTCGAACATCAGTTTCTCTAATGAGCGATCAGTAATATTTGTTTTTCTTATACAGCCTATGCCAAGAGAATAGCCAGCATCGCTTCTCTCTATAAGGAACCTCCCATGGCTGGCGAAACCGCCCTGGCAACCTTGCTGCGCAGCATGAGCCCCCATCTCAATGAGGGTGACTACGTGTTCTGCACCCTGCCCGATCACCGTGTCCCTGCCGGTTGCGAGGTGATCGGCAGCTTTCGCGAGCAGGAAGGCCTGACCCTGATCGTTGAACGCCAGCAGGCGGAACAGGCGGGCTTGGCCTTTGACTACGTTGCCGCGTGGATCACCTTGAATGTGCACTCGGCCCTGGAAGCCGTGGGCTTGACCGCCGCCTTCGCCAGCGCACTGGGCAAGGCCGGCATCAGTTGCAATGTGATTGCCGGCTATTACCACGACCACCTGTTTGTCGGGCGTGCCGACGCCGAGCGCGCCCTGCACGTTTTGCGGCAATTGGCAGCGGACGCGGAGTAAACCCTATGTGGCAAAGTTATCTGAATGGCTTGCTGGTCGCGTTCGGCCTGATCATGGCCATCGGTTCCCAGAATGCCTTTGTATTGGCGCAAAGCCTGCGTCGCGAGCATCACGTGCCGGTCGCGGCGTTGTGTGTGATCTGCGATGCCCTGCTGGTGGCTGCCGGGGTGTTTGGCCTGGCCACAGTGCTGGCACAAAGCCCTTTACTGCTGGCGATTGCGCGCTGGGGCGGCGCAGCTTTCCTGATCTGGTACGGGGCTTGCGCACTGCGTCGGGCCTGTTCAAAACAGCGAATGGAACAAGGCGACGACCTGAAGGTGCGGTCCTTGCGCGCCGTGTTGCTCAGTGCCTTGGCGGTGACACTGCTCAACCCTCACGTGTACTTGGACACTGTATTGCTGATCGGCTCTCTCGGCGCGCAGCAAACCGAACCCGGCGCCTATGTGGCCGGTGCCGCCAGCGCCTCGTTCCTGTGGTTCGCGACTTTGGCACTCGGCGCGGCCTGGCTGGCCCCCTGGCTGGCGCGCCCCGCCACCTGGCGCCTGCTGGACCTGTTGGTAGCGCTGATGATGTTCAGCGTGGCCTACCAATTGATCAGCGCCTGAGGAATATTCCAAAACGCTCTGGAACCTCTATCCCACACAGTTGTTGCGTGGTTTTGCCGCACCCCCGGTGCTATGATCCGGACCCGGCGCCGCAAAGAGTACAAACTCCCCGGCGCTTGTTTGGCCGCCCGTGATCGGCCTTGCGCTCACCGCAACTGACCTGATTAGGAGAATCATCATGGCTTTCGAATTGCCGCCGCTGCCCTACGCACACGATGCCCTGCAGCCGCACATCTCCAAGGAAACCTTGGAATTTCACCACGACAAGCACCACAACACCTATGTCGTGAACCTGAACAACCTGGTGCCAGGCACCGAGTTCGAAGGCAAGACCCTGGAAGAGATCGTTAAATCCTCTTCGGGCGGCATCTTCAACAACGCCGCTCAGGTCTGGAACCACACCTTCTACTGGAACTGCCTGGCGCCAAACGCCGGCGGCCAACCTACCGGCGCGCTGGCTGAAGCCATCAACGCTGCGTTTGGTTCGTTCGACAAGTTCAAGGAAGAGTTCACCAAGACGTCTGTCGGCACCTTCGGTTCCGGTTGGGGCTGGCTGGTAAAAAAGGCTGACGGTTCCCTGGCCCTGGCCAGCACCATCGGCGCCGGCAACCCGCTGACCAGCGGCGACACCCCGCTGCTGACCTGCGACGTATGGGAACACGCCTACTACATCGACTACCGCAACGTGCGTCCAAAGTACGTGGAAGCGTTCTGGAACCTGGTCAACTGGAAGTTCGTGGCTGATCAGTTCGAAGGCAAGACCTTCACTGCCTAAGCAACGCTTGCAGTAGAAAGAGCCCGGCGATTGCCGGGCTTTTTTGTGCGCTCAGCATCAGCGACTTGCCCGGAATCGTGGAACCCGCACAAAGGAATGTGCCACCTACGCAGTGAGAGGAATAACCCTCTCACATGCTTCTGGAGAGTCACAATGGAAGAAATCGGAAAAGCAGGTGGGCAGATGGCGATGCAACTCATCAGCGGGCTGATGAAAGGCCTCGCCGGTGGTGCGGGTGGTGGAGGGGGCGGTGAAGGCGGTGGTGCCAATGCACCCGGCCGGCCAGGCGAAGACATGATGCCGCCACCGCCGCCAAAGATCGAGATTTCCGCGTATCAGTGAATACGCTCACGGCCTGGAAGGGCATTGACCTGACCACAGGTGAGTCGAGCACCCAGACGGCGGAGTAAATCCGCCGTTTTTTTCTGGTTTTTTCTGCGTATCCCGCATCAAGACGTCTGCGGCCCTAATGTTCCTTTGACTGCCCTCACGGGATTGCCAATACTCATGGCATATTGAAGGCCACCCGCATGAGACAAGGAATGCCCCTTTGAAGCTGGAACTCAAGAACAGCTTGTCCGTGAAGTTGCTACGGGTTGTGCTGCTGTCGGCATTGATTGTGGGCGTATCACTGAGCGTGGCGCAGATCGTTTACGATGCCTACAAGACGCGTCAGGCCGTCGTCAGCGATGCCCAGCGCATCCTCGACATGTTTCGCGACCCCTCGACCCAGGCCATCTACAGCCTGGACCGCGAAATGGGCATGCAAGTGATTGAGGGCCTGTTCCAGGATGACGCGGTGCGCATGGCGTCCATCGGCCACCCCAACGAAACCATGCTGGCCGAGAAGAGCCGCACTTTGCAGCACGCCCCCAGCCGCTGGTTGACCGACCTGATTCTTGGCCAGGAACGCACGTTTACCACGCCCCTGGTCGGCAAAGGCCCCTACAGCGAGTATTACGGTGACCTGAGTATCACCCTCGACACGGCCACCTATGGCCAGGGATTTATCGTCAATTCGGTGATCATTTTTATTTCCGGTGTATTGCGCGCCCTCGCCATGGGCCTGGTGCTCTACCTGGTTTATCACTGGCTGCTGACCAAGCCGCTGTCGCGGATTATCGAACACCTGACGTCGATCAACCCGGACCGGCCCAGCAAACACAAGATCCCGCAGCTCAAGGGTCACGAACGCAACGAATTGGGGCTGTGGATCAATACCGCCAACCAGCTGCTCGAGTCAATCGAGCGCAACACCCACCTGCGCCATGAAGCCGAAACCAGCCTGCTGCGCATGGCCCAGTACGACTTCCTGACCGGTTTACCGAACCGCCAGAAACTGCAGGAGCAACTGGACAAGATCCTTATTGACGCAGGCCGCCGACAACGGCGCGTAGCAGTGTTGTGCGTGGGGCTGGATGATTTCAAAAGCGTCAACGAACAGTTCACCTATCAAGCCGGCGACAAACTGCTGCTGGCGCTGGCAGACCGTTTACGCGCGCACAGTGGGCGCCTCGGCACCCTGGCCCGTCTGGGCGGAGATCAGTTCGCGCTGGTCCAAGCCGATATCGAACAGCCTTACGAAGCCGCCGAGCTGGCGCAAAGCATCCTTGATGACCTGGAAGCAGACTTCGTCCTCGATCACCAACAGATTCGACTGCGCGCCACCATCGGCATCACCTTATTCCCGGAAGACGGCGACAGCACTGAAAAGCTGCTGCAAAAAGCCGAACAGACCATGACCCTGGCCAAGACCCGCTCGCGCAACCGCTATCAGTTCTATATCGCCAGCGTCGACAGTGAGATGCGCCGCCGCCGGGAGCTGGAAAAGGACCTGCGCGACGCCCTCAGCCGCAATCAATTCTACTTGGTGTACCAGCCGCAGATCAGTTACCGCGACCACCGTGTAGTGGGCGTGGAAGCCCTGCTGCGCTGGCAGCACCCGGAACACGGCCTGGTCCCGCCGGACCTGTTTATCCCGCTGGCAGAGCAAAACGGCACGATTATCCCGATAGGCGAATGGGTACTCGACCAAGCCTGCCGCCAATTGCGCGAATGGCACGACCTTGGCTTTACCGACCTGCGCATGGCGGTCAACCTGTCCACCGTGCAGTTGCACCACACCGAGTTGCCGCGGGTGGTCAATAACCTGATGCAAATCTACCGCTTGCCGCCGCGCAGCCTGGAACTGGAAGTCACGGAAACCGGCTTGATGGAAGACATCAGCACCGCCGCCCAGCACCTGCTGAGCCTGCGCCGGTCCGGGGCGTTGATCGCGATTGATGACTTCGGCACCGGCTACTCATCCCTCAGCTACTTGAAAAGCCTGCCCTTGGACAAGATCAAGATAGACAAGAGCTTCGTCCAGGACCTGCTGGACGATGACGACGACGCCACCATCGTGCGCGCGATCATCCAGTTGGGCAAAAGCCTGGGCATGCAGGTGATCGCCGAAGGCGTGGAAACCGCTGAGCAGGAGGCTTACATCATCTCCGAAGGCTGCCATGAGGGTCAGGGTTACCACTACAGCAAGCCCTTGCAGGCCCGAGAGCTGGCGGCTTTTTTGAAGCAATCGGAGCGCAATAACGCCGCCATTCTCTGACCTGGCAAGATGATACTAAATATTTCCCGCGTATAACCCTTTACACAAAATGCAAATCTTTCGCATTATGTCGCAGCTTTGCGCGCCCCCGCGCGCCCTCTCAACAACCGAAGCAGGATGTTCGCCATGATTCGTATGCCCCTGGCCACCGCCAGTCTACTGGCCATTGCCATTTCTCTCGCCGGTTGCGGCGAAGGTAAAGACAAGGCCCCTGCAAACCAGGCGCCGACCCCGGCTACCAGCACCACCGCTCCAGCCGCTGCCACCCCTGCCGGTCAGATCGACGAAGCCGCCGCCAAGGCCGTGGTCGCGCATTACGCAGACATGGTGTTTGCGGTCTACAGTGACGCCGAGTCCACCGCTAAAACCCTGCAAACTGCGATCGACGCGTTTCTCGCCAAGCCGAACGACGAAACCCTGAAAGCCGCGCGTACCGCCTGGGTCGCCGCCCGCGTTCCGTACCTGCAAAGCGAAGTGTTCCGCTTCGGCAACACCATCATCGACGACTGGGAAGGCCAGGTGAACGCATGGCCGCTCGACGAAGGCCTGATCGACTACACCGACAAGTCCTACGAACACGCCTTGGGTAACCCAGGCGCCACTGCCAACATCATCGCCAATACCGAGATCCAGGTCGGCGAAGACAAGGTCGACGTGAAGGACATCACCCCGGAAAAACTCGCCAGCCTCAATGAGCTGGGCGGTTCCGAGGCCAACGTCGCCACCGGTTACCACGCCATCGAATTCCTGCTCTGGGGCCAAGACCTGAACGGCACCGGCCCAGGCGCCGGCAACCGTCCTGCGTCGGACTACCTGACCGGCGACGGCGCTACAGGCGGCCACAACGAGCGTCGCCGTGCCTACCTGAGCGCTGTGACTCAACTGCTGCTCAGCGACCTGGAAGAAATGGTCGGCAACTGGAAACCAAACGTCGAAGACAACTACCGCGCCACCCTGGAGGCAGAACCTGCCACCGACGGCGTGCGCAAGATGCTGTTCGGCATGGGCAGCCTGTCCCTCGGCGAACTGGCCGGTGAGCGCATGAAGGTTTCCCTGGAAGCCAACTCGCCGGAAGACGAGCAAGACTGCTTCAGCGACAACACCCACAACTCGCACTTCTACGACGCCAAGGGTATCCGCAACGTCTACCTGGGCGAGTACACCCGCGTTGACGGCACCAAAATGACCGGCGCCAGCCTGTCATCCCTGGTGGCCAAGGCCGATCCAGCTGCCGATACCGCGCTGAAAGCGGAGCTGGCAGCCACCGAAGCGAAGATCCAGGTCATGGTTGACCACGCCAACAAGGGTGAGCACTACGACCAGTTGATCGCTGCCGGTAACGATGCGGGCAATCAGGTCGTGCGTGACGCCATCGCTGCGCTGGTCAAGCAGACCGGTTCGATCGAAGCGGCGGCAGGCAAGCTGGGCATCAGCGACTTGAACCCGGACAGCGCTGATCACGAGTTCTGATCAGTAGCGAATTGGAAAAGGCGGCCTTTGGGTCGCCTTTTTTGTATGCGCCTGTCGACAATCAATCAGGCGCCACAAAACCAATGTGTGCGGGCTTGCTCGCGAATGCGGTGGATCAGCAAGTGAATCCGTTGACTGACACTGCGCATTCGCGAGCAAGCCCCACATTCGACTTACATCGCTTCCAAGCCCCGGTTTACAAGACCTGCACCGCAGGTAGAATGGCGCCTCTGCCCAATAACCCCGAGCTCACTTCATGGCGTTGCCGACCCTACGCATTATCGGTTTCATCATCGGCATCTTCCTGATCACCCTCGCGATCGCCATGGTCGTGCCAATGGCGACCCTGGTGATATTCGAACGCACCAGTGACCTGCCCTCTTTCCTGTGGGCCAGCATGATCACCTTTCTTGCCGGCCTGGCCCTGGTGATTCCAGGTCGCCCCGAGCATGTGCACCTGCGCCCGCGGGACATGTACCTACTCACAGTGACAAGCTGGGTGGTGGTGTGCATCTTTGCGGCGTTGCCGTTTCTGTTGACCCAACACATCAGCTACACCGACTCGTTTTTTGAAAGCATGTCCGGTATCACCGCCACCGGCTCCACCGTGTTGAGCGGCCTGGACGCCATGTCGCCAGGCATCCTGATCTGGCGCTCGCTGCTGCACTGGCTGGGTGGCATCGGCTTTATCGGCATGGCGGTGGCGATCCTGCCACTGCTGCGCATTGGTGGCATGCGCCTGTTCCAGACCGAATCCTCGGACCGCTCGGAAAAGGTCATGCCCCGCTCGCACATGGTGGCGCGGCTGATCGTGGCGGCCTACGTCGGCATCACCATCCTCGGCAGCCTGGCGTTCTGGTGGGCCGGGATGGGCCTGTTCGATGCGATCAACCACGCGATGTCGGCGATTTCCACCGGGGGCTTCTCCACTTCGGATGAGTCCCTGGCCCACTGGAAACAACCTGCCGTGCACTGGGTGGCGGTGGTGGTGATGATCCTCGGCAGCTTGCCGTTCACGCTCTATGTGGCCACCTTGCGTGGCAACCGCAAGGCGTTGATCAAGGATCAGCAAGTGCAGGGTTTGCTCGGTTTGTTGATCGTGACCTGGCTGGTACTGGGCACCTGGTACTGGTGGACCACCAACCTGCATTGGCTGGAAGCCTTGCGTCATGTGGCGTTGAACGTGACCTCGGTGGTCACCACCACGGGTTTTGCATTGGGGGACTACAGCCTGTGGGGCAACTTCTCACTGATGCTGTTCTTTTACCTGGGCTTTATCGGTGGTTGTTCAGGCTCTACGGCGGGTGGGATCAAGATCTTCCGCTTTCAGGTCGCCTATATCCTGCTCAAGGCCAACTTGAACCAACTGATTCACCCGCGCGCGGTGATCAAGCAGAAGTACAACGGCCATCGCCTTGACGAAGAGATCGTGCGTTCGATCCTGACGTTCTCGTTTTTCTTCGCCATTACCATCTGCGCCATCGCCCTGGCCTTGTCGCTTCTGGGCCTGGACTGGATGACCGCCTTGACCGGCGCAGCCAGTACCGTCTCCGGCGTCGGCCCTGGCCTTGGCGAAACCATTGGCCCTGCGGGTAACTTCGCCAGCCTGCCGGATGCGGCCAAGTGGATCCTGTCACTCGGCATGCTGCTGGGCCGACTGGAGATCATTACGGTCTTTGTTCTGTGCATTCCGGCGTTTTGGCGCCACTGATGGCCGACGCTTCCAGCAACCGCGCCCGGTATTCGCCGGGCGTGGCGTCGAACCAACGACGAAACGCGCGAAAGAAGTTGCTCGGGTCGGCAAAACCCAACAGGTAGGCGATTTCCAATAACGTCATGCTGGGCTGCGCCAGGTACTGCTCGGCCAATTCGCGGCGGGTGTCATCGAGCAGGGTCTGGAAGCTGGTGCCCTCCTCCTGTAGACGCCGCTGCAAGGTGCGCTGGGAAAGGTGCAACGTCTGGGCCACCACTTCTCGTTTGGGCTCACCCTGGGGCAACAGCCGGCACAACACCTGCCGTGCCTTGTGGGTCACGCGGCTCTCCGAAAAACGCGCCAGGTATTCGCCGGCAAATCGATCATGCAGCAGCGCCATGGCCTCGTTGGCCGTGGGCAACTGCGCGTCCATGTCGGCCCGCTCGAAAATCAGCGCGTCATAGGGCGCGTTGAATTCCAAAGGCGCATGGAAGGCTTGTTTGTAGGGCGACAGGTCCGCCGGCTGATCACCTTGCAACACCACCTTGCGCGGCTGCAGGGTACGACCGGTCAGCCAACCGCACAGGGCCAAGGCGCTGGCCAGCGAAGCTTCGGCGCTTTGCCGGGTGGGCGGCAGGTGATCGCCATGCACCGTCAGAATCAGCGCATAACCTTCGGGGATCAGTCGGAAACTCAGGTCTGCACTTTCGGCGATGATGCGCTGGTAGCGCACCAGGCGCATAAAGCCCTCGGCAAGGGTATTGCTGGACATCAGTGCATAGCCAGCCACATGAAACGACGCCGGGCGCACCACTTTACCCATGTTCAGGCCGATCGCCGGGTTGCCTGAAAGCTCTACCGCCCGTTGCCACAGGCGCGTCATGGAGTCTTGCGGAAACCGCGCATCGGGGTCATTCAGGGCGGCGTAGTCCAGGCCGAGCTGCTTGAACAAGGCGCGGCAATCCAAGCCGTCCATTTCCAATGCCTTGACGATCCCCATCGCCCAGCTTGCAGAAGTTGTTCGTTCGCTCATGGCGTCTTCTTAAAAAAGCAGGTTCAAATGGCAGCCAGGAAGCCAAGGATACTAAAGTGGCGTCTATTGTCACTGGCCGTTACCACTGATCACTCTAGACTCAAATAAGCTCCCCGCCGAACACCTGTTGGGCGGCATAACAATCAAAGGGCCGGTCACTGTGGAAAACGTCAAGCAATTCAATAGCTTCGCTGAGTTCTACCCTTATTACCTGAGCGAGCACGGCAACAGCACGTGCCGGCGCCTTCATTTTATCGGCACCACGCTGGTGATCGGGATTTTGGCGTACGCCATCGGCAGAGGCTCGCTGGGCCTACTGATTGCCGTGCCGATTGCTGGCTACAGCTTTGCGTGGATCGGTCACTTCTTCTTCGAAAAAAACCGCCCGGCGACGTTTCAGCACCCGTTCTACAGCTTGCTCGGGGATTTTGTGATGTATCGCGACATGATCCTGGGCAAAGTGCCTTTCTAAAGGTAAGTGTGACCCCATGTCACTTGCGTTTGCAGGATCAAGGGTTACCTATTCGTCGAGATAAAAGTCTATTTGTCATTTACAGTGCTGTATCCTGCCAAGGCTTTTTGAGAGCGCGGAATCACCTGCGATTGAAAAAACAGACCTTGCGAGGAGCGACGACAATGCACGAGATACCTAATCTCCCCTTCCCAAGCCTGCACCCTACAGAGCAGCCAACACCGCAGCAGGCCAGCGACAAGCAGCCTGAGGCCAGAGAAGCAAAACCAGTCGACAGCAAAAGCCAGGACTGACGCCGTACCAGACCGTGTGGAAAGCGCAGCTTTGAGCGCTTTCCACACTGCCTGAATCATCCGAGATACCTGCCATGACTGACTCCTCCCCCACTCCCCCGGACACCGCCGTACTCGATGCTGCCCTGCAGATGGTCGAGGTCTGGAACCGCCTCAGCGCAGACAAACAAGCCGTGCTGCTCAAGCGCTTCGGCACCCAGGAAAACGCGCTGGCCGCCCTGGTCACTACGCAATTGCTGGCCCCTGCGCAAACCTGAGTTCTTTGTGACCTGAGGTTTTTGCGTTTTACCGCCCTGCGCGGGCCAAACCACCGGTATCATTAGCAGCCTATCTTTACCTGCTGCGACAGTGGACCTCTCCCCATGCCAGATACCCAGCGCCCCATGGCGGTCACGCTGCACGTTGTTTCCATCGTACTGTTCACCTTTATCGGCTACCTGAATATCGGCATTCCCCTGGCCGTATTGCCAGGCTATGTCCACAGTGAACTGGGCTACGGCGCGGTGATTGCCGGCCTGGTGATCAGCGTGCAATACCTGGCCACCCTACTGAGCCGCCCCTATGCGGGCAAAATCATCGACAACCTGGGCAGCAAGCGTGCGGTGCTGATCGGTTTAGCGGGCTGTGGCCTGAGCGGCGTGTTCATGCTGCTCGCGGCGTGGTTTTCAAGCGTGCCTGCCGTGAGCCTCTGCAGCCTGCTGATTGGCCGCCTGGTCCTAGGCAGCGCTGAAAGCCTGGTGGGGTCGGGCGCCATCGGCTGGGGCATCGGCCGGGTCGGTGCGGCAAATACCGCCAAAGTCATCTCCTGGAACGGCATCGCCAGCTATGGCGCCTTGGCCGTAGGAGCACCTATGGGTGTGCTGCTGGTGAGAAACTTCGGGCTGTGGAGCATGGGCGTCAGCATCATTCTGCTGGCGGTCGTCGGCTTATTGCTGGCCTGGAACAAAGTCGCAGCGCCGATCGTCGCTGGCGTGCGCCTGCCGTTCATGAATGTACTGGGCCGGGTATTGCCCCACGGCTGCGCGCTGGCGTTGGGCTCCATCGGTTTTGGCACCATCGCCACGTTTATCACCTTGTATTACACCACCCAGCACTGGGATAACGCGGTGTGGGCCCTGAGCCTATTCGGCGCCAGTTTCATCGGCGCGCGCTTGCTGTTCGGTAACCTGATCAACCGGATCGGCGGCTTTCGCGTGGCGATTGCCTGCCTGTCGGTAGAAATCCTAGGGCTGCTGTTGCTGTGGCTGGCGCCGGACGCCAACCTGGCCCTGGCCGGCGCGGCGTTGAGTGGCTTCGGCTTTTCCCTGGTGTTTCCGGCGTTGGGGGTGGAGGCAGTGAACCTGGTACCGGCGTCCAGCCGTGGCTCGGCGGTGGGGGCCTATTCGCTGTTTATCGATTTATCGCTGGGCATCACCGGCCCGCTCGCCGGGGCCGTGGCGGCTGGCTTCGGCTTTGCGTCGATCTTCCTGTTCGCCGCCCTCGCCGCCCTGGGTGGTTTGCTACTGAGCGTGTACCTGTACCGCCAGGCACCCAAGGCCCGTGAAGCGCGCGGCGACTAAAAGTCGACCTTGCCGCGCCCGGCCTTGATGCTGCCACGCTTGGTCTTGGATTCGAGGCGACGCTTTTTCGAGCCCAGGGTCGGCTTGGTCGGGCGGCGCTTCTTCTCGACCTTGGTGGCGCAGAGAATCAACTCCACCAAACGCTCCAGCGCATCCGCGCGATTCTGTTCCTGGGTCCGGTATTGCTGGGCCTTGAGCACCAGCACGCCTTCGCTGGTGATACGGCTATCGCGCAGCGCCAGCAGCCGCTCCTTATAGAACTCCGGCAGCGACGACGCCGGAATGTCAAAGCGCAGGTGCACCGCGCTCGACACCTTATTCACGTTCTGCCCACCGGCGCCTTGGGCGCGAATGGCGGTCAGCTCGATCTCGGCGTCGGGCAGGTGCACGTTGTTGGAAATCACCAGCATTGGGTAAAGGGTTCCGGTCGAAGGTATCCAAGGATACGCGAATGCGCCTTGCCCTTGCCCCTGAAACAGCAAACCCGGCGCAGGTCCGGGTTTGCTCAACACGCCAAAGGGTTACTTCGCCGCTGGCGTTACCACGTGAGGGTACGGCTGCGCAGCGCGCTTGTTCTTGATCCAGTAACACACCGCCATAAACGCCACCCACACCGGGATCGCGTACACCGACACCTGAATCCCTGGAATCATCAGCATGATCACCAGGATAAACACCACGAACGCCAGGCACACATAGTTGCCATACGGGTACCACAGCGCCTTGAACAACGGCACTTGGCCGGTGCGGTTCATGTGCTGGCGGAACTTGAAGTGGGAGAAGCTGATCATCGCCCAGTTGATCACCAGCGTAGCCACGACCAGAGACATCAGCAGTTCCAGTGCGTGTTGCGGGATCAGGTAGTTCATCAACACCGCCACCAGGGTGATCGCCGCCGAGGCGAGGATGGAGCGCACTGGCACGCCGCGCTTGTCGATCTTCGCCAGTGCTTTGGGCGCATCACCCTGTTCGGCCATGCCCAGCAGCATGCGGCTGTTGCAGTAAGTGCCGCTGTTGTATACCGACAGTGCCGCCGTCAGGACCACGAAGTTAAGAATATGCGCGGCGGTGTTGCTGCCCAGCATCGAGAACACCTGCACGAACGGGCTGCCGCTGTAGGCATCGCCGGAGGCGTTGAGGGTTGTCAGCAGGCTGTCCCACGGTGTCAGCGACAACAGCACGACCAGAGCACCGATGTAGAAAATCAGGATGCGGTAGATCACTTGGTTGATCGCTTTCGGGATCACGGTGCGTGGCTGGTCCGCTTCGGCAGCGGTGAAGCCAAGCATTTCCAGGCCACCGAAGGAGAACATGATGATCGCCATGGCCATCACCAAACCGCCGACGCCGTGAGGGAAGAACCCACCGTGCTCCCACAAGTTAGTCACCGAAGCCTGCGGCCCGCCACTGCCGCTGACCAGCATGTAGCTGCCCAGGGCGATCATGCCGACGATGGCCACCACCTTGATGATGGCGAACCAGAACTCAGCCTCACCAAAGACTTTGACGTTGGCCAGATTGATCAGGTTGATCAGCACGAAGAACGCTGCCGCCGAGACCCAAGTCGGAATCTCCGGCCACCAGTAATGCACGTATTTGCCGACGGCCGTCAGCTCCGACATGCCCACCAAAATGTACAGGAGCCAGCAGTTCCAGCCCGACAGGAAGCCAGCGAAACCGCCCCAGTACTTGTGGGCAAAGTGGCTGAAGGAACCAGCGACCGGCTCTTCAACAATCATTTCGCCGAGCTGGCGCATGATCATGAAGGCAATGAAGCCGCAGATGGCATAACCCAGGATCATCGAAGGGCCGGCGGATTTGAGCACCCCGGCAGAGCCCAGGAACAGGCCGGTGCCGATGGCGCCACCGAGGGCGATCAATTGGATATGCCGATTTTTCAAGCCGCGTTTCAGCTCGCCTGAAGAGGAATGGGGTCCGCTCATGAAAAGGATCTCACGCAAGGTTTGATGATGTTGAATGCACGTTGCTGCCTTGAATCTCGACTCAAGCAGCGCTGCTCAAACCCCAGCGCAGGCACCAGGAGTACAGCGTCTTTCTAACGGTCATGCGTCACCTGTTTATTTTTATCTGTGACGAAATCGAACCCGTCTGGCTCGTGGCCGGGCGGAGTGATCAGGGTCGATAACCCTGAGGTCTTGGCCTTTTGCGTGGGTACGCAAGGGCGTCACAGTAAAACGCGGCGGATTGTACACCGCTCGACAGCTTGAGGCCGCACCGCAACGGTGCGTGCGACGATCTGTCAGGCATTTCTTACAGGGCTTCACCGCTCAACAAGCACGCGGTCTTATCGTCAATTAATCGTTACAGCGCGGAAAATCTACGTTACAAGCGTGAACTCACGGAAAATTGGCGGCGGGGAACTTCTTAAAAATCATCCTGATCAGCCTGCTGTTTTTTATGGAAAAAAAGCAGACGCCCCCAAATAGAAAAAATTGTGCAATTGGAACCGTGTCAATAAATATTTTGCATTCTGAAACAGGCTCTCCTAGGTTCATCCCACTTGCCCAGCGCAGCCCGTTGGCAAGCCGTTCTCAAACAACGTCCTCTAGGAGCTACACCATGCAAGCACTGGAAAACGACCTGGAAACCGAACTGCAACTCGACGATTGGTTTGAAGCGCCGACCCATGAGGCCGCCGTTGAAATGATGCAAGCCGATGCCGTCGTGCCGTTCGGCACCGCGATGTGGCCTTTCTAAAATCGGCAGGTATCCGGCAGGTGCTGTGCACGGCACCTGCCACCCTTACCCAAGGCAAAAAAGGATGCACGTCATGGACAAGGCCCGCGCCGTCGAACACTTTCTCTACTACCTTGCGCACCACCCGGCCCTCAGCGGCCTGAATCGTCCCACCGTGTTACTGGGCCATACCGAGCGCTACGACGCCATTGCCCAGGCGATCACCCACAGCTGCGCAGCCCGTTTCAATTTCCAGGTGCAGCGCCTGGACCTGGCCGCCAGCGACGCGCTGGCCCAAGCCATCGAAGCCTGCGACCTCTATCTGTTTTTCTACGATTCCTCGACCTTGCCCAACCCACGCGCCGAAGGCCCGGACTTTATCCGCGCGCTGCAGGGCGTGATGGCCGAGCACTGGAAGAAATCCCTGCTGTTCAAGGATTACGGCGACTATTTCTACGACACCTTCAGCGTCGAGCCACAGCGCATTGCCGACCTCAATGCCACGTTGATCCGGCGCATGTCCCAGGCCAATGTGCTGCGCTTCACCGACAAGCACGGCTCGCGGCTGGAGGCGCCGCTGAGCAGCATCAAGAAGTGGACCAATATCAACGGCATCGGCAACCACGACCTCGCACCCGGCGAGATCGCGACCCACAGCGAAGCCATCAATGGCCAGGTGCGGTTTGTCGGCACCTTTCTCAGCACCATCCCGTTTGCACGCAAATATGGCGTGCTGCAATCACCGCTGCAGCTGTGGATCGAGCACTCGACCGTCTGCAGCGTAGCCAGTGAGGTGCCGGGGTTGGCCGATGACTTCAACAAGTACCTGAATGCCAACCCGTCCAACCGGCGCGTGGAGGAATTGGGGATTGGTACCAATGAAGGGGTCAAGGATTTGTATGCGCGCAATGCCGGGTTTGAGGAGCGCCATTGTGGGTTGCATTTGGGCTTGGGAGGTGGGCAGAAAGGCAGCCATCACCTGGACCTGATCTTTGCCAGTGGGACTTTGGCCCTGGACGATAAACCGTTTTTTGATGGGAGATTTGCGTTTTAGGGCCAGCTACACGTCGTAAGCTATAAGCTTCAAGCAAAAAAAAGCGCCAACCTGTGAGGGCCAGCGCGTCTCTCTTGCAGCTTGAAGCTAAAAGCTTGCCGCTGCTCTTAAGGCTTCTTACGACCAAAACCAGGACGCTGACCCGAACCGGCCGGAGCGCCACGGCGCTTGCCCGACGGCTCGTCCGCGACCAGTTTCGGGCCGGGGCGCTTGTTTGCCGCCGGCTTGGCCGGACGCTTGGTGCTGGCGCTGTCGGCGGGGCGATCCGCTTCACCGCGATTGCTGCGACCACCGGCCGGAGCTGGGCGCGGCGTGCGAGGAGCACGCTCGCCTTCCTGGCGCGATGGCGCAGTTGGACGACGCTCGCCTTCGATCTGCGGCTCACGGGAAATACGACCGCCGGTAGCCGGTGCATTCAGCGCAGGGCGCAGGGTGCGGGCAACGCGCTCGGTACGAGCAACCGGACGCGACGATTTACGCTGCATACGCTCAAGCTTGTCTTTGCTCTTGGCGTTCATCTGCGGCATCGCGACTGGTGTCAGGCCGACTTCGGCGCTGAGGATGTCGACTTCGTACTGGCTCATTTCGCGCCAGCGGCCCATCGGCAGGTCGGAGTTCAGGAACACCGGACCGAAACGCACGCGCTTCAGGCGGCTGACCACCAGGCCCTGGGATTCCCACAGGCGACGGACTTCACGGTTACGACCTTCCATCACCACGCAGTGGTACCAGTGGTTGAAACCTTCGCCACCAGGGGCCTGCTTGATATCGGTGAACTTGGCCGGGCCGTCTTCCAGCACCACGCCGGCTTTCAAGCGCTCGATCATCTCGTCATCGACTTCGCCACGCACACGCACAGCGTATTCGCGGTCCATCTCGTAGGACGGGTGCATCAGGCGGTTGGCCAATTCACCGTCAGTGGTGAACATCAGCAAGCCGGTGGTGTTGATGTCGAGACGACCGATGTTGATCCAACGGCCTTCTTTTGGCTTAGGCATCTTGTCGAACACGGTCGGACGGCCTTCCGGGTCGTCACGGGTGCAGATCTCGCCATCGGGCTTGTTGTACATGATCACGCGGCGCACCGATTCGGCGGCTTCTTCACGCTTGATGACCTTGCCATCAATGGTGATTGCATCGTGCAGGTCGACGCGCTGGCCGAGGGTGGCCTCGACGCCGTTGACCTTGATGCGCTTCTGAGTGATCCAGGCTTCGACGTCGCGGCGCGAGCCCACGCCGATACGCGCCAGCACCTTTTGCAGTTTTTCACCTGCTGGGCCGATTTCCTGGCTGTCGTTCTGGTCTTTGTCGTTCATCTTAAGCACCTCCCGGTGGGTCGATTCAGGCGTGGCCTGAAGAGTGTTGAAAGCGGGGCTTTGGCCGAATAGCTCGGCAAAGGGTCGCGAATCATACGCACATGACGCGCGTTGCGCATCACAGACTAGTCGATATGACCCAAGTCATTTGCTTTTCCGCCGACCGGTGGCGCCCAGCGCCAGCAATCGGAGCTCGGCCTCGGCCAACACTGTGCGCTTGTCGACCTTGTCGAGTTTCTTCCAGGCACGGATTTCGCGCTTGTTGCGGCCACAGCCGACGCAAATGTCGTCGCTGAATTTGCAGACGCTGATGCAGGGGTCTTTGGTTGAACTCATATGATTTCTCCCTGGCAACAATAATCAAATGTGTACGGGCTTGCTCACGTCAGTCTTCGAACTCGCGGCGCTCGTTTTCGATGGCTTCGGCCAGGGCGCGGGCTTCGTCTTCTTCGTCGCTCAGCGGCGGCTGTTCGAGGGCGGCGACGGCGGCCAGGAGTTTCTCGCGGGCTTCGGCGACGCCGAGGCTATCTTCCTCGGGCTCAGGCTGAACCTCAATCTCAGGTTCGACTTCAGGCTCAACTTCAACGTTCAGCTGGGTTTCAGGTTCAACCGCGCCGTCACGCAGCAAATCGTCGAAGTCGGTCTTGATCCCCTGCTCCATGTCGTCCAGTTCCAGCAACAACGTGTGGAAACTGGTCTCGTCCTTCGGCTCTTCCGGCTCGGCACTGGCATCCGCCAACGCTTGCAAACTGGCGGGCACGGGGGCGTCGTCGAAGTCCAGCACCGGGTCTGGCTCCATTTCGCGCAGTTCGGCGAGCGGCGGCAGGTCGTCGAGGTTTTTCAGGTTGAAATGGTCGAGGAACACCTTGGTGGTGGCAAACATCGCCGGTTTGCCGGGAACGTCACGGTAGCCAACGATGCGGATCCACTCGCGCTCCAGCAAGGTCTTGACGATATGGCTATTGACCGCCACGCCACGTACGTCCTCGATCTCGCCTCGGGTGATGGGCTGGCGGTAGGCGATCAGCGCCATGGTTTCCAGCATTGCCCGCGAATAACGTTGCGGGCGCTCTTCCCACAAACGCCCAACCCACGGGGAAAACTTCTCACGGATCTGAAGGCGATAACCCGACGCCACCTCGCGCAGTTCAAAGGCACGGCCGTCGCAGGATTTGCGCAATATCTCCAGCGCCTTCTTGAACACCGGCGGCTCAGGGCGCTCGGACTCTTCAAAGAGTTCGAACAAGCGCTCCAGGGATTGCGGTTTACCCGAGGCCAGGAGAAAAGCCTCCAGCAGCGTCGCCAATTCGCGGGGTTCAGTCAGATTCATCGATTCAGCTCTTTATTCGGCTCGCGCCCGCACGTGGATAGCCGCAAAAGGCTCATTCTGGACCAGCTCGACCAAGGATTCCTTGACCAATTCAAGGATCGCCATAAACGTCACCACCACCCCCAGGCGCCCTTCTTCTTTCGTAAACAGTTCGACAAAAGGCACAAACCCGCCGCCCTTGAGGCGATCCAGCACATCACTCATGCGCTCGCGGGTCGACAACGCTTCGCGGCTGACCTGGTGGCTTTCAAACATATCCCCACGGCGCAATACCTCGGCCATGGACATCAATAATTCTTCCAGGCTCACGTCCGGCAACAACTTGCGCGCACGGGCCTCGGGCGCGTCGAGTTTGGGCACCACCACGTCACGGCCGACCCGGCTCAAGCCATCGATGCCTTCGGCGGCCGCCTTGAAGCGCTCGTATTCTTGCAGGCGACGGATCAGTTCGGCGCGCGGGTCGTCTTCTTCGGCCTCAACCGTCTCCGAGCGCGGCAGCAGCATGCGCGACTTGATCTCGGCAAGCATGGCGGCCATCACCAGGTACTCGGCGGCCAGTTCCAGGCGCACCGACTGCATCAACTCGACATAGCCCATGTACTGACGGGTGATTTCCGCCACCGGGATGTCGAGGATGTTGATGTTCTGCTTGCGGATCAGGTAGAGCAGCAAGTCCAGCGGGCCTTCGAAGGCTTCAAGGAAGACTTCCAGGGCGTCCGGCGGGATGTACAAGTCCAGCGGCATTTCCAGCACGGCCTGGCCATACACCATTGCAAATGGCAGTTCCTGCTGGGCGCCGGCCTGGCTGTCGACGGTTTCCACAGACGACATTCAGGCCTCAACCATAAACGGAGCCGGGTCACCGCACCCCACACGGATTACCTCCGGTTCGCCGTCGGCCAGGTTGATCACCGTAGAGGCTTTGCCACCCCCGAAGCCACCGTCGATGATCAGGTCCACCTGTTTTTCCAGGAGCTGGCGCATTTCGTACGGGTCTTCCAGCGGTTCGCTGTCGCCGGGCATGATCAACGACACGCTCATCAGTGGCTCACCCAGCTCGGCCAGCAGCGCCAGGGCAATCGGATGCTCCGGCACGCGCAGACCGATGGTGCGTTTCTTCGGGTGCAGCAGCAGGCGCGGCACTTCACGGGTGGCGTTGAGAATGAACGTGTAGGGGCCCGGCGTGTGAGCCTTGAGCAGGCGGAAGGTGCCGGTGTCGACCTTGGCGAACAGCCCTAGTTGGGACAAGTCGCTGCAGATCAGCGCAAAGTTGTGGTTCTTGTCCAGGTCACGCAGTCGCCTTACACGCTCTACCGCGCCCTTGTCGCCGATCTGGCAACCAATAGCGTAGGACGAATCCGTCGGGTAGATCACCACGCCGCCGGCGCGAATGATCTCGACGGCCTGTTTAATCAGGCGCGCCTGGGGGTTTTCCGGATGAATCTGGAAAAATTGACTCACGTGTTCTACCTGTTCAGACGGTGGCAATAATGGGGTCATGCTTGAATCGCCCCCACAAGAGCGGCAAGTCCTCCGGGACCTGGCGATACTCGCCGATCTCGGACCAGCCGCCTGGGCCATGAAAGTCACTGCCGGCGCTGACCAGCAGACCAAATTCGCGAGCAAGAATCGCCAGGCTGCCCACCTGTTCGGCGGGTTGATGCCCATTGACCACTTCAATCGCGTGGCCACCCGCACCAATATAGTCGCTGATCAGCTTGCGGCGCTTACTGCGGGTGAAATCGTAATGCCAAGGGTGCGCCAGGCTGACCCAGGCCCCGGAGGCGCGCAGGGTCTCGACGGTGTCTTCCAAGGTCGGCCAATGCAACTTCACATCCCCCAACTTGCCGGCGCCCAGCCATTTGCGAAAGGCTTCGGCACGGTCTTTAACAAAACCTTCACGTACCATCCAGTCGGCAAAATGCGGCCGGGCCGGTGCGTTGCCGCTGTCGCCCAGTTGCTGCTGGATGGCGCGGGCGCCGTCGAGGGCATTGGGCATGCCTTTAAGGCTGAGTTTGCGGCTTATTTCTTCTGACCGCAGCCAACGGCCATCGTGCAAATTAGCGATGGACTGCACCAATGCCGGGGCTTTCTGATCAAACCCGTAGCCAAGCACATGAATGGTGGCGCCGCCCCAGGTGCAGGACAATTCCACACCGTTGACCAGCTGCATGCCCAGCGCCTGCGCGGTTTCGCGGGCTTCGTCCAGCCCTTCGAGGGTGTCGTGGTCGGTCAACGAAAGGACTCGCACGCCTTTTTCAAACGCACGCGCAACCAGTACCGCAGGCGCCAGGGCGCCGTCGGAGGCCGTGCTGTGGCAGTGCAAATCAACATTCACGGGGCTTTGTAACCTCAAGTCAGCTGGCGCTTTCGCTACCAAGGATGTTTGTTATTATGCCGCCACATCCAGCTTCTGGCTCTTACTGTGAAACAATTCATCGACTTCATCCCGCTGTTGCTGTTTTTCATCGTTTACAAACTCGACCCCAGGGTCATTGATCTGGCCGGCCATGAGCTGACGTTCGGGGGCATCTACAGCGCCACCGCCGTGCTCATCATCAGCTCACTCGTGGTCTACGGCGCCCTCTTCATCTCCCAGCGCAAACTGGAAAAAAGCCAATGGCTGACCCTGGTTGCGTGCCTGGTCTTCGGCAGCCTGACCCTGGCCTTTCACAGCGAAACCTTCCTTAAATGGAAAGCCCCGGTGGTGAACTGGCTGTTCGCCCTGGCGTTTATCGGCAGCCATTTCATCGGTGACCGCCTGCTGATCAAGCGGATCATGGGCCATGCCCTGACCCTGCCAGAGCCGGTGTGGGTGCGCCTGAACATCGCCTGGATCGTGTTTTTCCTGTTCTGCGGCGCCGCCAACCTGTTCGTGGCGTTCACCTTCCAGGACTACTGGGTCGACTTCAAAGTCTTCGGCAGCCTTGGCATGACCGTGCTGTTCCTGGTTGCCCAGGGTATTTACCTGTCGCGCCATCTGCATGACACCGACCCTACCACGCCAAAAACCGAGGACTGACATGCTCTACGCCATCATTGCTACCGACGTTGCCAACTCGCTGGAAAAGCGCCTTTCCGTGCGCCCGGCGCACGTCGAGCGCCTCAAACAGCTGCAAGCCGAAGGCCGTATCGTATTGGCTGGCCCGCATCCGGCGGTGGACAGCAATGACCCAGGCGATGCCGGTTTCACCGGTAGCCTGATCGTCGCCGAGTTCGCCTCCCTGGCCGATGCCCAGGCTTGGGCCAAGGCCGATCCTTACGTTGCAGCAGGCGTTTACGCTGACGTCGTGATCAAGCCGTTCAAGCAAGTCCTGCCTTGACTCAGGTCGCGCCGAACCATTTCAGTTCGGCGCGCTCCTAATTGCTCATTATTCTGAGTAACCTGCCGACAACGTTCTGAATATTCGTGTGGAATCAGGAGTTCCGATGCGCTTACGTCAGTTGTGTCTGTTGGCAGTGTTAATGATCGGGGCTACGGCCCACGCTGAAGAAACCTCGAACACCGGCAGTTCCACGCCCCTGTCCTTGAGTGCCGGCGCCCAGATCACCGAGTTGCAACAACGTTTGAAAGAAAGCGAACGCCAGCGTGAAGAACTGGGCAAGCAGCTGCAAAGTGCGGAGGCCTCCCGCGAAAGCGCCCAATTGAGTCGCCTTCGCCAAGAGAATCAACGCCTGGCCCAGCAACTCAAAGATTCACAGGGCGGCGCCTTGACCCGCTGGCTGACCGAGCAACAGCAATGGTTTGTCACCGGCGGGGCCGTCGCTCTGATCGCCCTGCTGTGCGGGATCTTCGCCAGCGGTGGGCACCGTCGCCGTCGACAATGGCTAAATTGAGTGAGTCATGAGCGAGCTGTTACTGATAGATGATGACCAGGAGCTCTGCGAGCTGCTGACCCGTTGGCTGAGCCAGGAAGGCTTCCAGGTGCGCGCCTGCCATGACGGCTTGAGCGCCCGCAAAGCCTTGGCCGACAGCGCCCCGGCGGCGGTGGTGCTCGACGTGATGCTGCCCGACGGCAGCGGGCTGGAGCTGCTCAAGCAATTGCGCAACGACCACCCGGAGCTGCCGGTGCTGATGCTCTCGGCCCGCGGCGAACCCCTGGACCGCATCCTCGGCCTGGAACTGGGCGCCGACGATTACCTGGCCAAGCCCTGCGACCCCCGCGAGCTTACCGCTCGCCTGCGCGCCGTGCTGCGCCGCAGCCACCCGGCCGCCGTGTCCTCACAGCTGGAACTGGGCGACTTGTGCTTCAGCCCGGTGCGCGGCGTGGTCAGCATCGATGAACAGGAATTCACCCTCACCGTCTCCGAAAGTCGTCTGCTGGAAGCCCTGCTACGCCAGCCCGGCGAGCCACTGGACAAACAGGAACTGGCGCAGATCGCCCTGGGCCGCAAGTTGACCCTTTACGATCGCAGCCTGGACATGCACGTCAGCAACCTGCGCAAAAAGATCGGCCCGCACCCGGATGGCCGGCCGCGGATCGTGGCATTGCGTAGCCGTGGTTACTATTACAGTCTTTAAAGCAGCTGCAAGCGAAAAGCTCTTACTTGCCGCTTGCAGCTAAAGACTTGCAGCTGCCCCCTCCCCCTTACCAAACCTTTACCCTCTCCTGACGGCGGCTGACCTTGATCTGCGTAATCTACTCACATCCGGACTCACCGGAATAGAGACAGGAGAATCACCATGCGCAAGACCCTTATCGCTTTGATGTTCGCCGCTGCCCTGCCGACCGTTGCCATGGCAGCAATGCCAGAAGGCCCAGGCCCGATGGGTGGCCCGGAAGGTCACATGATGGGTGGCCCGGGCCACGGCGGTGAACACGGTCCGCGTGGCAAAGGCGGCCCCTTCAGCCAACTGGACCTGAGCAAGGAACAGCGCCAGCAGATCGGCAAACTGATGGGCGACCAATGGCACGCTCGCAAAGACTTGACCAAGAAGTACTTGGACAAACTGCCAGCCGCTGACCAGAAAGCCATGCAGGACGAAATCGCCGCCGGCAAGCAGAAAACCCAGGCCGATATCCGCGCGGTACTCAAGCCTGACCAGCAGAAAAAGTTCGACGAGATCGTCAAGAAGCAAGAACAGCGTCGTGCCGAATGGAAGGAATTCCAAGCCTGGAAAGCGCAACAGCCGCAAAAAGCGCAATAATGCCCTCCCATTAACGTTCCCAGCCCAGTGGCCTGCGCCACTGGGCTTTTCCTGTTTGAGGGTTTCCTGTGCGTTCATTGTTCTGGCGCATCCTGGCCAGTTTCTGGCTGGCCATCGCCCTGGTTGCCGGGTTGTCGATCCTGATTGGGCACATGCTCAATCAAGATGCCTGGATTCTCAGCCGTCACCCCGGCCTCAATAACCTGGCGCAAGAGTGGACCCAACGCTACGAAGCCCAGGGTGAGGTCGCTGCGCAGGATCTGCTGCAGCAGCGCAAACGCCAGTACCACATCGACGTGCAAGTGCTCAACGAAAGCGGCGACCCGGTGGTGCGCGGTACTTTCCCACGTCGCGCCGCCGCCTTCGAAGCTCGCCAGAATGACAGCCAGGACGGCCATCTGCCCTGGCGCCGCCTGACCGCCGAATACACCAGTGCAAAAACCGGCGACACCTACCTGTTGATCTACCGCATCCCGCACCCGGAACTGGACGAATGGCACCGCAGTAGCCTGACGTGGCCGTTGAGTGCACTGGCAATTGCGCTGGTAGTGCTGACCCTGTTCAGCCTGCTGGTGACGTTGTCCATCACTCGCCCGCTCAGCCGTCTGCGCGGTGCAGTGCATGACCTCGGCCAGGCCACCTACCAGCAAAACAGCTTGGCGCAACTGGCTAACCGGCGCGATGAGTTCGGCGTGTTGGCCACCGACTTCAACCGCATGGGCGCGCGCCTGCAAAGCCTGATCGGCAGTCAGCGCCAATTGCTGCGGGACGTGTCCCACGAACTGCGCTCGCCCCTGGCCCGCTTGCGAATCGCCCTGGCCTTGGCCGAACGCGCCAACCCCGAAGAGCGGGAAAAACTCTGGCCACGCCTGACCCGCGAATGCGATCGACTGGAAGCGCTGATCAGCGAAATCCTGGTATTGGCCCGTGTCGACGCCGACAATGCCAGCGCCGAAGACATCGACCTCAACCCGCTGCTCAAGACCCTGCAGAAAGACGCGCAACTTAGCGCGCCGGACCAAGCAGTGAAACTGATCACTCACACCGACCTGCACCTCAAGGGGTGGCCGACCATGATCGAACGTGCTGTGGATAACTTGCTGCGCAATGCACAGCGCTTTAACCCGCCGGGATTGCCGATCGAGTTGCAGGCCCAGCGCCTGGGCGAGCGCATCCTGATCAGCGTGCGCGACCACGGCCCAGGCGTTGAAGCCGAACACTTGAGCCAGTTGGGCGAACCGTTCTATCGCGCTCCCGGCCAAACAGCACAAGGCCACGGCCTGGGCCTGGCGATTGCCCGTCGCGCCGCCGAACGCCACGGTGGCAGCCTGATCCTGGCCAACCCTGCAGAGGGTGGTTTTATCGCCAGCATCGACCTGCCGTTGGTGCCTGGGGTTGTCACACCGGGCTGATCATCTCTTATAGTGGCCCTTCTCTTACGGAGGGCCTTCGATGACTGACCTGCTGACTCCCATCCAAGCTGCACTCGACCTGCCGCAAACGCCCCTGACCTTTACCGAAGCCGGCGCCCTGCCCTCGACTTTCGCCGTGACCGAACTGGCCAGCGCCTGTATCGGCGCTGCCGGCCAGGCCTTGGCCCAGTTGATCCAGCAACAGACCGGGCGCTTGCCCGGCGTCAGCGTGGACCGGCGCCTCGCCTCTTTCTGGTTTTCATCCTCGATTCGCCCGGTGGGCTGGCAAGTGCCGCCGCTGTGGGATCCGGTAGCCGGTGACTATGCCAGCGCCGATGGCTGGATTCGCCTGCACACCAACGCCCCCCATCACCGAGGCGCCGCCGAGCGGGTGTTAGGCAAAGTCACTGACCGTGCCGAGATGGCTGCCCGCGTTGCCCCATGGAGCGCCGCTGAACTGGAACAGGCGATTGTCGATGAAGGTGGCTGTGCGGCGCAGATGCGTGCCTGGCAGGCCTGGCAAGTGCACCCGCAAGGGTTGGCGGTGAATGCTGAAGACCTGGTGCAGCGCCAGACCTTTGAACCCGACGCCGACAAACCCTGGCTCGGCTCGGTGACGCGGCCACTCGCGGGCATCAAGGTGCTGGACCTGACTCGCGTGCTGGCCGGCCCCGTGGCCAGTCGTTTTCTCGCGGGCCTGGGCGCCGACGTGCTGCGTATCGACTCGCCGACCTGGAACGAACCCGGCGTAGTACCGGAAATGACCCTCGGCAAACGCTGTGCCCGTCTCGACTTGAAGACCCCAGAAGGCCGTCGGATTTTCGAAAGCCTGCTCAAGGAGGCCGACATTCTGTTCCACGGCTACCGTGCCGACGCCTTGGAGCAATTGGGTTACACCGCCAACGAACTGCAAACCCTCACCCCCGGCCTGATCGACGTGAGTCTCAACGCCTACGGCTGGAGCGGCCCGTGGCGAAATCGCCGGGGTTTCGACAGCCTGGTGCAAATGAGCAGCGGGATTGCCGACGCGGGCATGGCCTGGAAACAATCGGATAAACCGGTGCCGGTGCCGCTGCCGTTGCAGGCGCTGGATCACGCGACCGGGTATTTGATGGCGGCCAGTGCGATTCAGGCATTGAGCGAACGGTTGAAAACCGGGCGCGGCGGTTCGGCGCGGTTGTCGTTGGCACGTACGGCGAAGTTATTGGTGGAGGCGGGACAGGTGCCGGAGCAACCGGGGTTGCGCACTGAAGAGCCAGGGGATCAGGGTTTGGTGATGGAGCAAACAACCTGGGGCCAGGCCCATCGGTTGTTGGCGCCGCTGACCATCAGCGGCACGCCGTTGCAGTGGGATTTGCCGGCTGGGGAATTGGGGTCGCACCGGCCGCAGTGGTGATCTGACCTGCGCTATCGCAGGCAAGCCAGCGCCCACACTTGACCGCATTCCAACTGTGGGCGCTGGCTTGCCTGCTATAAGGCCCGTACAGACACTATCAATCTGACCGCTGCAACGACGTCCACAAATGCTGCGCCGCATAAGCCCTGAGCGGCCGCCAAGCCTCGGCCCGCGCCGACAACTGCCGCGCCGAAACCGGCCCACCCGCCAACGCTGCCAGCGCATTAATCAGCCCGATATCCCCCGTCGCAAACGCATCCGCCTCACGCATCTGGCGCATTGCGATGTACTGCGCCGTCCAATCGCCAATCCCCGGTAAAGCCACCAGCCGTGCCACGCCTTCCTTGAGGCTGGCCTTGGGTTCGAACACTTCAGGATCATCCAGCAACGCCTGTGCGACACCCGACAACGTGCGCCCACGCGCCTTGGGCATGCCCAAGGTCGCCAGGTCCGCAGCCGCCAATACCTCGGGCGTGGGAAAAACATGCGTGATACCCGCATACGGTGTTTGCAGCGGCTGACCGTATTGCGCCACCAGCTTGCCCGCCAAACGAATCGCGGCCACTACCGTGATCTGCTGGCCCAGCACTGCCCGAATCGCCAGTTCCAGGCCATCCCAAGTGCCCGGCACGCGCAGGCCGGGACGCGCCGCCACCAACTGCGCCATCAACGGGTCCGTCGCCAATTGCGCGTTGATCAACTGAGGCTGGGCATCCAGATCAAACAGCTTGCGCAGGCGCCGTTCGATCTCAGGCAGCGCCGAACCCTCTGGAAACTCCACCGCCACGTCCAACCAATCGCCAGCCCCCGGTACCACGCTGAGCCAGCCGTGCTGGCCGCTCACGCTGATGCTGCGCCGGTACATGCCAGCTTCGACCGTCTCCATCCCAGCGATAGCGCGCGCCGATAGAAAACCCACCATCGCCGCCCAGTCATAAGGCGGCTGATACGCCAGTCTCACAGCGACAGCACTCCGCTATACAGCCCATACGCCGCCAACCCGGCGCCCGCGATCACGCAGCTGAAAATGCCTTTTTCCAGGTGGGTAAACAGAGGCTGGCCCTGCTCACGCTTGGCGAGGGCAAACAGGATCACGCCCGGTGCATACAGCAGCGCCGACAGCAGCAGGTACTTCAAGCCGCCAGCGTAGAGCAGCCACACCGCATAGCCGAGGGCGATCAGGCCCACCAGCAAGTCTTTCATGCGCTGGCCGTGAGCGCCCTCATAGGTTTCGCCACGCCCGCTCAACAACACCGCATACGCCGCCGACCACAGGTACGGCACCAGAATCATCGACGAGGCCAGGTAAATCAGGGTGGTGTAGGTGCTGTGGGAAAACAGTGTAATCACCAGGAAGGCCTGGATCATCACATTGGTCAGCCACAACGCGTTGACCGGCACCTGGTTGGCGTTTTCCTTTTTCAGAAAGGCCGGCATGGTCTTGTCATGGGCGGTGGCGTAGAGAATTTCCGCGCAGAGCAGCGCCCAGGACAGTAAGGCGCCGAGCAGTGACACCGCCAGGCCAATGCTGATTGCCATCGCGCCCCAGGGCCCGACGATATGCTCCAGCACACCGGCCAGGGACGGGTTTTGCAACTGCGCGAGCTCCGGCTGGCTCATGATCCCCAGGGACAGCACATTCACCAGCACCAGCAACGCCAACACGCCAAGAAAGCCGATCAGCGTGGCGCGGCCCACGTCCGAGCGTTTCTCGGCGCGCGCCGAATACACGCTGGCGCCCTCGATGCCGATAAACACAAACACGGTGACCAGCATCATGTTGCGCACCTGGTCCACCACATTGCCGATGCCCGGATTACCCAGGCCCCAGATGTCCCGGGTGAAAATATCCGCCTTGAACGCTACGGCGGCGATCACGATGAACATCAGCAACGGCACGATCTTGGCCACCGTGGTGATCTGGTTGATGAGGGCCGCCTCCTTGATCCCGCGCATTACCAGGAAATGTACGCCCCACAGCAGCAACGACGCACAGCCGATGGCCACTGGTGTGTTGCCCTGGCCAAACACCGGAAAAAAGTAACCGAGGGTGCTGAACAGCAACACGAAGTAACCGACGTTGCCCATCCATGCGCTGATCCAATAGCCCCATGCGGAGGAGAAGCCCATATAGTCGCCGAAACCCGCCTTGGCGTAGGCATACACCCCCGAGTCCAGATCGGGTTTGCGATTGGCCAGGGTCTGGAACACAAACGCAAGGGTCAGCATGCCGACGGCGGTGATCGCCCAGCCGATCAATACGGCACCTACCTCGGCGCGCGCGGCCATGTTCTGCGGTAGGGAGAAGATCCCGCCGCCGATCATCGAGCCCACTACCAAGGCAATCAAAGCACTGAGTCGAAGTTTTTGGGCCGGTTGGGACATGAACACTCCTGAATAAATAATAATTCGAGCTAACAACCGTGCACTCAACTAATTAACTCAGCCAGTGTATCGTTTATTAGAGACTGCGATAAAAACGCTACGCTCATAACCCAACGGCATGACAGCTTGTATAGTTTAGGCTTACTTATAATTTAAATACGGCGACTACCTTGTCGCTTCCACGCTACTTGCTGTCGCATTTTCGCAAAGTTTGCACATTCGAGAAAACGGTCTAGCTTCAAACGCCCATAGGCAGCACTAAATGATTAATCAAAACGCAGGGATCGCTCTGGGAAGCGGCTTTGCGCGGAAAATTCGTGCCTGAAGCTTTCAACCTCAAGTTATTAATTCACACAGGTATCTGCCAATGAAGTGATCTGAGTCAGATGATTGATTAGCGCACGGCATTATTCTGCGGCCTCTCTTCTCCTGCATTGGAGTTATGCGATGTCTGAATCTCCCGGAAAACTTCGATTAGGCGCACTGGTTGCACTTGTCGTCGGTTCAATGATTGGTGGCGGGATCTTCTCACTGCCGCAAAACATGGCCGCCAGCGCCGATGTCGGTGCGGTGTTGATTGGTTGGGTGATTACCGCCATCGGCATGCTGACCCTCGCGTTTGTCTTTCAAACTCTTGCCAACCGCAAGCCCGACCTCGACGGCGGGGTGTACGCCTACGCCAAGGCCGGTTTTGGCGACTACATGGGTTTCTCCTCCGCGTGGGGCTACTGGATCAGCGCCTGGCTGGGCAACGTCGGTTACTTCGTGTTGCTGTTCAGCACCCTCGGCTACTTTTTTCCGATCTTTGGCGAAGGCAACACGCCGGCCGCAGTGATCGGTGCGTCGGTACTGCTGTGGGCCGTGCATTTCCTGGTGCTGCGCGGGATCAAGGAAGCGGCGTTCATCAACCTGGTGACCACCGTCGCCAAGATCGTGCCGCTGGTGCTGTTCGTGTTGATCGCAGTGTTCGCGTTCAAGCTGGACATCTTCACCGCAGACATCTGGGGCGTGAAAAACCCTGACCTGGGCAGTGTGATGAACCAGGTGCGCAACATGATGCTGGTCACCGTGTGGGTGTTCATCGGCATCGAAGGCGCAAGCATCTTCTCCTCCCGTGCGGAAAAACGCTCCGACGTGGGCAAGGCTACCGTGATTGGTTTTATCACCGTGTTGCTGTTCCTGATGCTGGTGAACGTACTGTCGCTGGGGATCATGACTCAGCCAGAACTGGCCAAGCTGCAGAACCCGTCGATGGCCGCCGTGCTGGAGCATGTGGTGGGCCACTGGGGCGCGGTACTGATCAGCGTCGGCTTGATCATCTCGCTGCTCGGGGCGTTGCTGTCATGGGTGCTGCTGTGTGCGGAGATCATGTTCGCCGCTGCCAAGGACCACACCATGCCGGAGTTCCTGCGTAAGGAAAACGCCAACCACGTGCCGGTCAATGCCCTTTGGCTGACCAACGCGATGGTGCAGATTTTCCTGGTGATCACACTGTTTTCCGCCAGCACCTACCTGTCGCTGATCTACCTCGCCACCTCGATGATCCTGGTGCCTTACCTGTGGTCGGCGGCCTACGCCCTGCTGCTGGCGGTGCGTGGCGAAACCTACGAAAACGCCCTGGCCGAACGCAAGAAATACCTGTTCATTGGCGCGGTCGCCCTGATCTACGCGATCTGGCTGCTCTACGCCGGCGGCACCAAATACCTGCTGCTCTCCGCCCTGCTCTACGCCCCCGGCGCGATCCTGTTCGCCAAGGCCAAGCGTGAACTGGGCAAACCGATTTTCACCCTCGTCGAGAAGCTGATTTTCGCCGCAGTGGTCATTGGCGCCCTGGTGGCGGCGTATGGGCTCTACGACGGCTTTTTGACCTTGTAGCTTTTTACCCAAAGAAACTGTTGTTCCTTGGAGGATCTGTAATGACCACGGAAAAAGTAAAGTACGGCGTACATTCCGAAGCCGGCAAACTGCGCAAAGTCATGGTGTGCTCCCCAGGCTTGGCCCATCAACGACTGACGCCCAACAACTGCGATGAACTGCTGTTCGATGACGTGTTGTGGGTGGCCCAGGCCAAGCGCGACCATTTCGACTTCGTGACCAAGATGCGCGAGCGGGACATTGATGTGCTGGAAATGCACAACCTGCTGACCGACATCGTTGCCAACCCTGAAGCGCTCGACTGGATCCTGGCGCGCAAGATCACCTCCAACACGGTCGGCCTGGGCCTGGTCGATGAAGTCAGCTCGTGGCTGCGCAGTCTGGAGCCGCGCAAGATCGCTGAGTTCCTGATCGGCGGCGTATCGGCGGATGACCTGCCGAGCAGCTTTGGTGGCAAGACCATCGAGATGTTCCGCGACTTCCTCGGCCACGCCAGTTTCATCCTGCCCCCGCTGCCCAACACTCAGTTCACCCGTGACACCACCTGCTGGATCTACGGCGGCGTGACGCTGAACCCGATGTACTGGCCGGCGCGACGCCAGGAAACCCTGTTGGCCAGCGCCATCTATAAATTCCACCCTGAGTTCACCCACGCGGACTTCCAGATCTGGTACGGCGACCCCGACCAGGAACACGGTGCCGCCACGCTGGAAGGCGGCGACGTGATGCCCATTGGTAACGGCGTGGTCTTGATCGGTATGGGCGAACGCTCGTCCCACCAAGCCATCGGCCAATTGGCGCGCAACTTGTTCAAAAACAAAGCCGTGGAACGCGTGATCGTTGCCGGACTGCCGAAATCCCGCGCGGCGATGCACCTGGATACCGTGTTCAGCTTCTGCGACCGCGACCTGGTCACCATCTTCCCCGAAGTGGTCAACCAAATCGTCCCCTTCACCCTGCGCCCTGACGAAAGCAAGCCGCACGGTATCGATATCCAACGCGAGAAAACCAACTTCCTTGAGACCGTAGCCGCAGCGCTCAACCTCAAGGCCCTGCGTGTGGTTGAAACCGGTGGCAACAGCTTCGCCGCCGAACGCGAGCAGTGGGACGACGGCAACAACGTAGTCGCCGTGGAGCCTGGCGTGGTGATCGGTTACGACCGCAACACCTACACCAACACCTTGCTGCGCAAGGCCGGTGTGGAAGTCATCACCATCAGCGCCGGTGAACTCGGCCGCGGCCGTGGCGGCGGCCACTGCATGACCTGCCCGATCATCCGCGACCCAATCGACTATTAAGGAGATCCATCATGGCTTTCAACATGCGCAACCGCAGCCTGCTCTCGCTGATGCACCACACCACCCGCGAGCTCAACTACCTGCTGGACCTGTCCCGAGACCTCAAACGCGCCAAATACACCGGCACCGAGCGTGCGCACCTGAAAGGCAAGAACATCGCGCTGATCTTCGAAAAAACCTCGACCCGCACCCGTTGCGCTTTCGAAGTCGCAGCCCATGACCAGGGTGCCCACGTCACCTATATCGATCCGGTTTCATCGCAGATCGGCCACAAAGAAAGCATGAAAGACACCGCCCGGGTGCTCGGGCGCATGTTCGATGCCATTGAGTACCGTGGCTTCGAGCAGGAAATCGTCGAAGAGCTGGCCAAATTCGCCGGCGTGCCGGTGTTCAACGGACTCACCGCCGAATTCCACCCGACGCAAATGATCGCCGACACCCTGACCATGCGCGAACACAGCGACAAGCCGTTGCATGACATCAGCTACGCCTACCTCGGCGATGCCCGTTACAACATGGGCAACTCGCTGCTGATGATCGGCGCCAAGCTGGGCATGGACGTGCGCATCGGTGCGCCGAAAGCCCTGTGGCCGCACGAAGATTTCATCAAGCAATGCCAGGCGTTCGCCGAAGAAAGCGGCGCACGCATCACCATCACCGAAGACCCGAAAGAAGCCGTGAAAGGCGTGGACTTCATCCACACCGATATCTGGGTGTCGATGGGTGAGCCGGTGGAAGCGTGGGACGAGCGCATCGAGCAACTGCTGCCGTACCAAGTCAACGCCAAGATGATGAAAGCCTCGGGCAACCCACGCGTGAAGTTCATGCACTGCCTGCCGGCGTTCCATAACAGCGAAACCAAGGTCGGCAAGGACATCGCCGCGCGCTATCCGAACCTGGCCAATGGCGTGGAAGTGACTGAAGAGGTGTTTGAATCGCCGGCCAACATTGCGTTTGAGCAGGCGGAGAACCGCATGCATACCATCAAGGCGATTCTGGTGTCGGCGTTGGCGGATATCTAACCCTTAAGTTGGCAATGAGGACAAATGTGGGAGCCGGGCTTGCCCGCGATGCAGGCACCTCGGTCTATCAAGCAGACCGCGGTGATGCTATCGCAGGCAAGCCAGCTCCCACATTGACCGCGTTCCTTCATCAGAACTTTCAGAAGGACACTCTGTATGCGCATCGTCGTAGCCCTGGGCGGCAACGCCCTGCTCCGCCGTGGTGAACCCATGACGGCGGACAACCAACGCGCCAATATTCGCATCGCCACCGAGCAGATCGCCAAGATCCATACCGGCAACGAGCTGGTGATCGCCCACGGCAATGGCCCGCAAGTCGGCCTGCTGTCATTGCAGGCGGCGGCCTATACCCAGGTTTCGCCCTACCCGCTGGACGTGCTCGGCGCCGAGACCGAAGGCATGATCGGCTACATCATCGAGCAGGAGCTGGGCAATCTATTGGACTTCGAAGTGCCGTTCGCCACCTTGCTCACCCAGGTGGAAGTCGACGCCAAGGACCCAGCGTTCCAGAACCCGACCAAGCCCATCGGCCCGGTGTACTCCAAGGCCGAAGCGCAAAAGCTCGCCGCCGAAAAAGGCTGGGCAATTGCACCAGACGGCGATAAATACCGCCGTGTGGTCGCCAGCCCACGGCCGAAACGTATCTTTGAAATCCGCCCGATCAAGTGGCTACTGGAAAAAAGCGCCATCGTGATCTGCGCCGGAGGTGGCGGCATCCCGACAATGTACGGCGAAGACGGCAAGCTCCAAGGCATCGAAGCGGTGATCGACAAAGACCTCTGCTCATCCTTGCTGGCTGCGCAACTGGACGCCGATTTGCTGGTGATCGCCACCGATGTCAACGCCGCTTTCATCGACTACGGCAAGCCGACCCAAAAAGCCATCGGCCAGGCCCACCCTGACGAAATGGAAAAACTCGGCTTCGCCGCCGGTTCCATGGGGCCCAAGGTGCAAGCCGCCTGCGAGTTCGCCCGCCAGACTGGCAAAACCGCCGTCATCGGTTCACTCTCGGACATCGAAGCCATCGTCCAGGGCAGCGCCGGTACACGCATCAGCACGGCAAAACCTGGCATCACCTATCTGTGAAGTGGAGGAGAGACGCCTATGGCCACCTTTGAACCCGGTCACTTGCACGTTGAACGTCACGCGCTGAATGCCCAGGACTACAGCTACAACCTGTGCATCGAGTATGAAGTCAGCCAGGACCCCAAGGAAGGCAAGGGGATGCTGTTCACGCTGCATGGCTCGGTGCAGGGCAAGGACCTCAAGGAAGCGTTCTTCCTGCCCAAGGACCAGGCGTTCGACTTTGCGCGGCATGCGATGAATATTGCGCAGAAGTATGGAATGCCCAAGACCGCGGTGTTGAACGGCTCGATGCACAAGCAGTACGACTTGATGTTCGAGGATGTGCGGCATCAGCTGGATGTGAAGCCGGGTGATCCAGTCAAGCCCGAGCACCTGGAGTAACAACACCGCAAATCCCCTGTGGGAGCTGACTGGCTTGCTCCCACATTTTGATCTCCATCATCTCCAAGGCATACTGGCCACCCTCCGCACTCCAGAATCAAGATCCGCCCCATGCGTATCCACGTCAGCTTCATCGACCGCGTCGGCATCACCCAGGAAGTCCTGGCCTTGCTCGGTGGGCGTAATCTCAACCTGGATGCGGTGGAAATGGTGCCGCCCAATGTCTACATCGATGCGCCGACCCTGAGCGCTGAGGTGCTGGAAGCGCTGCGCGACGCCCTCTTCCGCGTGCACGGCGTACAGGCGGTCACGGTGGTGGATATCCTCCCCGGTCAACGCCGCCACCTGCAACTCGATGCCCTGCTGGCCGCCATGACCGACCCGGTGCTGGCCCTGGATAGCGCCGGCAAGATTCTGTTGGCCAACCCGGCACTGATCGCCCTGTATGGCCGCGAACCGGCCGGGGAAAGCATCAGCGAGCTGTTCAACGACCCGACGCTGCTGGACACGTTGCTGGAACACGGCTTTCGCCTGCCGCTGCGTGAGATCAGCGTCAACGGCCAGACCTTGCTGCTGGACGCCACGCCGATCACCGACGCCGGTGCCCTGCTCACCCTCTACCAACCCAACCGTATCGGCGAACAACTGTCGGCGCTGCACCACGACCATGCCGAAGGGTTTGATGCGCTGCTCGGCGAATCCCCCGTCATCCGCACGCTCAAGGCGCGCGCGCAGCGGGTGGCGGCATTGGATGCACCGCTATTGATTCAAGGCGAAACCGGCACCGGCAAGGAGCTGGTGGCACGTGCCTGCCACGCCATCAGCGCGCGTCACAGCGCGCCCTTTCTGGCATTGAACTGCGCGGCGCTGCCGGAAAACCTCGCCGAAAGTGAGCTGTTCGGTTATGCACCGGGCGCCTTTACCGGCGCGCAACGCGGCGGCAAGCCGGGGCTGATGGAGTTGGCCAACCAGGGCACGGTGTTCCTGGATGAGATCGGTGAGATGTCCCCGTACCTGCAGGCCAAGCTGCTGCGTTTTCTCAATGACGGCAGCTTCCGTCGCGTCGGTGGCGACCGTGAAGTGAAGGTCAATGTGCGCATCCTCAGCGCCACCCACCGCGACCTGGAAAAGATGGTCAGCGAGGGCACCTTTCGCGAAGACTTGTTCTACCGCCTCAATGTGCTCAACGTCGAAGTACCGCCGCTGCGCGAACGCGGCCAGGACATCCTGCTGCTGGCGCGCTATTTCATGCAGCAGGCTTGTGCGCAGATCCAACGTCCGGTCTGCCGCCTGGCGCCCGGCACTTACCCGGCGCTGTTGGGCAACCGCTGGCCGGGCAATGTGCGCCAGTTGCAAAACGTGATCTTCCGCGCCGCCGCCATCTGTGAAAGCAGCCTGGTGGACATTGGCGACCTCGACATCGCCGGCACGTCAGTAGCGCGCCAGGGCGACGGTGAAGTCGACAGCCTGGAACAGGCCATGGAAGATTTCGAGCGCAGCCTGCTGGAAAAGCTCTACAGCAGCTACCCCTCGACGCGCCAACTGGCCAGCCGCTTGCAGACTTCCCACACGGCGATTGCCCATCGCCTGCGCAAGTACGGCATTCCCAACAAACCCTGACTGAACAAACGCAGTCTCAATGGGGGAGCTGGCTGGCCTGCGATAGCGGTGGGTCAGCCGGCCCATTTGGGTTTGATGGACCGCCATCGCAGGCCAGCCAGCGCCCACAGGACCGTATTGCAAAAGTTGGTCTGAGAACGACATCGGCTGTACTGAAAGCGCTACAGCGGAACGATATCGCTACAACCTTGTTTTTTGCGCGCCATGCAAGGCTTTGATCCGCATAGGCTTTTTTCTGCGCGTCGGAGTGTAGCGAAATCGCTACAGCCAAATGCCCTATCGTCATAACCATTTTTTATTAAACCCTTGATTTAAAAGGCTTTAACAAGCTTGGCCGCGATATTGCTAAGTAACTCCCCATTATTCCAATCCCGTCCACCAGACGAATCTGGCCCCGAGGAGTTTCCATGAGCGAGTTGCGTTTCACTGAAGATCACGAATGGCTGCGCGCCGAAGCTGACGGCAGCGTCACCGTGGGGATCACCGCTTTTGCGCAGAACGCGCTGGGTGATGTGGTTTTCGTGCAACTGCCGCAGTTGCAGGCTTACGACAAGGGCGCCGAAGCGTCTACCGTCGAGTCCGTAAAAGCCGCCAGCGGCGTGTACATGCCTTTGGACGGTGAAGTGCTCGAAGTGAACGAAAAACTCGATGGCAACCCGGAACTGGTCAACGAAGACCCGATGGGCGAAGGTTGGTTCTTCCGCTTTAAACCGGCCGACGCCGAGGCGGTAGCTAAACTGCTGGATCAGGACGCGTACGACCGCCTGATCAAAGCCAACGCTGAAGCCTGAGGAGCGCGCCATGACGATCAACTTGAGCACTGCCAACGAATTTATCGCCCGCCACATCGGCCCGCGTCAGGAAGACGAGCAGCACATGCTGGCCAGCCTGGGTTTCGACTCCCTGGAAGCCCTGAGCGCCAGCGTGATCCCGGAAAGCATCAAGGGCACCAGCGTGCTCGGCCTGGAAGACGGCCTGAGCGAAGCCGAGGCCCTGGCCAGGATCAAGGCCATCGCCGGCAAGAACCAATTGTTCAAAACCTACATCGGCCAGGGCTACTACAACTGCCACACGCCGTCGCCGATCCTGCGTAACCTGCTGGAAAATCCGGCCTGGTACACCGCCTACACGCCGTACCAGCCAGAGATTTCCCAAGGCCGCCTGGAAGCGTTGCTGAATTTCCAGACCCTGATCAGCGACCTCACCGGCCTGCCGATCGCCAACGCCTCCCTGCTCGACGAAGCCACCGCTGCCGCCGAGGCCATGACCTTCTGCAAACGCCTGAGCAAGAACAAGGGCAGCAATGCCTTCTTCGCCTCGATCCACAGCCACCCGCAAACCCTCGACGTGCTGCGCACCCGTGCCGAGCCGTTGGGTATCGATGTGGTCGTAGGCGATGAGCGCGAACTGAACGACGTCACCCCGTTTTTCGGCGCCCTGCTGCAATATCCAGCCAGCAACGGTGACGTGTTCGACTACCGCGAGCTCACCGAGCGCTTCCACGCCGCCAACGCACTGGTCGCGGTAGCCGCTGACCTGCTGGCCCTGACCCTGCTGACCCCACCGGGTGAATTCGGCGCCGACGTGGCCATCGGCAGCGCGCAACGCTTCGGCGTGCCGCTGGGCTTCGGTGGCCCGCACGCGGCGTACTTCTCCACCAAGGATGCGTTCAAGCGCGACATGCCGGGCCGCCTGGTAGGTGTGTCCGTCGACCGTTTCGGCAAGCCGGCCCTGCGCCTGGCGATGCAGACCCGCGAGCAGCATATCCGCCGCGAAAAGGCCACCAGCAACATCTGCACCGCCCAGGTGCTACTGGCCAACATCGCCAGCATGTACGCCGTGTACCACGGCCCCAAAGGCCTGACCCAGATCGCCCAGCGCGTGCACCAGTTGACCGCGATCCTGGCCAAGGGCTTGACCGCCCTGGGCCTGAAAGTCGAGCAAGCCAACTTCTTCGACACCATTACCCTCAACACCGGCGCCAACACCGCCGCCCTGCACGACAAGGCCCGTGCCCAGCGCATCAACCTGCGTGTGGTGGACGCTGAGCGTCTTGGCGTGTCGGTGGACGAAACCACCAACCAGGCGGATATCGAAACGCTGTGGAGCATCTTCGCCGACGGCAAGCCGCTGCCAGCCTTCACTGCCAACGTTGACAGCGCCCTACCGGCCGCACTGCTGCGCCAGTCGCCCGTCCTCAGCCACCCGGTGTTCAACCGTTATCACTCGGAAACCGAGCTGATGCGCTACCTGCGCAAGCTGGCCGACAAGGACCTGGCGCTGGACCGCACCATGATCCCGCTGGGCTCGTGCACCATGAAGCTCAACGCCGCCAGCGAAATGATCCCGGTGACCTGGGCCGAGTTCGGTGCCCTGCACCCCTTCGCCCCGGCCGAGCAAAGCACCGGTTACCTGGAGCTGACCTCCGACCTGGAAGCCATGCTCTGCGCGGCCACCGGTTACGATGCAATCTCCCTGCAGCCGAACGCCGGCTCCCAAGGCGAGTACGCGGGCCTGTTGGCCATCCGTGCGTACCACCAGAGCCGTGGCGATGAACGCCGCGACATCTGCCTGATCCCATCGTCGGCCCACGGCACCAACCCTGCCACCGCCAACATGGCTGGCATGCGCGTTGTCGTCACCGCCTGCGATGCGCGTGGCAACGTCGATATCGAAGACCTGCGCGCCAAGGCCATCGAGCACCGCGACCACCTCGCCGCGCTGATGATTACCTACCCGTCCACCCATGGTGTGTTCGAAGAAGGTATCCGCGAAATCTGCGGCATCATTCACGACAACGGCGGCCAGGTGTACATCGACGGCGCCAACATGAACGCCATGGTCGGCCTGTGCGCACCGGGCAAGTTCGGCGGCGACGTGTCCCACCTGAACCTGCACAAGACCTTCTGCATTCCCCACGGCGGTGGCGGCCCGGGCGTCGGCCCGATTGGCGTCAAGTCGCACCTCACGCCGTTCCTGCCAGGCCACGCAGCCATGGAACGCAAGGAAGGCGCGGTCTGCGCGGCGCCGTTCGGCAGCGCAAGCATTCTGCCGATCACCTGGATGTACATCAGCATGATGGGCGGCGCGGGCCTCAAGCGCGCTTCGCAACTGGCGATCCTGAATGCCAACTACATTTCCCGTCGTCTGGAGGAGCACTACCCCGTGCTCTACACCGGCAGCAACGGCCTGGTAGCGCATGAATGCATCCTCGACCTGCGCCCACTCAAAGACAGCAGCGGCATCAGCGTAGATGACGTGGCCAAGCGCCTGATCGACTTCGGCTTCCATGCGCCGACCATGTCGTTCCCGGTCGCGGGCACGTTGATGATCGAGCCGACCGAGAGCGAATCCAAGGAAGAACTGGACCGCTTCTGCGACGCCATGATCGCCATCCGCGAAGAAATCCGCGCCGTGGAAAACGGCACCCTGGACAAGGATGACAACCCGCTGAAGAACGCGCCGCACACCGCAGCCGAGCTGGTGGGCGAGTGGACACACCCGTATAGCCGTGAACAGGCTGTGTACCCGGTGGCTTCGTTGATCGAAGGCAAATACTGGCCGCCGGTTGGCCGGGTCGACAACGTGTTTGGCGATCGCAACCTGGTGTGTGCATGCCCGTCGATCGAGAGCTACGCATAACTGAGGCTGTGCTCGATTAGATGTGAAAGCTGGCTTGTGTGGGAGCTGGCTTGCCTGCGATAGCCTCACCTCGGTCTGCCAGATGGACCGAGGTGCCTGCATCGCGGGCAAGCCCGGCTCCCACACACACCTCTTCCACAGTTGAATCGAGTACCTCCCACACATAATAAGAAACCGGAGAACAACCATGTCCCTTAGCGTGTTCGACCTGTTCAAGATTGGCATCGGCCCCTCCAGTTCCCACACCGTCGGCCCGATGCGCGCCGCAGCCCGGTTTGTCGAGGGCTTGCGCCGTGACAACCTGCTGAGCGCCACCACCACCGTCAAGGTGGAACTCTATGGATCGCTGGGCGCCACCGGCAAAGGCCACGGCAGCGACAAGGCCGTGCTGCTCGGACTGGAAGGCGAACACCCGGACACCGTCAACACCGAAACCGTGGCGACGCGCCTGGCGCAGATGCGCAAGGACGGCTGCCTGAATTTGCTCGGCGAACACAGCATTGCGTTCAATGAGAAAGAACACTTGGCGATGATTCGCAAACCCCTCACCTACCACCCCAACGGCATGATCTTTCGTGCCTTTGACGCCGCCAACATCCAGATCCGCAGCCGCGAGTACTACTCGGTCGGTGGCGGGTTTGTGGTAGATGAGGACGCCGCAGGCGCTGACCGGATTGTCGAAGACGCCACGCCGCTGACCTTCCCCTTCAAACACGCCAAAGACCTGCTCGGTCATTGCACTACCTATGGGTTGTCCATCAGCCAGGTGATGCTGACCAATGAAAGTGCCTGGCGCCCCGAAGCGGAGACCCGCGCAGGCCTGTTGAAAATCTGGCAAGTGATGCAGGACTGCGTCGACGCGGGCTGCCGCAATGAGGGGATTTTGCCGGGTGGCTTGAAGGTCAAGCGGCGCGCTGCTGCGCTGCATCGCCAGCTGTGCAAGCACCCGGAATCGGCGCTGCGCGACCCGTTGTCGGTGCTGGATTGGGTCAACCTTTACGCCCTGGCAGTCAACGAAGAAAACGCCAACGGCGGGCGCGTAGTCACGGCGCCGACCAACGGCGCGGCCGGGATCGTGCCAGCCGTACTGCATTACTACATGCGCTTTATCCCCGGCGCGAACGAAGACGGCGTGGTGCGTTTTCTGCTCACCGCCGCTGCCATCGGCATTCTGTACAAGGAAAACGCCTCGATTTCCGGCGCCGAAGTCGGCTGCCAGGGTGAAGTAGGCGTGGCCTGTTCGATGGCGGCGGGCGCGCTGTGCGAAGTATTGGGTGGCAGCGTCTCCCAAGTGGAAAACGCCGCCGAGATCGGCATGGAACACAACCTCGGCCTGACCTGCGACCCGATTGGCGGGCTGGTGCAGGTGCCCTGCATCGAGCGCAATGCCATGGGTTCGGTCAAGGCGATCAATGCGGTGCGTATGGCCTTGCGCGGCGACGGCCAACATTTCGTCTCGCTGGATAAAGTCATCCGCACCATGCGCCAGACTGGCGCCGACATGAAAAGCAAATACAAGGAAACCGCCCGTGGCGGTTTGGCGGTCAACATTATCGAGTGCTGACGCCTAACGGCGCGCCAGCACGTTTTTCAGGAGCTGAATATGTCCACCGAAACCCTGTTGAAAACCCCACTGCACGCCCTGCACATTGAGCTGGGCGCGCGCATGGTGCCCTTCGCCGGCTACGACATGCCGGTGCAATACCCTCTGGGTGTGATGAAGGAACACCTGCACACCCGTGATCAAGCCGGGCTGTTCGACGTGTCCCACATGGGCCAGATCCGCCTCACCGGCGCCAATGCGGCCAAAGCCCTGGAAACCCTGGTGCCGGTCGACATCATCGACTTGCCGGTGGGCATGCAGCGCTACGCGATGTTCACCAATGACCAGGGCGGCATTCTCGACGACCTGATGGTGGCCAACCTGGGTAACGACGAGCTGTTCCTGGTGGTCAACGCCGCCTGCAAGGATCAGGATCTGGCGCACCTGCGCCAGCATATCGGCGACCAGTGCAGCATCGAACCGCTGTTCGAAGAGCGTGCATTGCTGGCCCTGCAGGGGCCGGCGGCGGTCAAGGTACTGGCACGCCTGGCACCGGAAGTCACCAAGATGACCTTCATGCAGTTCACCACCCTGCGCCTGCTGGGTGTGGACTGCTACGTCAGTCGTTCGGGCTACACCGGTGAGGACGGCTTTGAAATCTCCGTGCCGGCCGCCAACGCCGAAAGCCTGGCCCGCAGCCTGCTCGCTGAGACCGAAGTACAGGCCATCGGCCTGGGCGCCCGCGACTCGCTGCGCCTGGAAGCCGGCCTGTGCCTGTATGGCCACGACATGAACACCGACACCACACCCATCGAAGCCAGCCTGTTGTGGGCGATCTCCAAGGCCCGCCGCGCCGACGGCGCGCGTGCCGGTGGCTTCCCGGGCGCCGACAAGGTCTTCACCCAGCAGCAAGCCGGCGTAAGTCGTAAACGTGTTGGCCTGTTGCCACAGGAGCGCACGCCAGTGCGTGAAGGCGCGGAAATCGTTGACGAACACGGCACAGTGATTGGCAGGGTGTGCAGCGGTGGTTTCGGTCCGACGCTGGGTGGCCCGCTGGCTATGGGTTACCTGGACAGTGCATTCATCGCGCTGGATACCGAAGTGTCTGCGCTGGTGCGTGGGAAAAAAGTGCCACTGCGTGTAAGTAAAATGCCATTTGTGCCGCAACGTTACTACCGCGGTTGATTGACTGTTTCTATAAGTAACGCGGTTGCGCCAGCGTGCACTAATCTGTAACGCAACCGCCACAAAACAGTGCATCACCGATAGTCTTTATTAAGTGTTTAAACCCATAACAAGTGACCAACTCTATCGAATAAGTCGACGCCTCATTATTCGCCAAAGCGTCATAAAGCCCAGCAAACACGGGGCATTTGCCAGGACTTGTTTTTTATCTATTAGTTGGCGTAGAGTTTGCGCACTGTGTTTGCATGGGTCGCTTGGAACCTGGACCTGGGCAGTAGCTGAAGTAGTTGTGCTACAACCCGTTCGACGTCTCTTACTTTCCTGCAACCCAGCCCAGTGCTCTTTCATGTGAAAGAGGCTGTCATTAATTTTAGCGTCAAGGAAATAAGAAAATGTCTGAACGTCAGAGCGGTACCGTCAAGTGGTTTAACGACGAGAAAGGGTTTGGTTTTATCACGCCAGAAAGCGGTCAGGATCTGTTCGTGCATTTCCGCGCCATTCAGGGCAACGGCTTCAAGAGCCTGAAAGAAGGCCAGAAAGTGACGTTCGTTGCTGTGCAAGGCCAGAAAGGCATGCAGGCTGACGAAGTACAAGCAGAAGGCTGATCCCAACTGCGACAAAAAGCCCCTGATGCTGACATCAGGGGCTTTTTTATGTGCGATTGCTCGTAAAATGGCTTTTTCCATTAGAGAGCCCTGCCATGTCGAAACCCCTGCTGAGCCCCACAGGCGATTTCCCCGCCGTTGGCCTGGGCCGTCGCTTGGCAGCGATGTTCTACGACTTCCTGTTGTGCACCGCGCTGCTGATCGTTACTGCGTTCATCTACAAGCTGATCTGGATCGCGTTTATGGGCGAAGCCAGGATGCGCACGCTCACCGAGTCCGGCGCACTGGATGGCGATCCGCTGCTGTCGACGATTCTGTTGTTTGTGCTGTTTGGTTTCTTCGCCAAGTTCTGGACCCATTCCGGGCAGACCCTGGGCATGCAGGTGTGGGGCGTGCGCGTGCAGAACGCCGACGGCTCGCGGATCAGCCTGTGGCAGGCGCTGTTGCGCTTTGTGGTGTCGATTGCGTCGTGGCTGTGCGTGGGGCTGGGGTTTATCTGGTCGCTGTTCGATAAGCAAAAGCGCAGCTGGCACGATATCTATTCGGATACGCAACTGGTGCGGGTTCCGAAGCAGAAGAAGTAATTGCAGACGACACACATCAACTGTGGGAGCTGGTTTGCCAGCTCCCACAGTTTGACAGTGTTCACAACGGGGTCAGGCGTTGCCGGCCAGCTTCAGGCGCGCAGCCTGGGTGAAGTCCAGCATGCGCTTGAGCGGGCGCACCGCATGCGGGATCACCGACGGCTCGACGAAGATCTCGTTGCTACCCTCACGCAGGCACTGCAGCGTGCGCTCCAGCGTGTTCATCGCCATCCACGGGCAGTGTGCGCAACTGCGGCACGCGGCGCCGTTGCCGGCGGTAGGCGCTTCGATAAAGACTTTGTCCGGGCACAGCTGCTGCATCTTGTAGAAGATGCCGCGGTCGGTGGCGACGATAAAGGTCTTGTTCGGCAAGCGTTGGGCAGCCGCGATCAGTTGGCTGGTTGAACCCACGGCGTCCGCCAGTTCAATCACCGCCGTCGGCGACTCCGGGTGCACCAGAATGGCTGCATCCGGGTACAGCGCCTTCATGTCTTCCAACTGCTTGGACTTGAACTCTTCGTGGACGATGCAGGCACCGTCCCACAACAGCATATCGGCACCGGTCTGGCGCTGGATGTAAGTACCCAGGTGCTTGTCCGGGCCCCAGATGATCGTCTCGCCGTTGTCCATCAGGCTTTCGACAATTTCCAGCGCACAGCTGGAGGTCACCACCCAATCCGCTCGGGCTTTGACCGCCGCCGACGTGTTGGCGTACACCACCACGGTGCGCTCGGGATGCTGATCACAGAACGCCGAAAACTCCTCCACCGGGCAACCCAGGTCCAGGGAACACGTGGCTTCCAGCGTCGGCATGAGAATGCGTTTTTCGGGCGTAAGGATTTTGGCGGTCTCGCCCATGAAGCGCACACCGGCGACCAGCACGGTCTTGGCCGGATGCGCGGCGCCGAAGCGGGCCATTTCCAGGGAGTCGGAGACACAGCCACCGGTTTCTTCGGCCAGGGCCTGGATCACCGGGTCACAATAGAAGTGGGCAACCAGGACGGCGTCTTGAGCTTTGAGCTCAGCAGCGATGGCGGTGCGCAGGCTCGCCTCTTCATCGGCGCTCAGGGCCTTGGGCTGCTTGGCGTCGAGATGGGCTTGGACCAGAAGGCGTTCAGAAATTTGCGTCATGTTCGCAAGACCTGCAGGCGCAGTAGCGCGAAAGTCGAGTGTACCACCGGCTCTGGAGCCCTTCGGGCGCCGCCGGACGAAGTGATTGTGTTCATCAAGCACGGGTAAAGGTGAAGCTCGGCAAGGCTACAGAATATCGAATGGATTCAAAAGCCTAATCTGGCATCTGCGGGCGCGTCTGTCGGGCAAAAAACGGGAAACCCCAGGGCGGGGCTGCCCGTTCTCGCAAGCGGTGTCAGCGCACCAGTGCAGATGGGTCTTCCTGCAACATCACCGAGGCATGCACGTCGGCCAGGGCATCTTTCAATGTGGACGCCTGCAGTGCATCTTTGGACTTCTTGCTTTCCTTGGCCGCGTATTCGAGAAGGACGAGGTAATCGCGCCTGACTGAGGCGTCTTTCGGCACAGTGGTGTCCTCCGTCAGCTTGCCCATCACATACTTCTGCGTACGAGTGTTCTGGCTGGCACTCTGCTCGACGGATGCGTTGACCAGCAGGCCGTCCTTGTAGGAGAGATTGGCCGAACTGCTGGCCTTGTCCTGCACTTGCACATAAAGATAGTTCTGCGACTCCAGGCTGCCATCCAGGGCCGGTGCCTTTCCACCCTTAAGGCCTTTATGGAAACTCGCGGAGAGGCTCGACTGCTGGTCCTGGCTGACGTTGCGGTCCAATGCGCTGCCGCCGCCGACGCGGGTCTTTTGCGACACTTGATAGGCAAAGCCGTCCACCTCGGACGGGCGCATCGGGTTGGGTGAGTCAGCGGCCTGCTTGATCGACGCCTTGAAATCAGCAAGGCCGGTCAGCAGTCCCTGGTCGGTCGGGTTGCGGGTCAGCGCTTCCGGCAGGGAAATGGCCTGTGGATAATGGCTGTTCATGGCGCGGAACGCGTCCTTGAACATCGCCATCAACTCCGGCTTGGCGCTGCCGCGTTCCTGCGCGCGATCAAACTGGGTGAGGTAGCTTTTCAGCGCATTGGCCTGCTGCTTGGCATCGCCCAGGATCGCGCTGTTTTTCAGGTCAACTGCCACGTTAAGTTCGCCCAGCGGGCCACTCATGCGTGTAGTACGGCTTTGACTGTCGGCGTGGAAGGCCAGGCTCAGGTCCTGACCGTCCAGGCCCTTTAGCGTGGCGTTGAGGTTCACCGAGGCCAGCAGCTTGGAATCAAACTGCGTCAGTTGGCTGAGGTCGAGCTTCGGCGGCGTCGCAGTCACCCCGTCTACGGCGGCCTGGAAGGCGCTGCCCAATTTGCCGACCGCCTCGAGTTCGTCATCGCTCAAGGTGCCGCCATCCACCGTGGCCTGCACACCCAGGCCATCGGCCTGGCTGGAGAGGCTGAAGGTCACGGTCTTGCCGCTGGCGGTCTGGATGCTGAGGCTCAGCAGATTATCGGCCTTGGTGTGCAGCAGACTCTGATCGATCTTGAGTTCGCCGGCGTTTTGCGCCCGATCCGCACTCGCGTACAAAACAGACTGGGAAACCCCCACCCCGCCGCCCTTGACGAATTGCGCAACCAGGCCGGTGCCGAGGCCACTGAAGCGGCTGGCTGTGGACAACGAGTTGAAGTTGGTATTTAGGGTTTTGCTGAGCGCATCCTGGCTTTCGCTCTCCCAGGCACGCACGGTCTCTTGACCCGGTAATTGCCCCCGGCGGGAATACGTGTCAGCAAGCGTATCGGAGACAACATTGCCCAGGCTGACGACCAGGGACGGTCGCTTTACGCTGACGTCCGTGCTTTGCGCCAGAGTGGCGCTCGGCGCTTCTGCCGGACGGGGAACAAGCGTAGTGGCGGAGGTGATAGGCGAAAGCATGGTCATGACGGTCCTTGTCCTGAGCTGTATAGCACTCAATCTACTCGCGGTTCGGATCGTTTGACAACAAACGGGGAGAAAAAGCCTTGCCCCTGTGACGCTTGCCGTCGAACAGATACAAAAATGCCCCAGGCTTCTTGTCCGCCTGGGGCTTTGGGTATGTTCAAACAGGCAAAAAAAAACCCGGAAATCCTCACTTGCGTGGGCCTTCCGGATTTTCTAAACCGCCAAATATGGTGGGTCGTGTGGGATTCGAACCTACGACCAATTGGTTAAAAGCCAACTGCTCTACCAACTGAGCTAACGACCCGCTGTGTGGTGGCGCGTATAATACTGATTTCTAAGGATTATTCAACACCTTATTTGAAATAAATCAGAAATAACGCGTTGGGTCAGCAATTCCGGCCGCTTGGAAGCCTTCTGCACGCAGTCGGCAGCTATCGCATTTCCCACAAGCACGGCCGTCATCGTCTGCCTGATAGCAGGAAACAGTCAGCGAATAATCAACGCCAAGCCCTACGCCAGCCTTGACGATATCGGCCTTGCTCAGGTTTTGCAGCGGCGCGAGGATGCGGAAGCCCTGCCCCTCTACACCGGCCTTTGTTGCCAGGTTGGCCATGCGCTCGAACGACTCAACGAACGCTGGGCGGCAGTCCGGGTAGCCGGAGTAATCCACCGCATTGACGCCGATAAAGATGTCACGGGCGCTGAGCACTTCTGCCCAGCCGAGGGCCAGGGACAGGAACACGGTGTTACGTGCAGGCACATAAGTCACCGGGATACCTTCGCTGGGCGCTTCCGGTACATCGATGCTGCTGTCGGTCAGCGCGGAGCCGCCGATGCCGTTGAGATTGAGGCCGATCACCTTGTGCTCTACCACGCCCATCTCACGAGCGACGCGGGCGGCGGCGTTCAGCTCGGCACGGTGGCGCTGGCCGTAGTCGAAGCTCATGGTGTAGCAGCTGTAGCCTTGCGCTTGTGCCATGGCAACCACTGTGGCGGAATCAAGGCCACCGGAAAGCAGGATTACCGCGCGCTTTTGATCCATTGTTTGTTCTGTCATATCAGCGTCCTGGCTCGTCGTTCCAAAGGTATTTATGCAACTGCAATTGCAGGCGGACCGGTAGATTGTCCGCCACGACCCAATCGGCAAGGTCACGCGCGTTCAGGTCATGGTGGCTTGGCGAGAACAGCACCTCACCCGCGCGACGTTCCAGGCCATATTGAATCAGCTTGGAGTTTGCCCAGTCGTAATCGTCGCGGGAACAGATAACGAACTTGACCTGGTCGTTCGCCGTCAGCAGGTCGATGTTCTCGTAGCGGTTGCGATGTGCTTCCTTGGAGCCTGGAGTCTTGAGGTCGACCACGCGACTTACACGGGGGTCAACCGCAGAGATGTCCAGAGCGCCACTGGTCTCCAGCGACACTTCATAGCCGGCATCACACAGCTGCTTGAGCAAAGGGATGGCATTGGGCTGGGCCAGCGGCTCACCGCCGGTCACGCAGACGTAGCGCGGTTTATAACCGGCAACCTGCTCCAGGATGTCATTGAGGGTGCGCACCGTTCCGCCACTGAAGGCGTAGGCGCTGTCGCAGTATTGGCAACGCAAAGGGCAACCGGTCAGCCGCACGAATACTGTGGGCAGGCCGGCCGTTCGCGTTTCACCCTGCAATGAGTAAAAAACTTCGGTAATTCGTAATGTGTCTTGCATAGTCGCCACGGGCGTAACAGCTAAACAGGCTGTCCGCCTCCGTCAGGCACCTCAAGAGACCCCGCCAACGCGTAGACCCCAGGAAGCGTGTTTCATAAAAGGGCGTGGATTCTAACGAAAAAACCCGCGCCAGGCGCGGGTTTCTTCTAAACGGGCGGCATTGCTTACAGGCGTTGCAGGTCCCGCTGGGCCAACTGGGCAGCTGAAGTACCCGGATATTGGGCGACGACCTGCTGCAGAATACCTTTGACCTTGTCGGTATGACCCAGGCGGCGTTCTACGTCAGCGAGTTTGTACAGCGAATCCGGCACCTTGGCGTGCTTGGGGTACAGCTGGCTGACCTTCGCAAATGCCTGGCCTGCACCCTGCACATCACCTTTGGCCAGGTTGACTTCGCCCAACCAGTATTGGGCGTTGCCCGCGTACTGGCTGTTCGGGTATTTGCGCAGGAAAGCGGTAAAAGCCTGGCTGGCCTTATCGAAATCTTTGGCCTTGATCAGGTCGAAGGCTGCATCGTAGTACAGCTTTTCCTTCGCCGGATCAACCGGTTCGCTGCTGACAGGGGCTTGGCTTGCAGCCCCCGCTGCGGCACCACCGGCAGCAGCGCTAGGCGCGCCACCGGCAGAAGAATTATCAGGAGTGGCGGCAGGTGAAACACCGGTTCCAATACGTCGATCAAGATCCTGGTAACGCTCCAGGCCTTCTTGCTTCAGCTGGTTCACTTGATTCTGCAGTACTTCAATGGTGCCTTGTTGCTGCGCCAATTGATCCTGCATGCGTTGCAGCTGGTTGAACAGTTCGCCCTGTGCCGAGGGAGCGGACGTAACCGCTCCCCCCGCATAGGCGCCGTTCGTACCATAACCCGCTGGTGGATAGCTGCTCCCGCTATTGTTATAGCCTGAGTTGCTATCTTCCACAGGAACCGCAGCCCACACCGCAAGCGGTGCGAGGCTGAGAGCCAATACAGTTAGAGCACGACGGCACGTTCGCATGACGAATTACTTACGCAGTTCGACGCGACGGTTTTGAGCCCAGGACTGCTCATCGTTACCGGTGGCAACTGGACGCTCTTTACCGTAGGAAACCAGTTCCAGTTGGCCTGGAGCAACACCTTGCAGTACCAGGTAGCGCTGAACGGCTTTCGCACGACGCTCGCCCAGTGCCATGTTGTACTCACGAGTACCACGGGCGTCAGTGTTACCTTCCAGAACAACGCGAGCGCCGTTAGCTTTCAGGTCCTTCGCGTGAACGTCCAGAGCGCGCATGGCCTCTGGTTTCAGGTCCGAACTGTCGTATTCGAAGTAGAAAGTGGTGATCGCGCGCAGAGCAGCTTCTTCGCTCAGGGAGCCGTCAACTGCACCAGTGTTAGCGCCGTAACCAGCGTTTGGATCAACAGCTGCGCCTTCACCGGCATTGTCGCCGCCTTTAGACGAGCAACCAACAGCTACGGACAGAGCCAGAGCCAGAGCAGCAAACTTACCAAACTTCAGCATTTCCATCGTGAAACTCCTAATGAACCCCAGTGTGTTAAGTACTTCTTTTTGTAGCGCCGCGTCAGTTCAGGTAAGGGGACCAGGATGGTTCTCTGACTTCGCCTTGTGCGGTAGGAAGCGGGAGCCTTACGCGTCCATTAATGGACACGAGCATCAAGACTCCCCGGCCCTGCTGGCGGGTGGCGTAGATTACCATGGTGCCGTTGGGCGCAACAGTGGCTGACTCATCAAGGTTGGTATCTGTGAGGATTTTTACGGTTCCGCGCTGCAAATCCTGGGCCGCAACCCGGAAATTAGTGAAACCATCCTGACGGTGAATCATCACCAACGTCTTTTCATCGGCCGAAAGCTTAGGGTTGGCGTTGTAGTTACCAATAAAGGTCACACGTTCCGCACCGCCGCCATTCACGTTTGCCTTGTAGACCTGTGGCTTACCGCCACGATCAGAGGTGAAGTAAATGGTCGAACCATCCTTACCCCAGAACGGCTCGGTATTGATGCCAGGGCCATTGGTTACGCGGCTGAGCTGGCGCGAAGCCATGTTCATCACGTAGATATCCGGGTTGCCATCTTTGGACAGCACGAACGCCAGGCGCGAACCATCCGGCGACCACGCGGGTGCACCGTTGAGGCCTTCAAAGTTAGTGATCTGCTCACGACGGCCAGTATCAATGTGCTGCACGAAAATCCGTGGGCGGCGCTGCTCAAAAGACACATAGGCAATACGCTTGCCGTCCGGCGCAAAGCGCGGCGACAGGATTGGCTCACGCGATTGCAGCAGGGTCACTGCGCGTGCACCGTCGTAGTCCGAGCGCTGCAGCGTGTAGCGCGTGTTATCCACGGAAAAACGTTCAGCCGTTACATAAAGCAGACGCGTCGAGAACGCACCCTTGATGCCGGTGAGTTTTTCAAACGACTGGTCCGAGATGTAGTGGGCCATGTCCCGCAGTTGTTCGGTGGTGCCCGAAACGCTGCCGGTCAAGACCTGCTGCTCGGTCGCCACGTTGAACAAAGTGTAGGTGATTTGCAGGCGACCGCCGGCCGGCGTGATGTTGCCGACCATCAGGTATTGGGCGCCAACAGCCTTCCAGTCTCGGAACACAACTTCGCTGGCCTGGTTCGGCTGGCTGATCATGTTGCCCTTTGGAATCGGTGCGTAGTAGCCGGAGTTGCGCAGGTCGTCACCGACGATCTGGGCCATGTCGTCCGGCAGCACGCTGCCGCCCTGCCAGCCGAACGGTACTACCGCGATCGGGGTGGCCCGATCGCTACCGCTGGTGACCAGGATGTTCTTTTCATCCGCCGCCGCTATCCCTGCCATACAGCAAATAACGACAAGCATTCCTCGAAGAAGGTTTCTCACAAGGCTAGATCCTCAGGTGTGAATGTCATCTTGAATGATCGATAGGGAGCGAAGTCGCTTGGTTTCATTCCCTGCATCTCGGTCAACCGGCCAATATTCTTGACCGCGGCAACCGCCGAACTGTCGAACGAACCGTCACCACTGGACTTGGCCACGCTGACCGAAGTCACCGTACCGTCCGGCAACATGCCGATCTGCAGCACTACTGTCATGCCTTTACGCGCCGAAGGTGGACGTGTCCAGCCTTCTGCTGCCCGCGCCCGAATCAGGTCGTCGAAACTGCCCGCGACATCATCGCCTTGCTCATCGGCCAAGGCTTGCTGACGCTGAGGCGTGTCGGAAAGCAAATCAGCCAAGGCCTGGGCCTTTTTCTCTTCGGCGGATTTACGCGCTGCTTCCTGGGCCTTTTTCTTGGTGGCGTCGGCGGCAGCTTTCTTCTTCGCGTCGTCGGCGATTTTCTTCTTCGCCTGGTCTGCTTCAGCTTTTTTCTTGGCGTCTTCGGCGGCTTTTTTCTTCGCGTCTTCGACTATTTTCTTCTTGGCGTCTTCAGCGGCCTTTTTCTTGGCCTCTTCTTCAGCAGCTTTCTTGGCTTCTTCTTCAGATTTCTTCTTGGCTATATCAGCCAATTGTTTCTCTTCAGCCTTTTTAGCTTCGGCAGCTTTCTCGGACTTCTTGGCTTCATCCGCCTTTTTCGCCTCGTCAGCTTTCTTGGCTTCGTCAGCCTTTTTCGATTCCTCGGCCTTTTGAGCCGCCTCTTCTTTCTTTTGTTCCGCAGCAGCCTTCACCGCTTCCTGCTCGACCTTCTTCTGTTCCATCTGTTCGACTTCAGTCTGGCGCGCAGCCGACTTCTGGGCCTCACCCGCAATCTTCTGATTGGTCTGGGTGGTGGCCTGACTTTTCGATTTCAGCTGATACAGGGTCGCCTGCACGATAGGCTTGGCTGGCGGCAGGTCCGGGGTCATGGCAAAGCTGACGAACAGCATGCCAAACACCAGGACGTGCAGGGCAATTGCCCAGACGCTAGGCCAGAAGAAGCTTTCCGAGGCGGACGGCTCTCGCTGTTGCTGCATCAGGGCGCCTCGGTAATCAAGCCAACGTTACCGACGCCGGCCTTCTGCAGCCCGCCCATGGCGCCCATGACGGAGCCGTAGTCGACCGACTTGTCACCGCGAATGAAGACCTGGGTGTGCTTGCCGCCTTCGTTGCCGGAGCGAATGATCTTGGTCACAGCGTCAGTCATCGCTGGCAAGGTGAGGGCCTTGTCCTGCTGCTTCTGGGTGTCGACTTCGCTGCCAAGGTTCCAGTAATAGGTCTTGTCAGCCTTGATCGAAATGGTCAGGACCTGAGTGTTGTTGTCTTGCGGCAAGGCTTCACTGGAAACCTTGGGCAGATCAACCTTCACGCCCTGGTTGAGCATCGGCGCGGTCACCATGAAGATAACCAGCAGCACCAGCATCACGTCGATGTAAGGCACTACGTTCATCTCGGCGACCGGCTTGCGCTTTTTGCGAGCTCGAGCGATTAAAGCCATTGGGAATTACCTGCTTATTCTTCGCTGGTGTGCACTTTACGGTGCAGGATCGCCTGGAACTCATCGGCGAAGGTGTAGTAACGGCCAATCAACGTTTCGCTGGTAGCGGCGAAACGGTTGTAGGCGATTACTGCCGGGATCGCAGCGAACAGGCCGATCGCGGTGGCGACCAGGGCTTCAGCGATACCCGGGGCAACGGTGGCCAGGGTCGCTTGCTGGGCCTGGGCCAGGCCGCGGAAGGAGTTCATGATCCCCCACACGGTACCGAACAGGCCGATGTATGGGCTCACGGAACCGACGGTGGCGAGGAACGGCAAGCTCTGCTCAAGCTTCTCTTCTTCACGGGAAATGGCGACGCGCATGGCGCGGGCCACACCCTCCATGACCGCTTCCGGGTCCACGCCTGGCTGCTGGCGCAGACGGGAAAATTCCTTGAAGCCCGCGCGGAAGATCTGCTCGACGCCCGAATCCGGGTCCGGGTTGCTACCGGCCTGGCGGTAAAGCTTGGACAGATCGATACCCGACCAGAAGCGCTCTTCAAAGCTCTCCAGGGCACGTCGACCGGCACGCAGCAGGTTGCTGCGCTGAAAAATCATGACCCAAGAGGTAACCGATGCGGCTACCAGGGTCAGCATCACCAGTTGAACCACAACACTGGCATTACTGACCAGGCTCCACATGGAGGAATGGTCGACGACGGTAGGTTCCACGCTAAATCTCCTGCTTTGATTGTTTACCCGCGCCGCTTACGCCGGCAAAGGCCGCACGTAGAGCTTCGGGAATGGCCCGGGGTTTCAAACTATTGGTGCGCACACAGGCCACCAGGAACTGCCCCTCACAGAGCAGCGTTGCATCCGTTGCCCGCCTGACCTGCTGTTTGAAACGCAGGCTGACACGGTTCAATTCGATTACTTCAGCGCTTACCAGCAATTCATCGTCCAGCCGCGCCGGCGCGTGATAGCGCGCCTCGCTGGAATGCACGACGAATAACAGGTCCTCCCCTGCCAGCTGGGATTGGGCAAAGCCCAGCTCCCGTAGCCGCTCGGTTCGAGCCCGCTCCATGAACTTGAGGTAATTGACGTAATACACGATGCCGCCCGCATCGGTGTCCTCGTAATAAACGCGACAGCGATGAGCGAACGACTGATCCCCGTTTTGCGCGCGCATACTCTAGTGCTTACTCCTCAGGTTGCCAATCCGGCCAGGCAACTGTTTTTTCATTCTCTGAAACATATCCAGTGACTGAAAGACGACGCCAGCCACTAGGACAGCACAAACATCGAATAAATCGACTTTCGTGAAGCTTTTAATCGTCCACTGCATCGAGGAATTCGTCTACCACGGGCATCTCACCCAATCGTGACGGAATGTTTAATCCGAAGTGCAGGTAGGCATGGCGCGTCACGACGCGGCCCCTCGGAGTGCGCATGATATAACCCTGTTGGATCAGGTACGGCTCCAGCACATCCTCAATGGTATGGCGCTCCTCGCTGATCGCCGCCGCCAGGCTGTCGACGCCCACCGGCCCCCCGTCGAACTTCTCGATCATGGTCAAGAGTAGACGTCGATCCTGGTGATCAAAGCCGTGTTCATCCACATCCAGCAGGTTCAAGGCCAGGTCGGCCACGGGCTTGGTGATATGGCCCTTGGCCCGCACTTCGGCAAAATCCCTCACGCGACGCAGCAAGCGGTTGGCAATCCGTGGCGTACCACGGGCGCGACGGGCGATTTCAAACGCGCCTTCCGGGTCAAGCGGCAAGCCAAGAATGCCTGCCGAACGGCTGACGATGGTCGCCAAGTCTGCGGTGCTATAGAACTCTAGACGTTGAACAATGCCAAAACGGTCTCGCAGCGGGTTGGTCAACATGCCGGCGCGGGTGGTGGCGCCGACCAGCGTGAAAGGTGGCAGGTCGAGCTTGATCGAGCGCGCCGCAGGGCCTTCGCCGATCATGATATCGAGCTGGAAGTCTTCCATCGCGGGATACAGCACTTCCTCGACAATCGGCGAGAGTCGGTGGATCTCGTCGATAAACAGCACATCGTGCGGCTCAAGGTTGGTCAGCAATGCTGCCAGGTCGCCCGGACGCTCCAGCACCGGGCCGGAGGTCGACTTGATCGACACGCCCATTTCCTGGGCAATGATGTTGGCCAGGGTGGTCTTGCCCAGACCCGGCGGGCCGAAGATCAGCGTGTGATCCAGGGATTCACTGCGTCCGCGCGCGGCCTGGATAAACAATTCCATCTGCTCGCGCACGGTAGGCTGGCCAATATAGTCCGCCAGGCTCAGTGGACGGATGGCGCGGTCCTGGATTTCTTCACGGTCGCGCGGGCCGGTGGCCGCGATCAGACGATCAGCTTCAATCACTTAAATCATTCCCTTCAGGGCACGGCGGATCATGTCTTCACTGCTCAGGTTCTTGTCCTTGATGGCCGATACGGCCTTGCTGGCTTCCTGCGGCTTGTAGCCCAGGGAGATCAGCGCACTGACCGCATCACTTTCGGCGCTGGCGACCTGCCCCGCCGGCATATCCGGCTGGTTCGGCACCAGCGCAAACATGCTCGGCACGACTTCCCAGGCCTTGAAGCGGTCCTTGAGTTCCACCAGCAGGCGCTCGGCGGTCTTTTTGCCGACGCCGGGCACCTTGGTCAACGCAGAGGTATCCTGGGCCGAAACAGCTCGCACCAGTTCATCCACTTCCAGGCTCGACATCAAGGCCAGGGCCAGTTTCGGCCCCACACCATTGAGGCGGATCAGCTCGCGGAAGAAGTCACGGTCGCGCTTGCCAATGAAACCATAGAGCAGTTGTGCGTCTTCGCGCACCACCAAATGAGTGTGCAGTGTTATCGGCTCACCGACCGACGGCAGGCGATACAAGGTGGTCATGGGCACTTCCAGCTCATACCCCAACCCATTTACATCCAGAATCAGGTGCGGCGGCTGTTTCTCAGCCAGGGTGCCGCGCAAGCGTCCAATCACGGTTCGTTCCTTAAAGCTTGGGGTCAGATCAAGGCCTGACCGGAAATAACGATTGCGCTGATGCTATCAGAGACGCAGGCGCCCGCCACGACTGCGTGCCGTACCGAGGCCGTGCGGTAGGAGACTGGATCGGGTGTGCGCATGGCAAATGGCGATGGCCAGGGCGTCGGAGGCGTCAATCTGCGGCTTGGCGGTGAGTTTGAGCATGTGCATGACCATCATCTGCACCTGTTCCTTGTTGGCCCCACCGGTGCCGACCACGGCCTGCTTGACCTGCGTCGCGGTGTACTCGGCAATCTCCATGCCCTCCTCCGCGCCGGCCACGATGGCCGCGCCACGGGCCTGGCCAAGCTTAAGGGCTGAGTCGGCGTTCTTTGCCATGAACACCTTCTCGATGCCCATGGTCACCGGCCCGTACGTCTGGATCACCTCACGCACGCCGCGATAGACAATCTGCAGGCGCTCGGCCAACTCGCCCGCGCCGGTACGGATGCAACCCGAGGCGACATAGATGCAGCCGCGCGGGGTGTGTTGCACCACGCCAAAACCGGTGATGCGCGAACCGGGGTCGATACCTAGGATTAAAGTCATAGCGCCTGCAGGTTGGGTAAAACAATTTTCGATACAGAGGAGATCCAATGTGGGAGCGGGCTTGCTCGCTCCCACATTTTGATCTACGTCACCCATCAGCCTAGCTGTGCGGCAACTTCTTCCGGGATATCGGCGTTCGAATACACATTCTGCACATCATCCAGGTCTTCGAGCATGTCCAGCATCTTCAGCACTTTCTGCGCACCGTCCAGATCCAGCTCGGCGCTGGTGGTCGGCAGCATCACGATTTCCGCGTCAGTGCCTTTGAAACCAGCGGCTTCCAACGCATTGCGCACGGCATAGAACCCGGCAAACGAGGTGAACACGTCGATGGAGCCATCGTCGTTGGTCACCACGTCGTCGGCATCCGCCTCCATCGCGGCTTCGATCAGTGCATCTTCATCCACACCCGGTGCAAAGGAAATCTGCCCCTTGCGCTCGAACAAGTAGGCCACCGAACCGTCAGTACCGAGGTTGCCGCCGCACTTGCTGAACGCATGGCGCACAGCCGCTGCGGTGCGGTTGCGGTTGTCGGTCATACACTCGACCATCACCGCCACCCCGCCCGGGCCATAGCCTTCGTAGCTCAGCTCGACCATGTCGTCGGTATCGGCGGCACCGGCGCCACGGGCCACGGCGCGGTCGATGATATCGCGGCTCATGTTCGCACCCAGGGCCTTGTCCAGCGCCAGGCGCAGACGCGGGTTGGAGCCAGGGTCACCACCGCCTTGGCGGGCAGCGACGGTCAGCTCGCGGATCCACTTGGTGAAGATCTTGCCTTTCTTGGCATCTTGACGCTCTTTGCGGTGCTTGATGTTCGCCCACTTGGAATGGCCAGCCATAACACAACTCCGAAATTCTGTAGAAACCTTAACAATCCCACCCCAGGTGGGACTTCCCTCTTTAAAGCACAGCCCTTGTAACGCAAAGGCGCATCCGAAGATGCGCCTTTTTAGACTGCGTAAACCTCAGTGCGCTTTCACGCTGCGGCCTTACTCAGCTTTCGGCGTCTCACGCAGACGAATGTGCAGTTCGCGCAATGCCTTGGCATCCACCACACCTGGAGCCTGGGTCATGACGTCCGCAGCACTCTGGGTTTTCGGGAAGGCGATCACTTCACGGATCGACTGGGCGCCGGTCATCAGCATCACCAGGCGGTCCAGGCCGAAGGCCAGGCCACCGTGGGGCGGTGCACCGTATTTCAGGGCGTCGAGCAGGAAGCCGAATTTCTCTTCCTGTTCCGCTTCATTGATACCCAGCAGACGGAAGACCGACTGTTGCATCTCTTTGCGGTGGATACGGATGGAGCCGCCACCCAGCTCAGTACCGTTCAACACCATGTCGTAGGCACGGGACAGAGCGCCAGCCGGATTGGCTTCCAGCTCTGCCGGCGTGCACTTCGGCGCGGTGAACGGGTGGTGCAAGGCGCTGAAGCTGCCGTCGTCGTTCTCTTCGAACATCGGGAAGTCAACAACCCACATCGGTGCCCACTTGCAGGTCAGCAGGTCGAGGTCGTTGCCCAGCTTGATGCGCAGTGCGCCCAGCGCTTCGCTGACGATCTTGGATTTGTCGGCGCCGAAGAACACGATGTCGCCATCGACCGCACCGACGCGATCGAGGATCGCGTTCAGGTTGTCCAGCGGGATGTTCTTGACGATCGGCGATTGCAGACCCTCAACGCCATTGGCGCGCTCGTTGACCTTGATGTATGCCAGGCCCTTGGCACCGTAGATGCCGACGAACTTGGTGTAATCGTCGATCTGCTTGCGCGGCATGCTCGCGCCGCCAGGCACGCGCAGGGCGGCGATGCGGCATTTAGGATCGTTGGCCGGGCCGCTGAACACCTTGAAGTCGACCTCCTTGAGCTGGTCGGCCACGTCCACCAGTTCCAGCGGGTTACGCAGGTCTGGCTTATCGGAACCGTAGCGGCGCATGGCTTCTTCGAAGGTCATGTGCGGGAATTCGCCGAACTCCAAGTCCAGCACTTCCTTGAACAGGTTGCGGATCATTTGCTCGGTGAGGTCCATGATCTCTTTTTCATCGAGGAAACTGGTCTCGATGTCGATCTGGGTGAATTCCGGCTGGCGGTCGGCGCGCAGGTCTTCGTCACGGAAGCACTTGGCGATCTGGTAGTAACGGTCGAAGCCGGCCACCATCAGCAGTTGCTTGAACAGCTGCGGCGATTGCGGCAAGGCGAAGAAGCTGCCGGCGTGGGTACGGCTAGGCACCAGGTAGTCACGCGCGCCTTCCGGGGTGGCCCGGGTCAGGATCGGCGTTTCAACGTCCAGGAAGCCGTTTTCGTCGAGGAAGCGGCGGATGCTGGTGGTCATGCGCGAACGCAGGCGCAGCTTCTCGGCCATTTCCGGACGACGCAGGTCCAGGAAGCGGTAGCGCAGGCGGGTTTCTTCGCCCACGTCGGAGTACTCGTTGAGTGGGAACGGCGGGGTTTCCGACTCGTTCAGCACTTCCAGCTCGTAGCCCAGCACTTCGATGCCGCCGGACGCCATGTTCTTGTTCACAGCGCCAGCGGGACGCAGGCGAACCTTGCCGGTGATCTTCACAACGTATTCGCTGCGCACGCGGTCGGCGGCGGCGAAGCTCTCGGCGCGATCCGGGTCGAACACCACTTGGGCCAGACCATCACGATCACGGATATCGAGGAAGATGACCCCGCCGTGGTCGCGGCGACGGTGAACCCATCCGCAAAGGGTGATTTCCTGACCTTCCAGGGTCTCGTTCAGTTGGCCGCAATAGTGGCTGCGCATCATGGTAGTGGTTTCACTTCTCGTAATTCGAAATTCGGTGGAGGCCCGCTTCGTCACCGTACATTAAAGCAAGGGACGGATAATGCAGGAGCCTGCGCGTAGAGTTCAACTCAGTCTGCTTTGTCGCCGCCGGCCAGGTTCTTCTTCGAGCCGGTCTTGAAGTCGGTCTCGTACCAGCCGCTGCCGCTCAAGCGGAAGCCCGGCATGGACAACATCTTCCTGAGCTCCGGAGCCTGGCAGGCAGGGCAATCGACCAACGGCGCGGCGCTTATCTTCTGAATGGCTTCCAACTGATGACCACAGGAAGCGCATTGATAGTCGTACATGGGCATGGAGATGTCTCGGCGATCAGATCGTTACTGCGCCACGCCTGCCCTGCGGGTTCGCAGCATGCGTAGCAAAGCGCGTGATTATATCTGGTAAATCGAGGCAGCGCAGCCGGCTTTCTGTCCTGAGCCTTACCCACCTCAGCTCATACATGGGCCGGCCCCGGTGCCCGGTGACTACCCCGGTGAGTATGAAGGTTCAATACGCCCTTTCAAGACGTGAACCACGCACACCACCCTGACCAACCCACTGAAGTTCTTCACACCGCCATAACGCAAGTGCACTTCCCGATCGACGTAAGACAGCAACGCACTGACTGAACAGGCGTTGATCCTGGCTATTTCCGTGAGGATATTCCAATAGATCTGCTCCAGCCGCAGACAAGTGGAAAACCCGTTGAGCCTCACCGACCGGGACAATGGCTTGGCCAGCCCCATATCGAACCCTTTTGCAAAAGGGTCGACCTGTATCTTATGAAAACCACCGGTTTCCATCACTCCATTACCGACTCCACGTGACATACACCTGACACTCCATTGCCAAACAGCAGCCCACGGGATATCCCCTTGGGCAATGGCCCTATAAAACAGCAGCGAGCAGCGGGCAGCCAGAAGACGTGGGAGTTGATCGGCGTAGGACAACGCCAGGAAATGCGCGGAAACAAGCGAGCGGCGCCAGGACGGCGCCACTCAGGGTCGGCGTTTACTGATTTTCGAGCAGCGAACGCAGCATCCATGCGGTTTTCTCGTGAACCTGCATACGCTGGGTCAACAGGTCGGCCGTGGGCTCATCGCTGACCTTGTCGAGCAATGGGAAGATGCCGCGCGCTGTGCGAGTGACGGCTTCCTGACCGGCCACCAGTTGCTTGATCATCTCTTCGGCACTGGGTACGCCCTCTTCTTCCTTGATAGAAGAAAGACGGGCATAGATCGAATACGCACCCGGCGCCGGGAAACCCAGGGCGCGGATACGCTCGGCAATGGAGTCCACCGCCAGGGCCAACTCGTTGTACTGCTCTTCAAACATCAGGTGCAACGTACGGAACATGGGGCCCGTGACGTTCCAATGGAAGTTGTGGGTCTTCAGATACAGTACGTAGGTATCGGAAAGCAGTCGTGAAAGCCCATCGACGATGGATTTACGATCTTCTTCACTGATACCGATATCGATTGCCATGTTTATCCCCTTCAATTGACAAGCATTTATTGATCAGGTGCAGGACCACTCTAGCAAGAGTGCCGGTGATGCGCAGCCCGGAGCGGCAATTCGCCCCGGTGTAACCTGCCAAACGGCGCAGCCGCAGCCGTCGAGCCATGTGGGAAATATCTCTACCAGCCGTGTGAAGGGCCTGTACGTGTCTAGGACAAGCGTTTGACGCAGAAATGCCGTCCTCCTTGCAACACCCCGAAATGCTTGATTTGAGTAGCCACAGCCTTTGCTGTTAAATAGACGGCGTGTCGTCGCCGTTACTTTCTGCGGCAGCGACATAGGCTGATACCCGCGCACGTGCCCAACGCCTCCCATTGTTCAGAAGCGAACCGTGCCAGTCAGCTCTTCCTCGTGATCCGTCTTAACGTGAGTTAATCAAAATGTTGAAAATCGTCCACCTGCTAACGGGCGTTGCAGCTTTGCTGCTGTCCTTTATACCGAGCTTGCAACAGGGAAGCCCTCCCTACCTGGAACAACACGACGCTCTGTACCTGGCCTTGTTCGGCCTTCTTAACCTGACGCTGGCACCCGTGATCCCTTACTGGAACAAAGGCACACGTCATCAACTGCAAAACCTGGTCAGCGCGCTGCTGGTGCTGACCGTTGTCGTACAAACCCTCACCCTCCTGGCCCCCATGCCAGAAGTCGGCGGCCACCCGGCCATCCTGCTCAGCCTGGTGATTGCTGTGGTCGCCATCGTTCTTCACTTGGCCATCAGCTTCTACCGTTCGTCTCCTGCGGCCTCGTCGCCAACCTACGACATGACCAATCGGGATACCGGTACCGTCAAGTGGTTCAACACGTCCAAAGGCTTCGGCTTTATTTCCCGCGATTCGGGCGACGATATCTTCGTCCACTTCCGGGCCATTCGCGGCGAAGGCCATCGCGTCCTGGTGGAAGGCCAGCGCGTGGAATTCTCCGTCATGAATCGCGACAAAGGCCTGCAAGCCGAAGACGTGATCGCTGCACTGCCGCGTCGCTGATACGCGCCTTCGAAGCAAAAAAAACCGCGAGCCAGCATTGCTGGATCGCGGTTTTTTTATGCGCGGCTATTAATAGTGAGGCGGCGGTGCTTCTTCTTCCGATGTCTCGAATTGGCCGCCCATCTCTTCCTGGCGCTTGAGCAGCGCGGTCATCTGCAACTGCAGGCGCTCGACCGCACGCTGCTGCGTGACCAGAATGTCGTTAAGGGTCTCGATCGTGTCATCCTGGAAGGCCAGCCGGCTTTCCAGGTCGGTAACGCGGTCTTGCAAATCCATAATTCAGCCCTGGGTAAAGATGAAATCGGCAGGCAGCAGCTCACGCAGACGAGCGCGGATGGCTGTCACTTGCTCATCGGTGTAAGGCTGGGCCGGATGCCTGCCCCACACCGGCGCCGGCCAAGCGGCGTCGTCGCGTTTGCGCACGATCACGTGCACGTGCAACTGACTGACTACGTTGCCCAGTGCGCCGATATTCATCTTGTCAGCCGCAAGGCCTTCATTCAGCAATTGCGCCAAGGCGGTGGTTTCTTGCCATAAGCGCTGCTGGTCGGTGACATCCAGTTGAAACATTTCGCTGATACCGTTGATACGCGGCACCAGGATGAACCAAGGGTAGTTCGAGTCATTGGACAGCAGCAGGCGACAGAGGGGGAAATCCCCAATGACCAGCGTGTCTTGTTGAAGGCGTTGATCTAAAGCGAACACCGCAGGCACTCCGTTCGGCAGGACAGGTTCAAGGCCGATAGCATACCTGCGAATCGGTACTGCTTCACGCCGCGCCATATGCGCATTTGCAACGCATGGTAAAAAGAGGCGCACCATTTCGAGACAGTCGAATTTTTCGACTACGCTCAATGACCACTACTTCAGCGATTGGCCAGATGCTGGTCGAACCATTGCGACGAGACCCTCGGTACAGAGGCCTCAACACGCAAAGGCATTGAGCCATCACTGCAAACCGAGCCATGAGGGTTATTGCACCAAAATGACCCACTCATGCCTCAAAGCGAGCCTCCGTCTACCCACCGAATGGGGTGAACGGGTAACGTTTTTGCAAGGTTAAGGATTTATGCACTCGCGAACAGCCAAAGAGCATGGGCATCACGGCCTAACCAATCGGCGTAAAAACCCCGTGTTTGTGCGGTTTTCACGAAGCTGTAACGTTTTTCACGAAAAAATGACATTCAATTTTCGGTTTGGGCGCGCTTGTTGCATTCATCCCCCTATCGTCGGCAACGGCACCTGAAGGGATCCAGGTGTTTCGCGATGAAAACAACAGCGGTTCAGTGTGCACCAGGGAAGATTTCAAACTTTAAAATCACGTTTTCTACGCGCTTTTAACGGTATGGACACAGCATTGAAGTTGTCAGTCTCGTTACAGTGAGGCTGTGAAATTGCGACATGGATCTAGCAATTTACGACCCGCTCGTCGCTCGTAAAGAAGCTGAAAGGAAAGTGGGGCAAGTATCGCCAACATTGTCAGCGTGATATAACTTTGCGCCGACACAAAAAGAAAGAGCCGCCCAGACAAAAATACAGGTGGGACGGCAGTACTCTTCCTAAAACCAAAGGAGCAAATCACGATGCGCGTGATGAAGTGGAGCATGATCGCCCTGGCTGTTTCAGCAGGCACTACGCAGTTCGCAATGGCGTCCGCCCAAAGCGATTCCAAAGGCTTTGTTGAAGACAGCACTTTCAGCATTAATACTCGCGCTCTGTACTTCAGTCGCGACTTCCGTAACAACCCGTCGGGCCCGAACTCTCAGAGCCGTGCCGAAGAGTCCGGTCTTGGCTTCAACGCCCTGTACCAGTCGGGCTTCACCCAAGGCACCATCGGTGTCGGTGTTGACGTGATTGGCTTGCTGGGCGTCAAGCTTGACAGCGGCAAGGGTCGCACTGGTACCGGCCTGTTCCCAACCGGTTCCGACGGTCGCTCGCAAGACGATTACTCCAAAGGCGGTGCCGCCATTAAGTTCCGTATCTCTGATACGGTCCTGAAAATCGGTGACCAATACACCACAGCGCCTGTGTTCGCCTCTGACGACAGCCGCTTGCTGCCAGAGCTGCCACAAGGTATCTCGATCACCAGCAGCGAGATCAAGGGCCTGAAGCTGGAAGGCGGTCACTTCACTTCCAGCGTTGCGCAGAACCAGACTTACCATGACAGCCTGGGCCTGACCAAAACCGACTTTGTCGGTGGTGTGTACTCCTTCACCCCAGAGTTCACCGGTAGCCTGTACTACGCGAAAACCGAAGATTACTTCCGTAAGTACTACAGCAACCTGAACTGGACCCACGCGCTGAGCAACGATCAGTCGTTTGCCTTGGACTTCAACATCTACGACACCAAGAGCGAAGGTGAAGGCCTGCAACGTGCAGCCAAAGACAGTGCCCTGCCTTTGGCAGCACGCACGAAGCTCGACAACCGCGCGTTCAGCTTGCAGGGTGCCTACACCGTTGGTGCACATACCTTCACCCTGGCAGCCCAGAAAGTTACCGGTGACGGCGACTACGGCTATGGCGTAGACGGCGGCGGCACAGTGTTCCTGGCCAACTCCGTCGCCCGTTCCGACTTCAACGCCGAAGGCGAGAAGTCCTACCAGGCTCGTTATGACATCAACATGGCAACCTTTGGCATTCCTGGCCTGAGCTTCATGACTCGTTACGTGACCGGTAGCGGCGCCAACACCGCCACCACCTCGAACGGTAAAGAGTGGGAACGCGACATCGAAGCCAAGTACGTGATCCAGAGCGGCCCAGCCAAAGACCTGAGCCTGCGTGTACGCCAAGCGACCTATCGTTCGTCTGATGGCGTTTACTACGGTTCTTCGTCCATCGACGAACTGCGTCTGATCGCGAACTACCCGCTGAACATCTTGTAATTGACTTTTTGATTGCAACGATGACTTAAGGCTTCTGCCTTAAAACAGAAAGCCGCTCCCTTGTGAACAAAGGAGCGGCTTTTTTATTGCTGTAGTGTTTCAGCACCAGAATAACTAGCAAGCTAACTAACTAGATTAATACCCTCGCCTTGAACCTGACCTAACGGCCAAGTTCACGATTATTGCTCCACATTACTTAGCGGCTGTTTCCTGCACCACCCGAATAACCCGCTGCGGAAACGGAATATCAATTCCCACCGCTTTCAAACGGTCACGTGCCAGCTCATTGAACAAGAACACCAAATCCCAGTAATCCGACGTCTTGGTCCAGCAGCGCAGGGACACGGTGATCGAGCTGTCGCCCAAGGTTGAAACCACGGCCACAGCCATCGGGTCCGCCAGCACGCGCGGATCTTTCGCCAACTCCAGCAGCACTTCGCGAGCTTTCTGCAGGTCAGCGTCATAGTCCACACCCACGTCAAACACGACCTTGCGAGTCGGCTGACGATTGGTATTGGTGATGATGCCGTTGGACAGGATGCCGTTAGGTAAGATCACCGTCTTGTTGTCGCCGGTACGCAGCACAGTGTGGAAGATCTGGATGCTGTCGACGGTACCCGAGGTGCCCTGGGCTTCGATCCAGTCACCAATACGGAACGGGCGGAACAACAGAATCAATACGCCGCCGGCGAAGTTGGCCAGGCTGCCTTGCAATGCCAGGCCAATGGCCAGGGTAGCGGCACCGATCGCAGCAACGAACGAGGTGGTCGCTACGCCGATCATTGAGGCCACGCTGACAATCAGCATGACTTTGAGCGCGATGTTCGCCAGGCTGGTGACGAAGTGCTGCAGTGCCAGATCGGCGTTACGGGTGGCCAGCAAGCGCCCTACTCGGTGGGTAAATACGTTGATCAGCCACCAACCAATGGCCAGGGTGATTACAGCGAGCAATACCCGGCTGCCGTATTCCATGATCATCGGGATCCACGACTGTGAGGTCTTGATCAAGTGATCCATTTCAGCGTTCAAATCCATCAACATTCTCCTGGTTACCGGATGTTCGGCGTATTCACGGGCCACAAATGCAATTGAGCCCCGTAGGGCTCAAGAGTGGGCGCAGGTGTCTAGGGCGTGGGACGTCAAAAACGCCCGCTGGTTCCACAATGTGCCATCAGTCGCGGAAGTTATTGAACTGCAGCGGCATATCGAACGTCTTGGCACGCAAGGCCGCGATGGCCTCTTGGAGGTCGTCACGCTTCTTGCCAGTGATACGCACCTGCTCACCCTGGATGGCGGCCTGGACTTTCAGCTTGGCGTCCTTGACGTGGGCAACGATCTTCTTCGCCAGCTCCTTATCGATGCCTTCCTTGAGCACGGCTTCCTGCTTCATCAGCTTGCCGGAGGCGTAGGCATCCTTGATTTCAAGGCACTGCGCATCGATCTTGCGCTTGACCAGCGACAGCTTGAGGATCTCGATCATCGCTTCCAGCTGGAAATCGGCTTCAGCGGTCAGGTTGACGGTCAGGTCCTTTTCCTTGAATTCGAAGCTGCCCTTGCCTTTCAAGTCATAGCGGCGATCCAGCTCCTTGACGGCGTTCTCGACGGCGTTGGTGACTTCGTGTTTGTCCAGTTCGGATACCACGTCGAACGAAGGCATGTCATTTCTCCAATATAAGGGGCGGGCTCAGTAGAGATGGAGCGCGCCCGAGCTAAAATGCCGGAGCATTATAGCGGTTCTTTCGCCGCGTTCACTGTGAGCGACCCTACGGAGCACAAACTGATGTCGACCACCTGGCATATTCTCGGCGCTGGCAGCCTGGGCACACTCTGGGCCACTCGCCTGGCACGTGCGGGCGTGCCCGTAAGGTTGATCCTGCGCGATGAGGCACGCCTGGCCAGTTATCAGGCCGCCAAAGGGCTGACCCTGATAGAACAAGGCGTCGAACACACTTACCCGGTCATCGGCGAAACGCCCGACAGCCCCGAACCGATTCATCGCCTGCTGGTGGCGTGCAAAGCCTACGACGCCCAAGACGCTGTCGCACAGTTGCAACATCGACTGACACCCGATGCCGAGCTGATCCTGTTGCAGAACGGTCTGGGCAGCCAAGACGCAGTGGCCGCGCAACTGCCCCAGGTTCGCTGCATCTTTGCCTCCAGCACCGAAGGCGCATTTCGCGATGGCGACTGGCGCGTGGTGTTCGCCGGCCATGGCTATACCTGGCTGGGAGACGCCAGCCACCCTACCCCGCCACTTTGGCTCGATGATTTGAACGCCGCCAGCATCCCCCACGATTGGAGCACCGATATCCTCACGCGGCTGTGGCGTAAATTGGCCCTCAATTGCGCGATCAACCCACTGACGGTGCTGTACCAGTGCCGCAATGGAGAACTGCAAGCCCATCACTGCGAAGTCGCCACCCTCTGCGCCGAACTCGGTGAACTGCTGGAATGCTGCGGCCAACCCGCAGCCGCGCAGGACCTGCAGCAAGAAGTGGAACGGGTAATCCACGCCACGGCCGCCAACTACTCCTCCATGTTCCAGGACGTGGCCGCCGGCCGACGCACCGAAATCAGCTATCTATTGGGCTATGCTTGCCAGGCAGCCAGCCGTCATCAGTTGAACCTGCCGCATTTGCAACAGCTGCAAGTACGCTTGGTCGAGCAGTTACTCGCGCGCGGATTGCCCCGCGACTGAGCCACGCGCTACCCTGCTCGTCTGTCTATTGCCTGGGAAAACCCTGATGCCGTTGCGCCAGCGTCTTGAAAATTTACCGGTCGGGCAGAAACTGCTGGCCGCCCTGCTGGTGCTGCTGACCACCGTCTTGCTGGTGGCCAACCTGACTTTTATCAGCGCCGCCTACTGGATCTCCCAGGAAAGCATGGCGCCCCAGGCGTTGCAGGCTATTGGCCGCCTGGTGTCCAACCCCGCGCTCGCCGCCGAGGCCCTTGAGTCGCCCGCGAAAGCTGATGCCCTGCTCAATGAGCTGACCAGCTATTCCCCCCTGCGTGCAGCCGCCCTGTACGACGGTGCTGGCAACCTTTTGGCGCAGATGCAACACGGCGACCGCCTGCACCTGCCGGACCACTACCGGCATATCGAAGCCTGGCGTGTCACCGAGTTTCGCAGCAATCAGATCATCACCCTGCCCCGTGCGGGCCTGCCATCCGGGCATCTGTTGCTGGTGGCCAGCAGTGAATTGCCGGTGGCGTTCTATACCGGCACGCTCACGGCCAGCCTGGGCATCCTGATTTTCAGCGTGCTGCTGTGGCTGGTCATTGCCCGCCAGATCAAACGCCTGATCACCCGTCCGATCCACGAGCTGGAAGAACTCTCGCGCCAAGTCACCCGCGAAGAGAACTACGCCCTGCGCGCCGGCCGCGGCAATCACGATGAAATCGGCAGCCTGGCCGAAGCCTTCAACACCATGCTGTCGCGTATCGAAGCGCGCGAGCAGCAACTCAAGCGTGCGCGTGACGACTCCCAGGCCGCCTATGACCAGGCCCAAGGCCTGGCCGAAGAAACGCGCCACACCAATCGCAAGCTCGAACTGGAAGTCCAAGTTCGCAGCAAGATCGAGAAAAAGCTCACCGGGTTTCAGAACTATCTGAACAGTATCATCGACTCGATGCCCTCGGCGCTGATCGCCCTGGATGAACAGCTCTACGTCACCCAATGGAACCAGGAGGCCAGCGCCCTCTCCGGCACGCGCCTGGATGAAGCCCTGAACCAGCCGATTTACCTGGCGTTCCAGCCGCTCAAACCGTACCTGCCGCAGATCAGGGCAACCGTCGAACAGCACACCGTGGAACGCATCGAGCGCGTCACGTGGTTCAAAGACGATGAACCCAAGCACTATGCCCTGACCTTCTACCCGCTGATGGGGGGCGCTGGGCGTGGCGTGGTGATCCGGATCGATGACATCACCCAGCGCCTGTCCCTGGAAGAAATGATGGTGCAGTCGGAAAAAATGCTCTCTGTGGGTGGCCTGGCCGCTGGTATGGCCCATGAGATCAACAATCCGCTGGGGGCGATCCTGCATAACGTGCAGAACATCCGCCGCCGGTTGTCTCCCGACCTACCCAAGAACCTGGAGCACGCTGAACAGGCTGGCATCGAACTGGACACGGTCAACCGTTACCTCGAGGGCCGCGACGTGCCACAACTGCTCGATGGTATTCAGCAGGCCGGAGCCCGGGCGGCGAAGATCGTCACCCATATGCTCAGTTTCAGCCGCCGTAGCAACCGGCAAATGGCGCCTTGCGATTTGCCGGCGCTGATCGACCAAGCCGTGGAAATCGCCGGTAACGACTTCGACCTTGCCATCGGCTTTGACTTCAAGGGTCAGGCGATCACCCGCCAGTTCGACCCCCAACTGGGCCCGGTTCCGGGCACTGCCAACGAGTTGGAACAGGTGCTGCTCAACCTGCTGAAAAATGCCGCCCAGGCCATCCACCTGCGTGCAGACGGCAGTGAGCCGGGGCGCATTATCCTGCGTACCCGTCTCAACCCGCCGTGGGCGGAGATCCAAGTGGAAGACAACGGCATCGGCATGAGCGAGAACGTGCGTAAGCGCACCTTCGAACCGTTCTTTACCACCAAGGAAATCGGCCAGGGCACCGGGCTTGGGCTGTCGGTGTCCTATTTCATCATCACCAACAACCACAAAGGCCAGATGGAGGTGCACTCCACCCTCGGCCAAGGCACCTGCTTCACCCTGCGCCTACCCTTGGCCGGCAGCCAACTGCCCCCCTACGAATTGAACCAACTGGAGCACTGACCATGGGCTTTCGCCTGTCGAAGATCTACACCCGCACTGGCGACACAGGCGAAACCGGCCTGGGCGACGGCCGCCGCGTGCCCAAGGACCACCCACGGGTGGAAGCCATTGGTGAAGTGGATACGCTGAACAGCCAGCTGGGGTTGCTGCTGGCCAATCTTGAAGAGCAAAGCGGCAAGCACCCTGAGTTGATGGATGTGGTTGAAGTACTCACGCCTTGCCAGCATCGACTGTTCGACTTGGGCGGTGAGTTGGCGATGCCGGTGTACAAGGCATTGAATGCGGCAGAAGTGGATCGGCTGGAAGCGGCAATTGATCGCTGGAATGAGGAAGTGGGCCCGCTGGAGAACTTCATCCTGCCCGGTGGCTCGGCGTTGATCGCCCAGGCCCATGTATGCCGCAGCCTGGCACGCACTGCGGAGCGGCGGTGTCAGCACTTGAATGCGGTGGAGCCGTTGGAAGGGGTCGGGTTGGCGTATATCAATCGACTGTCGGATTTATTGTTTGTGGCGGCGCGCGTGATTGCCAGGCGTCAGGGTGTTGCTGAGGTGTTGTGGCAGGCAGCGGCCAAGCCTCACTGACAAACCCTCGCGTAGCAGCTGTCGAGCTCAAGCGAGGCAGCTGCTACGGTGGAGTTTCATGCCTCGGGCCAGAACGCCCTGATCCCAGCGACACCTTGAGCCCCAGCCTCCCAAGCCTTTTCCCGCTCAGCAGGCCCAACCCCACCCAACAGAAACACCGGTTTGCTGAACCCGCTGATCAACTCAGCCGCCTGCTCCCAACCCAACGGCTGTGCATCAGGATGAGTCTGCGTCGGCTGCACTGGCGACAGCGTGACAAAATCCACGTCCATCATTTCCGCCAGCGCCAACTCCTCGGCATTGTGGCAAGACGCCGCCAACCAGCGATCTTTAGGCAGCGGCCGGCCTTTGCTCGCATATTTACGCAGTTGCGCCGAAGTCATGTGCCAGCCCGCCGAAGGAAAATCCCCCAACCACTCAAATGGCCCCTTGAGCATCAACTGAGCCTTGCCCGCACACAAACCCACCGCATCCACCGCAAGATCGCGGTATTTGGGGTCGTAGCCGTTGGGTGCGCGCAGCTGAACCAGCTTGATGCCGCCGGCGATGGCTTGCTGGATACCGCGCAACAGTGTCGGGGTTTCCAACTCGCCAGGGGTGATCAGGTATTCAGCCGGCAAACGCGCAGCCGCCACAATCGGCGCATTGGCTGCCGGGAACTCATAGTTGAGCAGGTCCCGAGGGGCAACCCATTCCAGCGGCTGCCCTTCGGCGCCGTGGGGTTCGCCGGTAAAGGCCGAGACTTCCCAGACATCCAGCAACACCTGCTTGTCCGGGTAATCATGTTGCACCTTGATCAGCGGCCGCGCCGTGGTGACCTGGATGCCCAGTTCTTCCTGCAATTCGCGGGACAGTGCACTGGCGACCGACTCATCGGCCTCCACCTTGCCTCCAGGAAACTCCCAGAGGCCGCCCTGATGCTGGGTATCGGCGCGGCGCGCCAGCAGGATCCTGCCGTCGACACCGCGGATCACCGCTGCTGCTACATGCACTCGTTTCACCGCGCTTTTCCTTTTTTTGCTATCAGGTACGGTATTCCGCGTTGATCTTCACGTACTCGTGGGACAGGTCGGTGGTCCAGATGGTTTCGCTGCACTCGCCGCGACCGAGCTCGATGCGGATGGTGATTTCTTCCTGCTGCATCACCGCCGAGCCTTGGGCTTCGGTGTAGGTCTCGGCGCGGGCGCCACGGCTGGCAATGCACACATCACCGAGAAACACGTCGATCTTGCTCACGTCCAGGTCTGGCACGCCGGCACGGCCGACTGCTGCCAGGATACGGCCCCAGTTAGGGTCAGAGGCGAACAATGCGGTCTTGATCAGTGGCGAGTGAGCCACGGTGTAACCGACATCCAGGCATTCCTGGTGGTTGCCGCCGCCGTTGACTTCAACCGTCACAAACTTGGTCGCGCCCTCGCCGTCACGCACGATGGCCTGGGCCACGTCCATGCACACTTCGAACACTGCCTGCTTCAAGGCCGCGAACAACGGGCCGCTGGCCTCGGTGATTTCCGGCAGGTTGGCCTGGCCGGTGGCGATCAGCATGCAGCAGTCGTTGGTCGAGGTATCGCCATCGATGGTGATGCGGTTGAACGACTTGTTGGCGCCGTCCAGGATCAAGCTGTGCAGCACGTCGCGAGAGACTTTGGCGTCGGTGGCGATGTAACCGAGCATGGTGGCCATGTTCGGGCGGATCATGCCTGCGCCCTTGCTGATGCCCGTCACGGTGACGGTCACGCCGTCGTGCACGAACTGGCGGCTCGCGCCTTTTGGCAAGGTGTCGGTGGTCATGATGCCGGTAGCCGCTGCCGCCCAGTTATCCACAGACAGGTCATCGAGTGCGGCTTGCAGTGCGCCTTCGATTTTTTCCACGGGCAGCGGCTCACCGATTACGCCAGTGGAGTACGGCAGCACTTGGCTGGCGTCGACGCCGGTCAACTGGGCCAGCTTGGCGCAGGTGCGAGCAGCAGCAACCAGGCCAGGCTCGCCGGTCCCGGCGTTGGCATTGCCGGTGTTGGTCAGTAAGTAACGGATGGTGCCAGCCACGCGTTGCTTGGCCAGGATCACCGGCGCGGCACAGAACGCATTGAGGGTGAACACCCCGGCGACGGTCGAGCCTTCGGCGCAACGCATCACCACCACATCCTTGCGACCCGGGCGCTTGATGCCGGCCGAAGCGATACCCAGTTCAAAACCGGCAACCGGGTGCAATGTGGGCAAAGGACCAAGACCAACAGCCATGAATGCGCTCCTTAAAAATGGGTGATGTCTGTACCGTCATGATCGACGGCGAAATTAATGGCAAAACGCCGCGACGGCAGAGGCCGGTCGCGGCGCAGGGTGTTGCAGCGTCAGGCAGAAATCTTATTCGATCTGGCCGTGGCAGTGTTTGAACTTCTTGCCCGAACCGCAATAGCACAGCTCGTTGCGACCCAGCTTCTGGTCGTTGCGAACCGGGGTTTGAGCCAGGGCCACATCAGTCTCTTCGGCCAGTACTTCAGGGGCTTCCAGACCTGGCGCCTCGTCATGCTGGAACTGCATGCGTGCCGCCAGTGCCTCGGCCTCCTCGCGCAGGCGGGCCTCTTCCTCGATCGGGTCTTCGCGACGCACCTGAACGTGGGACAGCACGCGGATCGAATCGCGCTTGATCGAATCCAGCAGTTCGGAGAACAACGTGAACGACTCGCGCTTGTACTCCTGCTTTGGGTTCTTCTGGGCGTAGCCACGCAGGTGGATGCCGTGACGCAGGTGGTCCATGGTCGACAGGTGGTCTTTCCACAGGTCGTCCAGCACGCGCAGTACGATTTGCTTCTCGAACGTGCGCAGTGCTTCGGCACTCGCCTGCTCTTCTTTCTCGTTGTACGCAGCCAGCAGCTCGGCCATCAGTTTCTCGCGCAGCGTCTCTTCGTACAGGTGATCGTCTTCGTCCAGCCATTGTTGAACCGGCAAGTCGACACCGAAGTCGCTCTTCAATGCCGCTTCCAGGCCGGCAACATCCCACTGTTCTGGCAGGGATTGTGGCGGGATGTGAGCGCTGACGGTGGCATTGAGCACGTCCTGACGGAAGTCAGCAATGGTCTCGCCAATGTTGTCGGCGGCCAGCAACGTGTTACGCATGTGATAGATCACTTTACGCTGTTCGTTGTTGACGTCATCGAACTCGAGCAGTTGCTTACGAATATCGAAGTTACGCCCTTCAACCTTGCGCTGTGCCTTCTCGATGGCGTTGGTCACCATACGGTGCTCGATCGCTTCACCGGACTGCATGCCCAAAGCCTTCATGAAATTCTTCACGCGGTCCGAGGCGAAGATGCGCATCAGGCTGTCTTCCAGCGACAGGTAGAAGCGGCTGGAACCGGCGTCACCCTGACGACCGGCACGACCACGCAGCTGGTTGTCGATACGACGCGATTCGTGACGCTCGGAAGCGATCACCTGCAGTCCACCGGATTCCAGAACGGCCTGGTGACGTTTCTGCCAATCCGCCTTGATCTGCGCGATCTGCTCTGGAGTCGGGTCTTCCAGCGAAGCCACTTCCACTTCCCAGTTACCGCCCAACAGGATGTCAGTACCACGACCGGCCATGTTGGTGGCGATGGTCAGCGCGCCTGGGCGACCCGCCTGGGCGATGATCTCGGCTTCTTTTTCGTGGAACTTGGCGTTGAGGACCTTGTGCTCGATGCCTTCCTTATTGAGCAGGCTGGACATGTGTTCGGACGTTTCGATGGTGGCCGTACCCACCAGCACTGGACGGCCGTGAGTCATGCATTCCTTGATGTCGGCGACGATCGCTGCATATTTCTCGTCGGCAGTCAGGAACACCAGGTCGTTGTAGTCCTTACGCGCCAGCGGCTTGTTCGGCGGGATAACCATCACCGACAGACCGTAGATCTGGTGGAATTCGAACGCTTCAGTGTCGGCCGTACCGGTCATGCCGGAGAGTTTGTTGTACAGACGGAAGTAGTTCTGGAACGTGGTGGAGGCCAACGTCTGGCTTTCGGCCTGGATGTTGAGCACTTCCTTGGCTTCGATAGCCTGGTGCAGGCCCTCGGACAGACGACGCCCCGGCATGGTACGGCCGGTGTGTTCGTCAACCAGAACGACTTGGCCGTCCTGCACGATGTATTCGACGTTGCGATGGAACAGCTTGTGGGCGCGCAGACCGGCATACACGTGGGTCAACAGGCCCAGGTTGTGCGCCGAGTACAGGCTTTCGCCTTCGGCCAGCAGGCCGATCTGGGTGAGCATTTCTTCGACGAACTGGTGACCGCCTTCGTTGAGTTCGACCTGGCGGGTCTTCTCATCGATGGTGAAATGACCTTCTTTGGTCACTACGCCTTCCACTTCTTCGATGTGCTGCTCCAGACGCGGGATCAACTTGTTGATCTCGGTGTACAGGCGCGAGCTGTCTTCGGCCTGGCCGGAGATGATCAGTGGGGTACGGGCTTCGTCGATGAGGATGGAGTCGACTTCGTCGATCACGGCAAAGTTGAGTTCGCGCTGGAATTTCTCATCCATGCTGAACGCCATGTTGTCGCGCAAGTAGTCGAAACCGAATTCGTTGTTGGTGCCGTAGGTGATGTCGGCAGCGTAGGCGGCACGCTTCTCTTCCGGCGGCTGGAACGGCGTCACAACGCCGACGGTCAGGCCGAGGAATTCATAGAGCGGGCGCATCCAGTTGGCGTCCCGGCGAGCCAGGTAGTCGTTCACCGTTACAACGTGCACGCCCTTGCCGGACAGTGCGTTGAGGTAAACGCCAAGGGTGGCCACGAGGGTCTTGCCTTCACCGGTACGCATTTCGGCAATCATGCCTTCATGCAAGGTCATGCCGCCGATCAACTGGACGTCGAAGTGGCGCATGCCCATGACACGCTTGCCGGCTTCGCGGGCGACCGCAAAGGCTTCGGGAAGCAGCTTGTCGAGGGTTTCACCTTTGGCTATGCGGGCCTTGAACTCTTCGGTCTTGGCGCGCAATTGCTCGTCCGAAAGGGCAACCATCTGCTCTTCGAAGGCATTGACCAGCTGCACCGTCTTGAGCATGCGTTTGACTTCACGCTCATTCTTGCTTCCAAAAAGTTTCTTTAACAAAGGCGCAAACATATCGGCAGGTTCTTCCACACATAGGGATGGAGGGCGCACCGTGAGTGGCCCGAGCAGCCCTCACGGCCGCATGCGAACGCGCATTCTACCCGGATTCGTGGGTGAGGAAAGTGGCGTTGTTCCGCGAGGCTGGCATGGCGCCGTGAGAGGGCACGTTTAAAATAAGGGCTTTTGCTGGAACTTCAACCCATGGAGCGAAGAAGTTACTGATTGATTTCACGCACAAAACCCACGAAGGCATGGCCTGGGGGCATACAAGCGCTTTCTGCTAAGATGGCCGCTCTGTTACTTAAGGTGTCCAATAATGGCATTTCGCCCCCTAACAGCCCGCGCGCCTGCCGTGTTGCTGCGCGAAGCCAAGCCGTTGAAAGCTATCTTTGGCCATGCGCAACGCTTGGGCCATCTGCAACGCCTTCTCGAAAGCCAGCTGCAACCCGCCGCGCGCGAACACTGCCGCGTGGCGTCGTGGCGTGAGGGGAACCTGCTGCTTATTGTCACAGATGGTCACTGGGCAACGCGTTTGCGTTATCAGCAAAAACGCCTGCAGCGTCAATTGATGACCTTTGATGAGTTTGCGGGTTTGACGCGCGTCCAATTCAAAGTACAACCGCCCACCCCCCTACCCGGCGTGGAGGGTCATACCCTGGACCTCTCGACAAATGCGGCCGAAACCATTCAGGCAACGGCCGACGGGATCAGCGACCCCGGCTTGCGCGCGGCGCTTGAGCGGCTGGCTGCCCACGCCAAACCCAAACCCTGATTCGCTATTTGCGCTTGCTCCCGCCCAATAACGACCCCAATAAACCACGCACCAGTTGCCGGCCCATCTGATTGGCGGCTTGCTGCATCGCTGATTTCAGCGCTTTGCCCGCCGTCGTGCCGAGAAACACCCCGGCCCTGTCGGTAAAGCTTGGCTCATCGGTGGCCGGTGCGGCCTCTTCGGTCGGCCCAAGCTCCTTGCGTGCCATCAGCACTTCATAAGCGGATTCCCGATCGATCGGTTTGTCATACCGGCGCTGCAAGGGCGAACTGGCGATCAAGGCAGCGCGCTCGGTTTCGCTGAGCGGCCCGATCCGTGATTGTGGCGGTGCGACCAGTACGCGCTGGACCACCTCCGGCGTGCCCTTTTCCTGCAAGGTGCCCACCAAAGCCTCACCCGTGCCCAGTTCGGTCAATACCGACAACGCGTCAAAGGCCGGGTTTGGCCGGAAGCCGTCCGCTACGGCGCGCAAAGACTTCTGTTCTTTAGTGGTAAACGCCCGCAGACCATGCTGGATGCGCAGGCCGAGTTGGGCCAATACGCTGTCCGGCAGGTCGCCTGGCGACTGGGTGACAAAATACACGCCAACGCCTTTCGAACGAATCAGCCGCACCACCTGCTCCAAACGCTCTTGCAACGCCTTGGGCGTGTCGGCGAACAGCAAATGCGCTTCGTCAAAAAACAGTGCGAGCAGCGGTTTGTCGGCGTCACCGCGCTCGGGCAGTTGCTCGAACAATTCCGCCAACAGCCACAGCAGGAACGTCGCGTATACCTTCGGCGCTTCGTGCACCAAGCGGCTGGCGTCCAGCAGGTGGATGCGCCCGCGCCCGTCGCTGGTGGGCTGCAGGATATCTTCCAACTGCAAGGCCGGCTCGCCAAACAAGGCTTCGGCGCCCTGCTGTTCCAACACCGCCAGACGTCGTAACAATGCCTGGCTGGAACCAGTGGTCATCAGCGCTGCGTCTTCGCCCAGCAATTCCGGGTGATAGCGCAGATGGTTAAGCAGTGCCTTGAGGTCTTTGAGGTCCAGAAGCAACAGGCCTTCGCGATCCGCCACCTTGAAGGCTGCGTAGAGGGCCGACTGTTGGCTGTCGGTAAGCTCCAGCAGGCTACCGAGCAACAACGGCCCCATTTCGCTGATAGTGGTGCGCAACGGATGGCCAGACTGCCCGTGGATGTCCCACAGCGTGACCGGATAAGCCTTGGCCGTGTAATTCAGGAAAGGCATGCCGGCGATACGCTCGGCGACCTTGCCTTGGGGGGCCGCCGCAGCGCCCAGGCCGCACAGGTCACCCTTGATGTCGGCGGCAAACACTGCCACGCCGGCATCACTGAAGGCTTCGGCCAGACGTTGCAACGTGACGGTCTTGCCCGTGCCGGTGGCGCCGGCGATCAACCCGTGACGGTTGGCCAGGCGCATGGCCTGGGCGATAGGCTGGCCAGTAAGGTCAGCACCGATAAGGAGTTGCGTAGAATCAGGCATTTCGTCACCCATGGTTAATCTTTACTGTCGTCAGGTCGATACAGGGCTATGTGAGACCCATAAAGTCTAAAAATAGGTCAGATAGTTCCTACAGGGACCCACAGAGCTATCAATCGGATTATTACACCTTTTTTGACGCTACCATTTTGCGCATCCCACGAGGACGCGCCTCGGATATCAAGACCATAGCGGACCCTACAAGCCATGAATAAAAATCTGCGTTTCAGCCATAAAATCCTGCTTGCAGCCTCCCTTATCGTCATCGCCGCTTTCGCGCTGTTTACCCTCTACAACGATTACCTGCAACGCAACGCGATTCGTGACGACCTCAACAACTACCTGCATGAAATGGGCGATGTCACCGCCAGCAACATTCAAACCTGGCTGACCGGGCACATTGCCCTGGTGGAAAATGCCGCGCAAAACATCGCCATTAACCCCGAGCCTGCTGCCGTTGCCAGCCTGCTGGAACAGAAAGCACTGACCTCTTCGTTCATGGCAACCTACGTCGGCGACAGCAAGGGCGCCTTCACCATCCGTCCCGACACCAAGATGCCGGACGGCTTCGATCCGCGTGTGCGCCCCTGGTACAAAGGCGCCCAGAGCAGCAACGGTTCAACCCTGACCGAACCCTACATCGATGCCGCCACTGGCAAATTGATCATTTCCGTTGCCACCCCCAGCACCCAGGGTACCCAGAGCATCGGCGTGGTCGGTGGCGACCTGAGCCTGCAAACCCTAGTGGATAACATTGGCGTGCTGAACTTCGGCGGCATGGGCTATGCTTTCCTGGTCAGTGCCGATGGCAAAGTACTGGTACACCCAGACAAAAACCTGGTGATGAAGACCCTGGCCGACGTGTACCCGAAAAACACCCCGAAGATCAGTGCAGACTTCAGCGAAGTCGAGGCCAACGGCAAAGACGCTATCGTGACCTTTACACCGATCAAGGGCCTGCCCTCGGTGAACTGGTACCTCGGTATTTCGGTAGATAAAGACAAATCCTTCGCCATGCTCAGCGAGTTCCGCACTTCCGCGGTCATCGCTACGATCATTGCCGTGGTGATCATCATCGCCCTGCTCGGCATGCTGATCCGCGTGCTGTTGCAACCACTGCATGTGATGACGCGCGCCATGCAGGACATTGCCGACGGCGAAGGCGATCTGACCCGTCGCCTGAGCATCCACAACAATGATGAATTCGGCACACTGGGTAACGCATTCAACCGGTTTGTGGAGCGTATTCATACCTCGATCCGTGAAGTGTCCTCCGCCACCGAACAGGTCAATGAGGTGGCACTGCGGGTCGTCAGCGCGTCCAATTCGTCGATGGTCAACTCCGACGAGCAGGCCAACCGCACCAACAGCGTGGCGGCCGCCATCAACGAACTGGGCGCCGCCGCCCAGGAAATCGCGCGCAATGCCGCTCAAGCGTCGAGCCAGGCCAGCGACGCGCGGCATTTGGCCGAAGACGGCCAGCAAGTGGTGGAGCGAAATATCAAGGCGATGAACCAACTGTCGGCGATGATCAGCGCTTCCAGCAGCAACATCGAAGCGCTGAATAGCAAGACAGTGAATATCGGCCAGATTCTTGAGGTGATCACCAGTATTTCCCAGCAAACCAACCTGCTGGCACTGAACGCCGCCATCGAAGCGGCCCGCGCAGGGGAAGCCGGGCGTGGGTTTGCGGTGGTCGCGGACGAAGTGCGCAACCTGGCTCACCGCACCCAGGAATCGGCGCAACAAGTACAAACGATGATCGAGGAACTGCAGGTCGGCGCCCGGGATTCGGTCAGCACCATGAGTGAAAGCCAGCGTCACAGCCTCGACAGTGTGGACATCGCCAACCTGGCCGGCGAACGCCTGAACAGCGTGACTCAGCGTATCGGTGAGATCGATGGCATGAACCAGTCGGTCGCCACTGCCACTGAAGAACAAACCTCGGTGGTGGAGTCGATCAACATGGACATTACCGAGATCAACACCCTCAATCAGGAAGGCGTGGAAAACCTGCAATCCACGCTGCGCGCCTGTGGCGACCTTGAGCGGCAAGCGTCACGACTGAAGCAATTGGTGGGCAGTTTCCGCATCTGATCCAGGCGGGCGATTACGCGTCCTCGGGATCGGCCTTACCCTGCTCCTGCTCCCACAACTCGACGGCACCGGGAAATTCGGTGCCGTCCTCACTGTCGAGGTCATCCGGGTCATATCGGCTCAAGCACCCTTCCCCCAGGGTCGCCGGGGCTTTTGACGTGGCTTTTTCCAGCGGGTCACTCATGACTCAATCCTCAACAGCGCACAAAGAAAAAAAGGGCCTGGAGCGATTTAACGCCCAGGCCCTTCATTCTTCAATCACAACACGTCGGTCAGAACACGACCGTCTTGTTGCCGTGCACCAGCACGCGGTCTTCCAAGTGGTAACGCAGGCCACGGGCCAGGACCATCTTTTCGACGTCACGGCCGAAACGCACCATGTCTTCAATGCTGTCGCTGTGGCTGACACGCACCACGTCTTGCTCGATGATCGGACCAGCGTCCAGTTCTTCGGTGACGTAGTGGCAGGTCGCACCGATCAACTTCACGCCGCGCAGAGAAGCCTGGTGGTACGGCTTGGCCCCTACGAACGATGGCAGGAAGCTGTGGTGGATGTTGATCACCTTGCCAGCATATTCGCGGCATAGCTCCGGCGGCAGGATCTGCATGTAGCGCGCCAGCACCACAACGTCGGCTTCATGTTGCTTGACAAGGCGCGAGACTTCGGCGAACGCCGGCTCCTTGTCCTGCGGGTTGACCGGCACGTGGCAATACGGGATGCCATGCCATTCAACCATGCTGCGCAGGTCGTCATGGTTGGAAATCACGCAAGCGATCTCGCAGTCCAGCTCATCGCTGTGCCAGCGGTGCAGCAAATCAGCCAGGCAGTGGGATTCGCGACTGGCCATCAACACCACGCGTTTTTTCTGCTCGGTGTCGGTGACGTGCCAGGTCATCGAAAACTCTTCGGCGATCGGCGCAAACGCCTCGCGGAAGGCATCAAGACCAAAAGGCAGCGAGTCGGCACGAATCTCGTGACGCATGAAGAACCAACCGCTGAGATTGTCCGAGTGATGACTCGCTTCGGTGATCCAACCATTGTGGGAGGCCAGAAAGTTACTGACTTTGGCAACGATGCCGACCCGGTCCGGGCAAGCAATCACCAGCCGAAAAGTGCGCATTAGGGGAAAACTCCAGAACTTCGCAAAGGCCGCCATTCTAGCGATTGCGCGAGAAAACTGCAGTATTCGTTGAAGCTTATTCTGATCGCAGGCCCGTACCATGACCCTTAATAGCCTATGGCTTTACCACCTTTATATGAATCTACTGCGTTACCCGATGGGTGTTCCTCGCATGTCAAGCAGGTTATCTTTAGGTTGACGCCCTAGTAATTAACTCGAATGCATAGCAAGGCTACAAACATTCAAAGTAATTCACATAAATACGACCTTAAATGTTTACTTGGGCAAACCGCCTGACTATTATTGGGCCACTGTCCCTGTCAATCAGCGCTCTACATAAGGTAGTCCACATGTCTCTGATCAACGAATACCGTGCCACCGAAGAAGCTATCAAAGAGCTGCAAGCCCGTTTGAAGAATCTGTCCCAAGACGACAAACTGCAAACCGAGCTGGAATTCGAAGGCAAATTGCGCACCCTGATGGGTGAATACTCCAAATCCCTGCGTGACATCATCGCGCTGCTGGATCCAGAGTCGAAAGTTAAAGCACCGCGCGGCGCGGTAAAAACTACTGGCACCAAGCGCGCTCGCAAGGTCAAGCAATACAAAAACCCGCACAACGGTGAAGTGATTGAAACCAAAGGTGGCAACCACAAAACCCTGAAAGAGTGGAAAGCCAAGTGGGGCGGTGACGTGGTTGAAGGCTGGGCTACCCTGCTGGGCTAAGGCTCGCCAGGCCTGCGCCTGATACGCAACACTTTAAAAACGCCAGCCTGCTGGCGTTTTTTATTGCCTGCCTATTTTGTCAAAGTCGACTACAGGTTTACCTTGGCGGCCAGAGAGTCCGCATACTCCTGCCACTGCTCCAGTACCTCAGCCTGCAACGGCGTTGCACTAACGGCAAACTCTTGCCGAGCCTGCTTAAATGCCCTGAGGGTGTTCGGCGCGCCCCACTGCGGGTCAGACAAACGTTGCTGACAGAAAAGTGCCCAGCGTTGTTGCTCCTCATTGTTCAAGGTATCGGGGAAGTTACGCGCGCGGTAGCGAAACAATAATTCAGGCAAACGCTGATCATCAAAAGGCCATTGCTGGCGAGCTAATTGCGCAGGCTCGGCCATCCGGACTTGTTCGCATAAGCGCCGATCACGATCTCCGATAAAACCATCATAAAGCTGTTGCTCCGGGTCTGAACTCGGTACGAAATCTTCCTCGGCGTAAATGGCCGCCAACTTATCGCGCCAAAGTTCCTGTGCGTCAGTTAGCCGCAGCGCTCGTTCCTGATAGATGTTCATATCCAAGTGCAAGCGTTCACGGTCTTCAGCCCGCAGCACATTCAACGGGGCAACCACCGGGCAGCGATTGATATGTACCAACTTGAGCGGTACCGGCAGCTCACCCTCGCCAAGATCGTCACGACGGGTGTAAAGGCGCTGGCGCAAGGCATCCGCATCTAGGTCCAGCAACCCTTGCGGATCAAGCCCAAGATCGCAGACGATCAATGCATTACGGTTGCGCGGGTGCCACGCCAGCGGCAGCACCACACCCAGGTAATGGCGCTCGGCGGAAAAACGCCCGGAGATATGCACCATCGGTTGCAGCAGGCGCACCTGGTCCATCACACGTTGCTTGCTGCGCAGTTGAAACAACCATTCATACAGCTTGGGCTGTTTCTCACGAACCCGTCGAGCCAACGCAATCGTGGCGCGTACATCGGACAACGCATCATGAGCCTGGCCATGGTCGATACCGTTGGCTTCGGTCAGGCGCTCCAGCTTGAGCGTGACACGCCCATCCTGTTGCGGCCATTCAATACCTTCAGGGCGCAAGGCATAGGCCGTGCGGACCACGTCGATTAAATCCCAGCGACTGTTACCGCCCTGCCACTCCCGCGCGTAAGGGTCGAAAAAATTGCGGTACAGGCTGTAGCGCGTCATTTCATCGTCAAATCGCAAGGTGTTGTAGCCGGCGCCGCACGTACCCGGCGCGGCCAGTTCAGCATGCACTCGCGTCATGAAGTCGGCCTCGGCCAAGCCTTTTTCCGCGAGTATTGCGGGCGTGATACCGGTAATCGCGCAGGCGACGGGATGCGGCAGGATATCGTCGCTGGGCTGGCAGTAAAGATTGACCGGCGCGCCAATCTCATTGAGCTCAAAGTCCGTCCGGATGCCGGCTACCTGGAGTGGACGATCGCTACGTGGGTTGATACCGGTGGTTTCATAGTCGTACCAGAAAATGGAGGTCACGGGCTATTCCTGTACTGAAGATCGACAAAGTCTAGGCGCTCAACGGCGTCCGCGACCAGCACCAAATTTACTGTACAAACATCCAGCAAAACCTTGAATGGTTGCTTCCAGCGCCGACACTGCTAGCATCCGTGTCTCCCAGCCTCTGCGCACTGCCAAGGATCGCGATGCCGTCAGCCCCATTGGACACCCGCTACCAGATCGAAACCCCTGAGGGCATCGACCTGCCCCTGCGCCCGGCCGGCCTGGTGCCACGCGTGCTGGCCTTTGCCTTCGACCTTGGTTTGCGCGGGATCGTCATGGGCATTCTGCTGGTGCCATTGGCCTTGCTCGGCAACGTCGGCATCGGCCTGGGTTCGCTGCTGCTGTTCCTGATCAGTTGGTGGTACATGGTGTTGTTCGAGGTACTGAACCAGGGCTGCTCACCCGGCAAACAGGTCATGGGGCTGCGTGTCGTCCAAGATGATGGCACTCCGGTTGGCTGGTCCGCATCACTGATCCGTAACCTGCTGCGGTTTGTCGACATGCTGCCATTCGGCTACTTTCTCGGCGCGATCAGTTGCCTGCAACACCCTCACTTCAAGCGCCTAGGTGACTTGGCCGCCGGCACACTGGTGATCTACCGGGAACAGCCGTTGGTGCGCCCTCAAATCCCGCAAGCGGCGGCCTTGCGCCTGCCCTTCACCCTGGATTTGAATGAACAGCGGGCCATCCTTGGCTTCGCGGAACGTCAGGGTGAACTGTCCACCGAACGCGTTCATGAGTTGGCCTCTATTCTCGCCGCTCCCTTGCAGGTATCCCCTGCCCGCGCCGTGGAGCAACTCAATGGTGTGGCCCGTGGACTATTGGGGCCGACATGAAACAGAGCCTTTTCGAAAGCCGCCACCAGCCTCAATGGCAAGCCTTTGCCGAACACCTGAAACAGTTGGAGCAGGGCAAGGCCAAAGCCAGTGACGTGGCCGACTTCCCCCATCAATACCGACGATTGTGCCAACACCTGGCCTTAGCCCAGGCGCGGGGCTACAGCAGCTATCTGATAGACCCGTTGCAACAACTGGCCCTGCGCGGCCACCAACAGCTCTACCGTCATCGCAGCCAATTGGCGGCAAATGTGCTCGGGTTCGTACTCGCTGATTTTCCTCGGTTGGTGCGCGAGCAATGGCGTTTCGTGCTGATCGCCAGCCTGCTGTTCTTTGGCAGCCTGGTGGGTATCGCGCTGTTGGTCTACCTGTTCCCCGACCTGGTCTACAGCATCGTCAGCCCGCAGCAAGTGGCCGAGATGCAGGGCATGTATGACCCCGACGCCAGCCGCCTGGGCCGCGCCGCCGAGCGTGCGTCAAGCGAAGACTGGATGATGTTCGGCTACTACGTGATGCACAACACCGGCATAGCGTTCCAGACGTTTGCCGCCGGTTTACTGTTCGGGCTGGGCAGCGTGTTCTTTCTGATTTTCAACGGCCTGGTCATCGGTGCAGTCTCCGGGCACCTGACTGAAATCGGCTACGGGCAGACCTTCTGGTCATTCGTCATCGGCCATGGTGCATTCGAGCTGACAGCGATCGCGCTCGCCGGCGCCGCAGGCTTGCAACTGGGCTGGGCGCTGATTGCTCCAGGGCAATTGACCCGTGGCGAATCACTGCGGCGCGCGGCACGCAAGAGCGTGCAGATGTTGTGCGGCGTCATGATGTTCCTGCTGATCGCAGCCTTTATCGAAGCCTATTGGTCGTCCACCACCGCCATCACGCCTTGGGTCAAATACTTGGTGGGCGCTGCTCTGTGGCTGCTGGTGGCGGCTTACCTGGGCCTTGCCGGAAGGACTCGCCATGCGCCTGAGTGATGCAAGCGTGGTAATCCGCCCACGTACTGCCTGGGAAGCCATGGACCTTGGCGTATTGATGGCCCGCGAATATCGCCTGCTACTGATGGGCAGTTGGGCGCTGGTGAGCCTGCCAGTGTTCGTCTTACTCACTGCACTGCTGTGGCAGTACCCGTCTACTGCACTATTCGTGTTCTGGTGGCTCAAACCGGCCTTTGACCGCTTGCCGCTTTACATCCTGTCCAAGGCCTTATTTGGCGAAACACCCAGCATCAAGCAGGCCGTGCGCCAGTGGCCGAAACTGCTGAAAGGCCAGCTGCTGGCCAGCCTGACCTGGCGACGGCTCAGCCTGAGCCGCAGCTTTTTGATGCCAGTGAGTCAACTCGAAGGCCTGGATGGTCCGGCACGCCAAAAACGACTGGGCGTGCTGCAGCAACGTAAAGCAGGAGCCGCACGTTGGTTGACAACCATCGGAGTGCACCTGGAAATCGGCCTGTGGTTTGGTTGCATGGCACTGCTCTATCTGTTCATTCCCCAGAACGTCGAGATGGAGTGGGACTGGCAACGTCTGGCACTGGCGACAAGCTCGGACAATTTGTGGCTGGAACACCTGAGTAACGCGTTCTATGCCTTGATCCTGGTGTTTTGGGAGCCCATCTATGTCGCCTGCGGTTTCAGCCTTTACCTTAACCGCCGCACCGTACTCGAGGCCTGGGACCTGGAACTGGCGTTCCGACGCCTTCGTCAGCGCCTGAGCAGCGTAGCGCCGCTATTGTTACTGATAATAGGGCTGACGCTGCTGCCATTCAGCCCACCCGCCATGGCCGATGCTTCCAGCCCCGCCAAGCCACTGAACACCCAGGACGCGAGCCAATCCATCAAGTCGCTGCTGGATAAGCCTCCCTTCAAAAATCCGGAAACCGTTACCCGCTATCGCTTTGGCGAAGACAAGACCCCTGTTAAAAACAAGGCTCACAGCGACGGTAAACTCCCGGGCTGGTTGAAGGCGCTGCTGAACAACCTCAACAGCAATACCTTCAAGCACATCGCCCAAGGCTTGGAGGTGCTGTTGTGGGGCCTGCTGATCGGCGTCTTGATCATGCTGGCATGGCGTTATCGCGAATGGTTGAGCACGTTTGTCAGCCGGCGCGGGCCGCGCAAGCCAAACGTCATGAACCCCGTGCCGACACAATTATTCGGTCTCGAACTGGGCACCGAGACCTTGCCCGACGATGTTGCCAGCGCCGCCGAGGACCTATGGGCCACCCAACCAAGGGAAGCCCTCGGCCTGCTGTACCGCGGCCTGTTAAGCCGACTGCTGCATGATTTCAATCTGCCGCTTAAAAGCGCTGACACGGAAGGCCAGGTCCTGGCGCGCGTGCACCAACTGCAACAACCGCAGTTGCTGGCCTTCAGTGACGAATTGACCCGCCATTGGCAAAACCTTGCCTACGGCCATCACCTTCCACCCCTTTCAGCCCAGCAAAAACTCTGCACTGATTGGCGCACCCTGTTCAGCGCTGGGAACAACCCATGAACCGGCCTCTAATATGGGTGGGACTATTGCTGGCGTGCCTGCTTGGCGCGGGTGGTTACTTCGTGTGGAGCAAGGCGATCCCCTACGACGAAGTGGTGGATCGCGGCCCTTCTCCAGAAGCCCTGGCAAACCCCTACCTGGCGGCGGAACACTTTCTAAGCCAACAAGGCCTGTCCGTGGACCATGCCAACAGCGCGGAACGGCTGACGACGCTGCCAGCCAAGGGCCACAGCCTGTTATTGCTTGGCGAGCGCAGCAACATGTCACCACGCCAGGTAGAGCAACTGTTGGCTTGGGTCAAATCCGGCGGCCATCTGTTATTGGTGGCCGAGGCGCTATGGGATGAAGAGACTGGCAAAAGCGGCGACCTGCTGCTCGATCGCCTGGATATCCACCAGACCTTGAGTGATGAACCTGAAGAGCTTGCACCTACAGAGAAGACGCCTCTCAAAAAGAAAGCCCCGGACCTGACCAAACTCTACGTCGACAATGAAACCGCACCGGCTTATGTCAGTTTCGACACGGACTTCAACCTTACCGACCCCAAGCACCTGGCCCAGTTTTCTGCCAACAGCGCAACGTCGAGCCACCTGATGCAACTCGACCTTGGCAGAGGCCGCGTCACGGTGATCACCGACAGTGACCTGTGGAAAACCCCGAGTATTGGTAGGCACGACAATGCCTGGCTGCTGTGGTATCTGACCCAGGGCACAGCCGTGACCCTGCTGTTCAACAGCGACTTCGACGACTTGTTTACCCTGCTGTTGCGGTACTTCCCCCAGGCTCTGGTCGCATTCATTGCTTTGGTCGCCCTGGCACTGTGGCGGGCCGGAATGCGTCAGGGCCCGATCCAGCCTGCCCCACCCAATGCACGCCGCCAGTGGCAGGAACACCTGAAAGCCAGCGCCGACTTCCTGCTGCGCCGCAGCGGCCAGGGCACGCTGCTGCGTGCTCTGCAGCGCGATGTCTTGCGTGCCGCCAGGCGTCGTCACACCGGTTTTGAACACCTCGACAATGCAGAACAGTGGCGGGTACTTGAACACCTGACGCACCAACCCTTTCACGTCATCAGCCAGGCCCTTGGCTCACTTCCGGCAAAACGGCTTTCCAGCGCCGATTTCAGCCGGCAGGTGGCGTGCCTGCAAACCCTCAGGAATGCCCTATGAGCGAAATTCCAAGCGCCACTGCCCTGACCAGCGAAACCTTGCAACGTGCCAGCGGGCAAGCCCAGGCTCTGCGCACTGAATTGCGCAAGGCGGTGATTGGCCAGGACCAGGTGATCGACGAAGTCCTGACCGCACTGATCGCCGGTGGCCACGTGCTGCTCGAAGGGGTGCCTGGGCTGGGCAAAACCCTGCTGGTACGCGCCCTCGCACGTTGCTTTGATGGCGATTTCGCGCGTATCCAGTTCACCCCGGACCTGATGCCAAGCGATGTCACCGGCCACGCCGTGTATGACCTGCACACCGAGCAATTCAAATTGCGCAAAGGCCCGGTGTTCACCCACTTGTTGCTGGCCGACGAAATCAACCGCGCCCCGGCCAAGACCCAGGCGGCGTTGCTTGAGGCCATGCAGGAACGGCAAGTCACCCTTGAAGGCGAGGCGCTGCCTATCGGCCAACCGTTCATGGTACTGGCGACCCAGAACCCCATCGAACAGGAAGGCACCTACCCCCTACCGGAAGCGGAACTGGATCGTTTTATGATCAAGGTGCGCATGGATTATCCCGACGCGCAGCAGGAGCTGGATATGGTGCGCGAAGTAACGCGCTCGTCCCGGGCCGACATGCTGGATATACACCCATTGCGCACCGTGTTGCAGGCCGAGGACGTGCTGCAACTGCAGCGATTTGCCAGTGAATTGGCCCTGGATGAACAGGTGCTCGACTATGCAGTGCGCCTGGCGCGCACCACTCGTAGTTGGCCGGGGCTGACCATCGGCGCCGGGCCGCGGGCCTCCATCGCCCTGGTGCGTTGTGCGCGTGCTCGCGCCCTGTTGCGCGGTGGTGAATTCGTCACCCCGGACGACATCAAGGGATGCGCCTTGGCCGTACTGCGCCATCGGGTGCGTATAGCGCCAGAATTGGACATTGATGGGCTGGAGGTCGACCAGGTGCTCAAGCAAATGCTCGATCAGATTCCGGCGCCTCGGCAATGACTCGCCCATGAAACCGACCCGTCTGCTGCTGAACTGGCTCGGCGTATTGCTGGGCTTGGGCATATTGCTGGGCACCGCAACAGCATTGCAGCTCAAGGTGCCCGACACCTTGCACTCAATCGCATGGGGGTTGCTCCTCGCACTGTTGCTGCTGGCTACGCTGGATGCGATACGTCTGCGTCGGCGTCCATCCCCCCGTGTGCAACGACAGATGCCCGGCAGCCTGGCGCTGGGACGGTGGGGCGAAGTACGGCTGGCCTTGGAGCATGACTTCCCACAGCCGCTGACGGTGCAGGTATTCGATCATGTCCCCGATGGATTGAGTGTCGAGAACCTGCCCCAGTCCATAGCGCTGCGCCCGGGTGAAAGCAGTGAGCTGGGTTACCGCCTTCGCCCTTTGCGGCGCGGGCATTTCAGTTTCAGTTGCTGTGAAATTCACCTGCCCAGCCCCATGGGCCTGTGGTCGGCGCGGCGACTTATCGAAGTGAGCGATGCCACACGTGTCTACCCGGATTTCGCCCGACTGTACGGCGCGCAATTGCTGGGGGTGGACAACTGGCTGAGCCAACTGGGTGTGCGTCAACGTCAACGACGTGGATTGGGGCAGGCGTTTCATCAACTGCGCGAGTTTCGCGACGGTGACAGCCTAAGGCAGATCGATTGGAAGGCCACCGCCCGACAGCGCACGCCCATCGCCCGTGAATACCAGGATGAGCGCGACCAACAGATCGTGTTCATGCTTGATTGTGGACGACGCATGCGTAGCCAGGATGGCGAGCTGTCGCATTTTGACCACGCCCTCAATGCCTGTCTGTTGCTCAGCTACGTTGCCTTGCGCCAGGGTGATGCGGTGGGCCTGTGCACCTTTGCCGGTGACCCACCACGCTACCTGGCACCGGTCAAGGGCAGCGGCCAGCTGAACCTGTTGCTCAACGCCGTGTACGACCTCGAGACCACCCGACGGACTGCCGATTACCAGACCGCGGCAAGTGATTTGCTGACTCGACAAAAGCGGCGCGCGTTGGTGATCGTGGTGACCAACCTGCGCGATGAGGACGATGAGGCACTGCTGACTGCAGTCAAGCGTATCAGCCGTCAGCACAGGGTGCTGGTCGCCAGTTTGCGCGAGGAAGTACTCGATCAACTGCGCCAGGCGCCCGTGCAAACCTTGCCTGAAGCCTTGGCCTACAGCGGCACCATCGACTACCTGAATACCCGCGACGAATTGCATGACCGCCTCGCCGCCCAAGGCCTATCCTTATTGGACACCTTGCCATGTGAACTGGGGCCGGCCCTGGTGACACGTTACCTGGGCTGGAAGAAAGCGGGTGCGCTCTGAAAAGAGCACGCGCACACGGCAGCCCCCCCCAAAAAAACCGGCTAGAAAATGCACTGTGTCTAGGCCGAAGCCTGCAAGGGATCAAAACTGAAGTAGTGCAGCAACACGTTGATCAGCTGCCCATATTCCTCGGGAGCGTGGCGCACGCTGAAACCTGAATCGTACTGCTGCGGGTTGATATCCTCGTGGCTCCACAGGCAGGTTGCCGTCAGATCGATTGGATGGAAGGTGCCGTCAGCACTGGGAATCTTCAAGCGCAGCTCGAAGTCCACGTCGACCATCATGGGCAATTGGCTGATTAACATCAGCCCATCTTCCGAGACATTGCCCAAGAAGCCGATGGGCTTATCGGTGAGACGGTTAAACACTTGCAGAAAGTAAGGTAGCTGATGCCGCTCAATCCGTCGGTCGGTAAACATGGTGAGATCGCCATCCAATGGCCATAACTGCGGCCGTGCCAGTGATTCGGTACGAGAAAACCGCTCGCTCTCCCTGGATCTCGGTGCGACAACAGGCAATAGTTGCCGATGGACGGCCGCCGAGTCCGGGCCCTTGATTCGTTCGAATGGAAACTTGTACAAACGAACATTCAAAGAATAGCTCAAGACTTGCAGCAGGCCAGTTATGAAATGACGAATATCATCAAAGGGAGGCTGGACGCGGCTGAGCGACGCGGGCTCCGGGGTAATGCCCAAGTTGTTGCAAGGTGTCGAGCCTCGCGCGAGCACGGTAGGCGTACTCACTCGACGGGTACTGATTAATGATGAATTGATAAGTCTGTGCCGCGTCGACAAACAGCTTTTGCCGTTCCAGGCATTGGCCGCGCAACATCGAGACCTCCGGCTGTACATAACGCCGGGTACGACTTTCACGGTCGACCTGGGACAATTCCAGGGTGACACGCTCACAATCACCGACCTTGTAGGCGCGGTAGGCATTGTTCAAATGGTGGTCCATCGACCAACGGGTGCAGCCGACAACACTGACGGCCAGGGCAGCAATGAGCAAAATTCGCATGAGGGTTCTCCTGTCTTGTGCAGTGTATCGACCCATCGTCGAAAATCTTCAAGGATGTTCGTATTCAGCCGCAACGAAAACAAGTCAATCGTCGATAAGTAGTGCAAACGAACAATGACTACAACGAAAGAGCATAGTAGCCTTCCTCAGCGCTTGAACTCAGGAGTCTGTGCATGTCCGTCCGTCGCACCAAAATCGTCGCCACCCTTGGCCCGGCCAGCAACTCGCCGGAAGTCCTCGAACAGCTGATTCTGGCTGGCTTGGACGTTGCCCGTCTGAACTTTTCCCACGGCACCCCAGACGAGCACAAGGCTCGCGCCAAGCTGGTGCGTGACCTGGCCGCCAAGCACGGCCGCTTCGTGGCACTGCTGGGTGACCTGCAAGGCCCGAAAATCCGTATCGCCAAATTCGCCAACAAGCGGATCGAGCTGAAGATCGGTGACAACTTCACATTCTCCACCAGCCATCCGCTGACCGAAGGCAACCAGCAAGTCGTGGGTATCGACTACCCGGACCTGGTCAAGGACTGCGGCGTCGGTGACGAACTGCTGCTGGACGACGGTCGTGTGGTGATGCGCGTCGAAACCGCGACCCCGACTGAACTGCATTGCGTCGTGTTGATCGGTGGTCCGCTGTCTGACCACAAAGGCATCAACCGTCGCGGTGGTGGCCTGACGGCGCCGGCCCTGACGGAAAAAGACAAGGCCGACATCAAGCTCGCCGCCGAAATGGAAGTGGACTACCTCGCGGTGTCCTTCCCGCGCGACGCCGCCGACATGGAATACGCCCGTAAACTGCGCGACGAAGCCGGCGGCACTGCCTGGCTGGTGGCGAAGATCGAACGCGCCGAAGCTGTGGCCAACGACGAAACCCTCGACGGCCTGATCAAGGCTTCCGACGCGGTGATGGTTGCGCGTGGCGACCTGGGCGTGGAAATCGGTGACGCTGAGCTGATCGGTATCCAGAAGAAGATCATCCTGCACGCGCGCCGCCACAACAAAGCGGTGATCGTAGCGACCCAGATGATGGAGTCGATGATCCAGAACCCGATGCCGACCCGCGCCGAAGTGTCCGACGTAGCCAACGCCGTGCTCGACTACACCGATGCGGTGATGCTCTCAGCTGAAAGTGCCGCTGGCCCGTATCCGCTGGAAGCGGTGCAAGCCATGGCGCGTATCTGCCTGGGCGCCGAAAAGCACCCGACCAGCAAGACCTCCAGCCACCGCATTGGCAAAGAGTTCGAAAGCTGCGACCAGAGTATCGCCCTGGCGGCCATGTACACCGCCAACCACTTCCCGGGAGTGAAGGCGATCATCGCCTTGACCGAAAGTGGCTATACGCCGCTGATCATGTCGCGCATCCGTTCCTCGGTACCGATCTATGCGTTCTCCCCGCACCGCGAAACCCAGGCCCGCGCGGCCATGTTCCGTGGCGTGTACACCGTCCCGTTCGACCCGGCTTCGTTGCCACCGCATGAAGTCAGCCAGGCGGCCATCGACGAGCTGATCAAGCGCGGCGTCGTGGAGAAAGGCGACTGGGTCATCCTGACCAAGGGCGACAGCTACCACACCATCGGTGGCACCAACGGCATGAAGATTCTGCACGTTGGCGACCCAATGGTCTGAGTGACGCGCTGAAAAACAAAAGCCCCGCCATGTGAATGGCGGGGCTTTTGCATTTCAGATTGGTTTTTGTATTGGCTTCAATGGCCTAGCAATACAACATCAGCGCCGAGAAATGAAAGCCGACAACGCAGCAATCGCCTCCGGCGACCTCAACCGCTGGGTAAACAACGCGCCCTCCTCCTCAATCACCTGCCGCAATTGCTCGCGATCCACACTCTTCATGAGTTGCTTGGTCACCTGCACCGCTCCCGGCGCCAATGTTTCAAAGCGCTCGGCCATTTCCCGCGCCCTGGCCAACGCCGCCTCGCCGCTACCCAACGCCTCGGTGGCAATCCCCCACGCCGCCGCCTGTTCGCCGCTGAAGCCCTCGCCCAGCAGCAATAACTCAGCCGCCTTGGCGTGACCCAACAACCTCGGCAGGATCAGGCTCGAACCAAACTCTGGACACAGCCCCAGGTTGACGAACGGCATGCGCAATCGTGCATCACGGCTGACATACACAAGGTCGCAATGCAGCAGCAGGGTTGTACCGATACCCACCGCTGCACCTGCTACCGCGGCGAGCACCGGCTTGCGGCAGTTGAGCAGGCTCTTCATGAAATGAAACGGTGGGCTGTCGAGGTCGCTGGGCGGCTGTTCGAGAAAGTCGCCGATGTCGTTGCCCGCAGTGAAACACTCACTGCTGCCCTGGATAAGCACGCAGCGGATATCCACATCCGCATCGGCCTGCTCGAGCGCCTCGGCCAATTGGGTATACATGGCCCGAGTCAGCGCATTTTTCTTCTCGGGACGATTGAGCTGCAGGATCATCAGCCCGCGTTCGCGGTGCTGCAGGAGGGCGTCAGTCATGGCAGATCTCGCGGCGGTGGAGTTCAACGCTCAACCACGGGGCAGGAACACATCGGCCAGCAGTTGATTACGCGGCAGTCCCGCCAGGAACAGGCGCTTGGAAAAGGCCTCGACGCTGACGGGGTGACCGCAGAGTAGAGCCAGCGTTTGCCGCGAAACAAGCCGCAGTTGCGCCAATGCCTGTGCCGACCCGGCCGCCGTCCACAGCTCCACCGTGAGGTTGGGATGCTGCGCAGCCAACGCCGCCAAGGGTTCGGCGAGATAATGGCCTTGAGCATCATGGGCCAGGTGAATCACGCGAATAGCGCCCTGGTGATCCTGGCGCAGCGCCTCGCGCAACACGCCCCACAACGGCCCTAACCCTGTGCCGGAGGCCAGCAGCCACAGCGGTCGGGATTGCCAGTCGGGGTCGTATTGCAGCGCACCGCCACGCAGTTCGCCCAGGCGCAGGTGATCGCCAACCTGCAACTGCCGGGCAAGATCGCTGAATTCGCCGGGGTGGCGGCAGTCAAGGTGAAACTCCAGAAAGGGATCTTCCTGTGGCAGGCTCGCCAGGGAATACGGACGTGCCACCTGCCCCACCCACAACACCAGGTGCTGCCCGGCCCGGTAACGCAGGCCACGCTCCGACTGCAGGCGCAGGCGCAGCACGCTCGGATTCAGCCAATCAGCACCCACTACCTGCGCCGGCAAACCCTCACGCGTCGGGTCAAACGCCTCGACCCGCACATCCCCGCTGACCTGGCACTGACAGGCCAACCGCCAGCCATCCTGGCGTCGCGCCGGGCTCAAGGCCTCGGGCTGCTTGTCCTCGACATCACCTTGGCAACGCACCAGGCAGGCATGGCAACTCCCAGCGCGGCAACTGTAAGGCACAGCCACACCTGCCTGGTTCAGGGCATCCAGCAGGTTGCTGCCGGTGGATACCGACCAATGGCGTTCGCCGACGTACAGTTCAGGCATATAAGGACTCCATCATAAGAGGCGCGCACAGGGAATCATGCCTGCGACAGTTTGACCATAGTCGGGTGTATCGGCCACCGTGTCGGGTTATACTGCCGCGCCTTTTTAGCGTCGCGCCTGCACCAGTGGCGTGCCTTGGAAAGGTGGTTTCAGCCGACCGATGCACCCCACTGAAGCCACCTTATTGAATGTTCCCTTATAGAGGAGCGCGACTCATGACCGTGATCAAGCAAGACGACCTGATTCAGAGCGTTGCTGACGCCCTGCAATTCATTTCCTACTACCATCCGGTTGATTTCATCCAGGCCATGCACGAAGCCTACCTGCGCGAAGAATCGCCAGCGGCCCGTGACTCCATCGCCCAGATCCTGATCAACTCGCGCATGTGCGCCACCGGCCATCGCCCGATCTGCCAGGACACCGGTATCGTTACCGTGTTCGTGCGCGTGGGCATGGACGTACGTTGGGATGGCGCCACCATGGGCCTGGACGACATGATCAACGAGGGCGTGCGTCGCGCCTACAACCTGCCGGAAAACGTCCTGCGTGCATCCATCCTGGCCGACCCGGCAGGCGCGCGTAAGAACACCAAGGACAACACCCCGGCGGTCATCCACTACTCCATCGTCCCGGGTAACACCGTGGAAGTGGACGTAGCGGCCAAGGGTGGCGGTTCCGAGAACAAGTCGAAAATGGCCATGCTCAACCCGTCCGACTCGATCGTCGACTGGGTCTTGAAGACCGTTCCGACCATGGGTGCCGGCTGGTGCCCACCGGGCATGCTCGGCATTGGCATCGGCGGTACCGCCGAAAAAGCCGCCGTGATGGCCAAGGAAGTGTTGATGGAATCCATCGACATCCACGAGCTGAAAAAGCGCGGCCCGCAGAACCGTATCGAAGAGATGCGCCTGGAGCTGTTCGAGAAGGTCAACCAACTGGGCATCGGCGCCCAGGGCCTGGGTGGCCTGACCACGGTGCTCGACGTCAAGATCATGGACTACCCGACCCACGCCGCCTCGCTGCCGGTGTGCATGATCCCCAACTGCGCCGCCACCCGTCACGCACACTTTGTGCTCGACGGTTCGGGCCCGGCGTCGCTGGAAGCGCCACCGCTGGACGCCTACCCGGAAATCGTCTGGGAAGCCGGCCCATCGGCCCGTCGCGTCAACCTCGACACCCTGACCCCAGAAGAAGTGCAGAGCTGGAAGCCGGGCGAGACCGTGTTGCTCAACGGTAAGATGCTCACCGGTCGCGATGCGGCGCACAAGCGCATGGTCGAGATGCTGAACAAGGGCGAAACCCTGCCAGTGGACCTCAAGGGTCGCTTCATCTACTACGTTGGCCCGGTTGATCCGGTGCGCGAAGAAGTGGTTGGCCCGGCTGGCCCGACCACCGCGACGCGGATGGACAAGTTCACGCGTCAAATCCTCGAGCAAACCGGCCTGCTGGGCATGATCGGCAAATCCGAGCGCGGCCCGACCGCCATCGAAGCGATCAAGGACCACAAAGCCGTGTACCTGATGGCCGTTGGCGGTGCTGCTTACCTGGTGGCGCAAGCCATCAAGAAGTCGCGCGTTGTCGCCTTCGCCGAACTGGGCATGGAAGCGATCTACGAGTTCGACGTGAAAGACATGCCGGTCACCGTTGCGGTGGACAGCAAGGGCGAATCCGTGCACATCACCGGTCCTGCCATCTGGCAGAAAAAGATCAGTGAAAGCCTGGCGGTAGAAGTGCAGTAAGCGCTTCTTTCGCGGGGACAAAGGCGACTGCGGCTCATGGCCCAGTCGCCTTTTTATTGCCTGCTGATTTCTCTGCCGTGAGCCGGCCCCGCTCGCCACAACATTAACGTCGCGCATGCTATGGTGCACTTCCCTTTCTGCGCCTGCTCATCACCGTATGATCGTGACCCCTCGCCCCCTGCGCCTGACCTTCTATTCCTTGCTGATCATCGCCGGTGCGGTGCTGGCCGCGGCCTTGGCCACGCGCCATGCCGAACACCAGGCTCTGGGGGAGGATGCGGCCCGTGCCAACCAGCAACTCGCGCTGTATGCCAACTCACTGCATACCCTGATCGATCGCTACCGAGCGCTGCCGGCTGTGCTGGCGCTGGATTCGGAGATGATCAATGCCTTGAAAAGGCCGGTGGATGCTCAAACTCAGGACGTACTGAACCGCAAGCTCGAACGCATAAACGGTGCCGCGCAATCGTCCACCCTGGAATTGATGGACCGCACCGGCCTCGCCGTTGCCGCCAGCAACTGGAGCCTGCCGAGCAGCTATGTCGGCCATAACTACGCCTTCCGGCCGTATTTCAGCCAGACCCTGAGCCAGGGCACCGGGCGTTTTTACGCGGTCGGCGTGACCACTGGCATACCGGGTTACTTTCTCTCCAGCGCCGTGGTGGACGAGCACGAACAGTTTCTCGGCGCCATGGTGGTCAAGCTTGAGTTCCCCGAACTTGAGCGCGAGTGGGCCCAGGGCAATGACCTGCTGCTGGTCAGCGACGCGCGTGGCATCGTGTTTATCGCCAATCAACCGGGCTGGCGTTATCGCAACCTGCGGCCGCTGTCGGCCAGCGATCTCGCCGAACTCAAGGCCACCCGCCAATACGACAAAAAACACCTGCAGCCGCTGGACACCCAGACGCTGCAACGCTTTGACGAAAACAGCCATTTGATGCGCGTCAATGGTCCGGACGGTAACGCCAATTACATCTGGGAATCCCTGCCGCTGAAGGCCGAAGGCTGGACCCTGCACCTGCTGCGTAAACCGCAGTCCGCTTTTGAGGACCAGCGCAACGCCGGCCTCGCCGCCGCCGGTTCCTGGCTGGCGCTGGTGTTCCTGGTGCTGTTCCTGACCCAGCGCTGGCGCCTGGCCCGCCTGCGCCAGCGCAGCCGCGAAGAGCTTGAGCAACTGGTGGAAGAACGCACCCAGGCGCTACGCACTGCCCAGGATGGCCTGGTGCAGTCGGCCAAATTGGCGGCACTGGGGCAAATGTCCGCCGCCCTCGCCCATGAAATCAATCAGCCGCTGACCGCCCAGCGCATGCAGTTGGCCACCTTGCGCCTGCTGCTGGATCACGGCCGCGTCGACGACGCCTACAAGGCGCTTACGCCGCTGGACGACATGCTCACGCGCATGGCCGCGCTCACCGGCCACCTCAAGACCTTCGCGCGCAAAAGCCCGAGCGGCCTGCGTGAACGCCTGGACTTGGCCAGCGTGGTCGATCAGTCATTGCACCTGCTCGACGCACGCTTGCGCGATGAAGCCATCGGCGTCGTGCTGGACCTGACACGCCCCGCCTGGGTCCGTGGCGATGCAATCCGCCTGGAACAGGTACTGATCAACCTGCTGCGCAACGCGCTCGACGCCATGGCCGACAAGCCACGTAAACGCCTGGAAATCCGCCTGCACGCCGATGAACAACTGTGGCAACTCACCGTCAGCGACAGCGGCGGCGGGATTGCCGAAGAACACCTGAACAACGTGTTCGACCCGTTCTTCACCACCAAGCCAGTGGGTGACGGGCTCGGCCTGGGGCTGGCAGTGTCCTACGCTATCGTGCACGAACTGGGCGGCCGCCTGATCGCCGCCAACCGTGGCGACGGCGCGGCTTTCACCCTGACCCTGCCTATCGCGCTGGAGACGCCCGACCTATGTTGAACGCGGTGATTGTGGTCGACGACGAAGCCAGTATCCGTAAGGCGGTCGAGCAGTGGTTGAGCCTGTCTGGGTTTGAGGTGCAGTTGTTCAGCCGCGCCGAGGAATGCCTGGCGAAACTGCCCAAGGACTTTCCCGGGGTGATCCTGAGCGACGTACGTATGCCGGGGCTCAGCGGCCTGGAACTGTTGGCCGAAGTGCAGCGCCGTGATGCGGATTTGCCGGTGATATTGCTGACCGGCCACGGCGATGTGCCGATGGCCGTCGACGCCATGCGCGACGGTGCCTACGACTTCCTGGAAAAACCCTTCAGCCCCGACGCCCTGCTCAACAGCCTGCGCCGCGCCTTGGACAAGCGTGGATTGATCCTGGAAAACCGTCGCCTGCATCAACAGGCCGATCATCGCGCACAGTTGGAGTCGACCCTTTTAGGCGTGTCTAGAGGTTTGCAAACCCTACGCCGCCAGGTGCTGGATTTGGCGAGCCTGCCGGTCAATGTGCTGATCCGTGGCGAGACCGGCAGTGGCAAGGAGCGGGTTGCCCGTTGCCTGCATGACTTCGGCCCCCGGGCGAAAAAACCCTTTGTGGCACTCAACTGCGCGGCGATCCCCGAGCAGTTGTTCGAGGCCGAGCTGTTCGGCCACGAAAGCGGCGCATTCACCGGCGCCCAGGGCAAGCGCATCGGCAAACTGGAATACGCCCACGGCGGCACGCTGTTCCTCGATGAAATCGAAAGCATGCCGCTGGCCCAGCAGGTGAAACTGCTGCGCGTATTGCAGGAACAGAAGCTCGAGCGACTGGGCTCCAACCAAAGTATCCACGTGGATCTGCGCATCATCGCCGCCACCAAGCCGGACCTGCTGGAAGAGGCCCGCGCCGGGCGCTTTCGCGAAGACTTGGCCTACCGATTGAACGTCGCGCAATTGCGCCTACCGCCCTTGCGTGAGCGCCGTGAAGATATCCCGTTACTGTTCGACCACTTTGCACAGAGTGCCGCCGAACGCCTGGGCCGCCGCGTTGAACCGCTGAGCGGTGCGCAACTGGGGCGCCTGCTCAGCCATGACTGGCCGGGCAATGTGCGTGAATTGGCCAACGTTGCCGAGCGCCAGGTACTGGGCCTTGGCGAGCCGGAGCCGGAAGGCGTCGAGGCCGGACAATCGTTGGCGGCGCAGCAGGAGGCGTTTGAAGCGCATTGCCTGAAGGCTGCGCTGACGCGGCACAAGGGCGATATCAAGGCCGTGCTGGCCGAGCTGCAACTGCCCCGGCGAACCTTGAATGAGAAGATGCAGCGGCATGGGTTGGTGCGAGAGATGTTTCTCTAGCGACCTTCTGATCGCCATCGCTGGCAGGCCAGCGCCCACAGTTGACGGTGTTCACCATTCAAAATAGGGGAGCTGGCCTGCGACGACGCCGGTGTCCATAAGCGGATTTCCGCTCATCACCTGCAAATTATCAGCGACTTTCCGCTCAAAAAAAACCTGTAACCCTTCTATTCCGGGCCTTCATCTACCTGGCACAGCTCCTGCTATAGCCCAAGCCAGGCAGTGCTCAAGCACGCTCCACAAAAACAATTAGATGAAGGATCCTTCAATGGATAACTCCAACTCCCTGCCTCTGGGCTCGGCGGCTGCGCCGGCAAAAGCACGCACCACTTCCAGCCGGATCAAATCGATTTTCAGCGGATCGGTCGGCAACATGGTCGAGTGGTACGACTGGTACGTCTACGCCGCTTTCTCGCTGTACTTCGCCAAAGCCTTCTTCCCGAAAGGCGACACCACCGCCCAACTGCTCAACACCGCCGCGATCTTCGCCGTCGGCTTCCTGATGCGCCCGATCGGTGGCTGGCTGATGGGCCTGTACGCCGACAAAGTCGGGCGTAAAAAGGCCCTGATGGCCTCGGTCTACTTGATGTGCTTCGGCTCGCTGCTGATTGCCCTGAGCCCGGGTTATGAAATGATTGGTATCGGTGCGCCGATCCTGCTGGTGTTTGCCCGCTTGCTGCAGGGGCTGTCGGTCGGGGGTGAATACGGTACCTCCGCCACTTACCTCAGCGAGATGGCGACCAAGGAACGTCGTGGTTTCTACTCCAGCTTCCAGTACGTAACCCTGATCTCGGGCCAGCTCATCGCCCTGGCGGTACTGATCGTGCTGCAACAAGTGCTGACCACCGAGCAGTTGTACGCGTGGGGCTGGCGTATCCCGTTCGCCATCGGCGCCCTGTGTGCAGTCGTCGCGCTGTACCTGCGTCGCGGCATGGAAGAAACCGAGTCGTTCACCAAGAAGGAAAAAGCCAAGGAAAGCGCGATGCGCACCTTGATGCGCCACCCCAAGGAACTGATGACCGTGGTCGGCCTGACCATGGGCGGCACCCTGGCCTTCTACACCTACACCACCTACATGCAGAAATACCTGGTGAACACCGTCGGCATGAGCATTTCCGACTCCACCACCATCTCGGCGGCGACGCTGTTTCTGTTCATGTGCCTGCAACCGATCGTCGGCGGGCTGTCGGATAAAGTCGGCCGTCGGCCAATCCTGATCGCCTTCGGTATTCTCGGCACCCTGTTCACCGTGCCGATCCTCACCACCCTGCACACCATCCAGAGCTGGTGGGGCGCGTTCTTCCTGATCATGGCAGCACTGATCATCGTCAGCGGTTACACCTCGATCAACGCCGTGGTGAAGGCCGAGCTGTTCCCGACTGAAATCCGCGCACTGGGTGTGGGCCTGCCTTATGCACTGACCGTGTCGATCTTCGGCGGTACCGCTGAATACATCGCACTGTGGTTCAAGAGCATCGGCATGGAAACCGGTTACTACTGGTATGTGACAGCGTGTATTGCAGTGTCGCTGGTGGTCTACTTGACCATGAGAGACACCCGCAAACACTCGCGCATCACCACGGATTAAGGGTCTGACTCGGTAAAGAATGTGTGCGGGCTTGCTCGCGAATGCGGAGTGTCAGTCACCGAATAGAGCGACTGATCCACTGCATTCGCGAGCAAGCCCGCACAATTGGTTATGATGCGTGCCCCAGAACTGAGCTTGGAACCGGCCATGTCCGACGATATCCATTTCTACGAACCCGCCAACGGCCACGGCCTGCCCCATGATCCGTTCAATGCCATCGTTGGTCCACGGCCAATCGGCTGGATCTCGTCGCACGACAGCGCAGGCCGCCTGAACCTGGCGCCCTACAGCTTCTTCAATGCGTTCAACTACATTCCGCCGATCATTGGGTTTTCCAGCGTCGGGCGCAAAGACAGCCTGAACAACATCGAGCAGACCGGCGAGTTTGTGTGGAACCTAGCGACCCGCCCGCTGGCCGAGCAGATGAACCAGAGCTGCGCCGCCGTATCGCCAGAGGTAAACGAATTCGAGTTGTCCGGCTTGACGCCGGTGGCTTCGAAGATCGTTGGCGTACCACGGGTGGGCGAGAGCCCGGTGTCGTTCGAGTGCAAGGTGACGCAAATCATCCAACTGCAACGTGCCGACAAGGCGCTGGTGCCGAGCTGGCTGGTGCTGGGCGAGGTGGTCGCGGTGCATATCGCCAAGTGGCTGCTCAAGGATGGCATCTATGACACCGCCGCCGCCGAGCCGATTTTGCGTGGCGGCGGGCCGGCAGATTACTTCCAGCTAGGGCCGGAGGCGCTGTTCAAGATGTATCGCCCTGGTGCCACAAAACCCTGATTGGACTGCGGTCTAAATGTGAGAGCGGCAGCGCGCTCTAGTTTTCGGCAGTTGCCCAACTCTGCTGACCGTCTTCATCGACATCGACCAATCGCTCCAATTGCACAGTGGCCGCATCATCAGCATCGGAAGCCGTCTTGAACGTCTGTCCATCAAGGATCTTGTGAAACCGAGGTGCGCCCATGCCATCGAGTGCCTTGACGGCAACGGCGGCGCTGTAGCCACCTTCTCCGGGTACGACGGCGGAAACGGCTTCGTGGTGAGCAAATTGTTTACGTGCCATGTTGCAGGTCCTGGCCAATGGAAAGTCGGCCATTCTAAACCCTAACCGGCGAGTTGCAGGTACTCTCCATAGGCATTGGCGGCTGAGGCATCGGTAAAGGTCTGGAAGTCCATGCTGCGAACCACCCTGTCGTTCAACAACTCGGTAAAAATCATCAGGGCCGGAGAATTGAAGTAGGCGCTCATCGCCTGCTCGCTGCTCCAGAAGCCCGAGACCAGCCAGACATCGGGGTCGACCTGGGAACGCTGCAACGAGAATTGCAGGCAACCCTGAGCCTGGCGGCCCGGTTCGATCAAACTGCTCAAGCGTGCACCGAGTTCGGTGCTGCACCCGGTGCGGGCGCGGATAAAGGCCATATGGCTCGCGGGAATGGGGGTGGACATGTTCGACTCTCCCGTTGAGAAGTGATGCTCGGCAAGCACTGTGGGGGCGTGTTGCCACAGGATCAACGATAACGGCGCAGGTGCGGGCGCGGTTAGTCGATTCCTGCTGGCTTATTGCACAATTCTGCGAGAAGCGCAGATAGGACGTTTGGCCCCGGCATTTATTCCAAGGGCAACCGCCTTGTTTCAGGGAGATGACAGTCCCCACGATTGCCTGATTCACGGTGTGTCGCAGGATCAGGCAAGGATTGTGCAGAATCGACGTAACACTGTTTGCACAGCCGCCGCTAAGCTGATCCCATCGAAGTAGCCTGTAGAGGACGCCCCATGCCGTCGCCCGAACCCCGATCCCTCCCCCTCGATGCCGAGATGGAAAAGCAGCGCGCCGAACTGGCGAGCATTGTGCAGCGGCATACCTGGGAAGACGGCTCATACGGTACGGCAATCACCTCGCTGTACCTGAACCGCCACAATGCACCGCGCGACTTCATGCCGGTACTGGTGGAGCCGGCCCTGTGCATTCTGGCCAGCGGCAGCAAGGAAGTACGCCTCGCGGATGAAGTGTTCGCCTACGACCCGCTCAATTACCTGGTGTTCTCGGTAGCGATGCCGGTGGCTGGCCGGATCATGGAGGCCACGCCGCAAGACCCCAACCTGTCGATCAGGATCAACATCGACCCGGCCCAACTCACTGCGCTGATCGCGCAAGCCGGCCCGATGGGTGTGCCGTCGCGCCCGACCTCCCGCGGCATGTACGTCGACCGCATCGACAACCAGTTACTCGACGCGGTGCTGCGCCTGGCGCGGTTGCTGGATACGCCCAAAGACATCGCCATGCTTGCGCCGCTGATCAATCGGGAAATTCTTTATCGCCTGTTACGGGGTCCGCAGGGCTATCGGTTGTATGAAATTGCCGTGGCCAACAGCCAGAGCCACCGAGTGAGCCAGGCGATCAAGTGGTTGAACAGCAACTACGAGCAACCGCTGCGCATCGATGACTTGGCCAGGGAAGTGAACCTGAGCGTCTCGACCTTGCACCACCGCTTCAAGGCAATTACAGCCATGAGCCCGTTGCAATACCAGAAACAGTTGCGCTTGCAGGAAGCGCGGCGGTTGATGATTGCCGAGGGGCTCGAGGCGTCGGCGGCGGGATATCGCGTGGGGTATGAGAGCGCGTCACAGTTCAGCCGCGAATACAGCCGGTTGTTTGGGGCGCCGCCGTTGAGGGATTTGGCTAGATTGCGCCAAAGCATCTGACCGGATGGAGATCAACGTGTGGGATCCGCGTTTATTCAGTCGAGGCCGCGAGGCAGTTGAAGAGTCACGCGCAACCCGCCCTCACGCAGGTTCTGCAAACTGACTTCACCGCCATGGCTGTGGGCAATATTGCGCGCAATCCCTAATCCCAAGCCATAACCCTGCTGGTGCCCGGCCAGACGAAAGTGCGGTTCAAACACTTGCTCCAGCCGCTGCTCCGGAACCCCTGGCCCCTCGTCATCCACGTGCAGGACGAACTCCGAGCCATCATCCTCGATGTGCAAATGCGCGTTCTGCCCGTATTTCAACGCGTTGTCGATCAGGTTGCCGATGCAACGTTTGAGCGCCAGCGGCTTGCCGGGATAAGGGGTGAGTGCGCGGCCATGCTGGGTGACGCGGCCATTGCCGTTCGGCGCCAGGTACGGTTCCACCAGGCAGTCGAGCACGTGGTTCAGGTCCACCGGCTCGATATTTTCGTGAATATCGGTGTCTTTCACGCATTGCAGCGCGCCTTTCACCAGCAACTCTAATTCATCAAGATCGCGGCCGAATTTGGTTTGCAGGTTTTCGTCCTCAAGCAGTTCCACGCGCAGGCGCAGACGGGTAATCGGTGTGCGCAAATCATGGGAAATGGCGCTGAACAACTGGCTGCGCTCGGTCAGGTAGCGGCTGATACGTTCGCGCATCGCGTTGAACGCACGGCCCACTTCCACCACTTCGCTGCCGCCGCCTTCGGCTACCGGCTCTACGTCAGCCCCCAAGGACATATCCCGCGCCGCCCTCGCCAGGCGTTTGAGGGGCCGACTCTGCCAGTGCACCAACAAGCCGATAAACAGCAGCAGGAAACCGCTGGTCAGCACGATAAACCACACTTGCTGGGACGGCAGGCCTTGTTCTTCAAGGCTGGTGTAGGGCTCGGGCAGCAGCGAAGCGATGTACAGCCATTCGCCCGGGGCGAGTTGGATCTGGGTCACCAACACGGGCGGATTCACCGGTTCCAGGGTCAACGCGTAATGCGCCCAGGAGCGCGGCAATTCGTCGAGTTTCAGGCCGGCGTTGAAGATGCGCAGGTCTTCGGTGCTGACGAACTCCACCGAGATGTGCACGTCGGCACCGAGGGTCTGGCGCAGCACTTCATCCACGGCCACCAGCACGGCCTCCTTGCGCGGGGTCTGCGGCAAGACCTCCATGTCCAGCGGTCGGTCGTTGAGGGTGACCACGAAACGGGTGCCGCCCATGCTGCGCAATTGATCCAGGACCAACGGGCGGTACGCCACCGGCAACGAACGGAAGTAGCTCACGCTGGCGGTCATCGAATGCGCCAGGCTGCGGGCACTGGTGACCAGGCCCTCGAGCTGGGTGGCACGCAACTGCGACACCCAGATAACGCTGGACAGCGCCTGGGCAAACAACACTGCCAGCAGCGTCAGTAGCAGCATGCGCCCCAGCAGCGAGCGCGGCACCGGGAAACGGCGGCGGCGCTCGGTCACATGTTCAGTGGGCATTGCCGGCAACCACGCTGGCTGCCAGTTGATAACCGCTGCCGCGCACGGTGCGGATCAGCCTCGGGGGTTTTTCGGTATCGCGCAGGCGTTGGCGCAGGCGGCTGACAGCCATGTCGACGATACGGTCCAGCGGCATCAAGTCGCGACCACGGGTGGCGTTGCCGATGGTGTCACGGTCGAGGATCTGTTGGGGGTGGTCGAGAAACAATTTGAGCAGGGCAAAGTCGGCACCGGAGAGGATCACTTCTTCGCCATCCACATGAAACAGCCGGTGGCTGATCATGTCCAGGCGCCACTCATCAAACACCAGCACATCGCCGCCTACGCTGCGTTCCTGGCCAAACTGGCAACGGCGCAATAGCGCTTTGATCCGCGCCTGCAGCTCACGGGGGCTGAAGGGTTTGCCGATGTAGTCATCGGCTCCCAGCTCCAGGCCGATCACGCGGTCGGCTTCGTCAGAGCTGGCAGTGAGCATGATGATCGGCACCTGCGCCTGGCGCGGGTGCTGGCGGATCCAGCGGCAGAGGCTGAAACCGTCTTCGTCCGGCAACATCACATCAAGGATGACCAGGTCGCACGGCGCCTCGTTCATCGCCTGGCGGAACCCCGCGCCATCCGGCACGCCACGCACCTGGAAACCGGCGCGACTGAGGTAGGTCTGCAGCAACTCGCGGATTTCCTGGTCGTCGTCGACGAGGAGAATGGATTTACTGATTACGCTCACGGGGTCCTCCTTGTTGTTATGGCCAAGCTTAAGTCATTTGTTGCTCTCAAGGGCCCCTTCGACTTGCTCGCAATGAGGCCATCACGGCCTACGCAAACGCCTGCTCCAAAGCCACGCCAGCCCCGGTCAATCCAGAATACGGGGCTGTCACCAACCACACCGGAATGCCCTTGAAGTAGTCGCTCATGCAGCCTTTGTCCGCGAAGCTCTTGGCGAAACCGCTGCTGATAAAGAAGTCGGCAAACCTCGGTATCACGCCGCCCACGATGTACACGCCACCGCGCCCGCCGGTGGTCAGCACGTTGTTGCCGGCTACTCGGCCCAGCCAGATGCTGAACTGGTCTAACACTTCCATCGCCACCGGGTCGCCGGCCAGGCCTGCCGCCGTGATGGCTTCGGGCGTGTCCAGCACCGGAGGGTGCCCGTCCACTGCACAAATCGCTCGATACAGGCGCGGCAAGCCGCCTCCGCTCAAGGCGGTTTCGGCGCTGACGTGGCCGATCTCGTTGTAGATGTGCTGCCACAACTGGGTTTCCCGCGGGCTGCTCAAAGGCAGGTCGACATGGCCGCCCTCGCCCGGCAATGCGGCGAAACGCCCGCCGCCCAAATCCAGCAATGTGCCAACACCCAGGCCGGTGCCAGGACCAATCACCACCGCCGGGCGCAACGGCTCCGGCGTGCCTTCGCAGACCACACGAAACTCGTCGGGCTGCAAGCGCGTCATGCCCAAGGCCATGGCCGAGAAGTCGTTGACCAGTAGCAGCTCATCCACCTGCAAGGCTTTACAGAAAGCGGTCTTGCTCAGGCGCCAGTGATTGTTGGTGAATTTAAATTCATCCCCACTCACCGGCCCGGCCACCGACAGGCACACCGCACCGACGTCACCGATTTCCAGGCCTTCTTCCTTGAGATAAACCTTGATCGCCTCTTCGGGGCTGGAATGATCCGCCGTGGCATGCACGCGGATCGAATGCAACGCCTGGTCCCGCCACAACGCGAAACGCGCGTTGGTTCCACCGATATCACCGACCAGCGCTAGCTTCACTTAAGCGTCTCCAGGGCAGAGGTAAAGGCGCTGGCGCCCTGCTCTGCGGAGCTTGCGGCCAAGCGCATAAATGCAAACAGCTCACGACCGGCCCCCACGTTATTGCCCAGAAGGCCCGTGGCAGGCGTGCGCGCTGCAAATGCTTCGGCGTCCACCTTAAGCTCCAAGGTGCCGGTAACGCCATCCACACGAATGATATCGCCATCGCGCACCCGCGCCAGTGGCCCGCCGCTCTGGGCTTCGGGGTTGACGTGAATCGCGGCGGGAATCTTACCCGACGCGCCGGACATACGCCCGTCTGTCACCAATGCCACCTTGAAACCACGGTCCTGCAGTACACCCAGGAACGGCGTCATCTTGTGCAGCTCGGGCATGCCGTTGGAGCGCGGGCCCTGGAAGCGCATTACCGCGACGAAATCTTTTTCCAACTGACCGGCCTTGAACGCATCGGCCAGGTCCTGCTGATCCTGGAACACCACCGCCGGCGCTTCGACGATCTGGTGCTCTGGGGCTACAGCAGAGACTTTCATCACACCGCGGCCGAGGTTGCCTTCCATCACACGCAAACCACCTTCCGGCGAGAATGCACGGGCCACGGGGCGCAGGATGGTTTCGTCGAGGCTTTCGATCGGACCGTCGCGCCAGACCAGCTCGCCATCCACCAGGAACGGTTCCTGGATATAACGGCTCAGGCCCTTGCCAGCCACGGTGTTGACGTCTTCATGGAGCAGGCCGGCTTCAAGCAGTTCACGGATCAGGAACGACATGCCGCCCGCCGCCTGGAAGTGGTTGATGTCCGCCTTGCCGTTCGGATACACGTGAGACAGGGTCGGCACCACCTCGGAGAGGTCGGCCATGTCCTGCCAGGTGAGAATAATGCCCGCCGACATGGCGATAGCCGGCATGTGCAGCGTGTGGTTGGTGGAACCGCCGGTGGCGTTGAGGGCAACGATGGAGTTGACGATGGACTTCTCGTCGACGATCTCGCCGATCGGCGTGAAGCTACCGTTGGCCTTGGTCAGGCGCGTGACCTGGTGCGCGGCTTCGCGGGTCAGGGCGTCACGCAGCGGCGTGTACGGGTTGACGAACGAGGCGCCCGGCAAGTGCAGGCCCATCACTTCCATCAGCAATTGGTTGGTGTTGGCAGTGCCGTAGAAGGTGCAGGTGCCAGGGCTGTGGTAGGACTTCATCTCCGACTCCAGCAGCTCTTCGCGGGTCGCCTTGCCTTCGGCATAGCGCTGGCGAACATCGGCTTTCTGTTTGTTGGAGATGCCCGACGGCATCGGGCCGCCCGGGACGAAGATCATCGGCAGGTGGCCGTAGCGCAGTGCGCCCATCATCAAGCCGGGGACGATCTTGTCGCAGATGCCGAGCATCAGCGCCGCGTCAAACATGTTGTGGGACAGCGCTACCGCCGTGGACATGGCAATCACTTCACGGCTGAGCAGGCTCAGCTCCATACCGGGCTCGCCTTGGGTCACGCCGTCGCACATGGCGGGGGTGCCACCGGCGAACTGGCCGACCGAACCGACTTCGCGCAGGGCTTTCTTGATCTGTTCCGGGAAGTGTTCGTACGGCTGATGCGCCGAGAGCATGTCGTTATATGCCGAAACAATTGCCACGTTGGCGGCATTCATCATACGCAGGCTATTTTTATCTTCAGTGCCGCAACCGGCCACGCCGTGGGCGAAGTTGGCGCATTGCAGCTTACCGCGCATCGGACCGTCGATGGCTGCACCGCGAATGAGCGCAAGGTAAGCCTCGCGAGTGGCGCGGCTGCGGGCGATAAGCCGTTCGGTGACCTCAAGAACGCGGGGATGCATGTGTAGAACTCCAGGCTAACGGATATGGCGACCCTCGTTCCTGGGTTGATCAAACGCCCGCAGCGCATGGGATGGCAGGTAGGCATTTGGATCATCGGACCAGTTGATTCAGGTCACTCGTTGTAGATTGAACAAAATATTGCCACTAAAAAGGCTTGTTTTCTATTTTTATGCGAATAATCTTGTAATTCTTACAACAAATCGACGACAGGCACTCTCCAATGACTCTTCGTATCGCAATCAATGGTTTTGGCCGTATCGGCCGTAATGTCCTGCGCGCACTGTATACCCAAGGCTACCGCCAGGATTTGCAGATCGTCGCCATCAACGATCTGGGCGACAGTTCGATCAACGCCCACCTGCTCAAATACGACACCGTGCATGGCACTTTCGAAGCAGAGGTCGCACACGATCAGGAAAGCCTGACCGTCAATGGTGACCGGATTGCCGTCAGTGCCATTCGCAACCCGGCCGACCTGCCATGGGCTGCACACAAGATCGACGTGGTGTTCGAATGCACCGGTCTATTCACTGACCGTGACAAGGCTGCCGCCCATATTACCGCTGGCGCGCGCAAGGTGATCATCTCTGCACCGGCCAAGGGCGCGGACGCCACCGTGGTCTACGGCGTGAACCATGACATTTTGCGTCAATCCCACCAGATCATCTCCAACGCCTCGTGCACCACCAACTGCCTGGCGCCTGTGGCCCAAGTACTGCACCGCGAGCTGGGTATCGAAAGCGGCCTGATGACCACGATTCACGCCTACACCAACGACCAGAACCTCACCGACGTCTACCACACCGACCCGTACCGCGCGCGGTCGGCCACTCAGAACATGATCCCGAGCAAGACCGGCGCGGCTGAAGCGGTCGGCCTGGTGCTGCCGGAACTGGCGGGCAAACTGACCGGCATGGCCGTGCGGGTGCCGGTGATCAACGTGTCGCTGGTGGACCTCACCGTACAGCTGAAGAAAGAAGCCACTGCCGAACAGGTCAACGCGCTGCTCAAAGAAGCCAGCCAGCACTCGAAGATCCTCGGCTACAACACCCTGCCGCTGGTTTCCAGTGACTTCAACCACAACCCGCTGTCGTCGATCTTCGATGCCAATCACACCAAGGTCAGTGGCAAGTTGCTGAAAGTGCTGGCGTGGTACGACAACGAGTGGGGCTTCTCCAACCGTATGCTGGATAACTGCCTGGCGCTGTGCAACGCCGAGTAATCCAGTGGGAGCGGGCTTGCTCGCTCCCACAACTTTCCTGTGCCAAACCGCTCAAAGTGCCCCTTGCCATTTAAGTTGATGATAAGCATTATCATTAACTGAATATCGGTCTGGTATCACTGTGAGCCAATCTCGCTTCAACCAAGTCTTTCTCACCCAACGGGTGATTCTGCTTCGCACCTTGCAGCGGATGGTGAATAACCACAGCACCGCCGAGGACCTGTTGCAGGAAACCTACCTGCGCGTCACCCGGGCCCTGAGCGAGCGGCCGATCGATCACCTTGAACCTTTTGTCTATCAGACGGCGCGCAACCTGGCGCTGGATCACCTGCGCGCGCGTCGGATCCAGGCACGCACGTTGCAGGAAGATGTCCCGCTGGACGTTCTGCAAAGCGTCGCCGCCCCTATCAGTACACCCGAGGACGCCACCCAGGCCGAGCAAATGCTTGAGGCCCTGAGCGTCAGCCTGGGCCAGTTGAGCGCCCGTCAGCAGCAGATTTTCATCCTCAGCCGCCTGCATGGTTGCAGCTACCAGCAGATTGCTGATCAGTTGCACGTGTCCTTGAGCACCGTGCAAAAGGAACTGAAATTGATCATGGCCATCTGTGTAGGTGTGGCTGAACGGCTGGATCGGCCTTAAGCTTCACCCGACAGAAGCGTCGGCACAGGCTGTGCGAAAGTTGAATAGAACGTGGCGAAGACCCGAGGAACACCGTGACGGACCCGAATAAACTGCGGCCACATGAGCTGGCTCATGAGGTGTTGCAAGACACGGCTATGGACCAAGCCCTCGACTGGCTGATCGCCTTGCAGTGCCCGCAGCCCGGGCAGCAGGCCGAATTTGAAGCCTGGCTGACGCGTGACCCGGCTCACGTCCGCGCCTTCGGTAAGGCCCAGGCAGCCTGGGGTGGCGCGCCGGTACACAGCGCCGCCGTTGCCCTGGCCGTGCCACGCAAGCCCAGCGCCTGGCGCCGGGTCAAACCGCATTGGAAACCGTTGGCCACCGCCGCCGTGCTGTTGATCGGCCTGTTCAGCTTCAGCGACCTGCCGGTACGTCTGCAAGCTGACCACCTCACCGTGGTGGGCGAACGCCAGCGCCTGCAATTGGACGACGGTTCGAAGGTGTTGCTCAACACCAACTCGGCGTTTTCCAGCAGCATCCAGGGCCACCAGCGCATCGCCCGCCTGTATCAGGGCGAGGCGTTTTTCGACGTCGTGCCCAGTCATGGCCTGCCCCTGGAAATCGACGCCGGCCCCGTACGTGCCAGCGTACGCGACACCACTTTCGCCGTGCGCTACCTCAACGGTGAAGCCCAAGTGCAAGTGCAGCGCGGCGATGTCGACCTGAGCAATACCTTCGACGATGCCCGCGTGCGCCTGAGCGCCGGTGAAAGTATCCGCATCGGGCCCAACGGCTTCGGCCAGCCTGCCAAGCTGGACGCCAACAAAGACCTGGCCTGGGTACAAGGCCGGCTGATCTTCGAAAACTGTCCGATGAGCGAAGTGCTCGCCGAACTGCGCCGCTATTACCCCGGCTGGATCGTCAACACCAACGACCGGCTCGCCAGCGTCGCCGTCACCGGCAATTACCGCCTCGACCAGCCCCTGGACGTCGTGCGTTCACTGGCTCACATCACCTCGGCCAAGCTGTCGGAATACCCGGCGCTGGTGATCTTGAACTAAATGAGAATTATTTTTACTCGATAGCTGTCGGTGGTACGTCTCGTCTTAGCCAATGCAACTGATTCCTATTTGTCTCAGTTCGCAACTATAAGATTCGTATCCCGGAGCGCTCTCGATGTCCTCTTGTTTCAACCGCCGGTCCTCCTCGCCCGTCCTGTCCTTGCTGACAGCGGCTATCCTACTGGCCGCTGCGCCAGTGATGACGGCCGCTGCTGCCGAACCTGCGCCGCGCAGCCATGGCAACTACACCTTCAGCATCGAGCAGCAGCCGCTGGTCTCGGCACTCAACGCCTTTACCGCCGTAACCGGTTGGCAAGTCGGCCTGCCAGCGGAACTCGGCCAGGGCGTATCGTCCCCTGGCGCACGCGGCCCGTTGTCGCCGGAAAAAGCCCTGGATCGGCTGTTGGTGGGGACCAACTTGAGCTACCGCAAACTGGGCAACAACAACATCGTCCTGGAAAAGCGCGCAGCGGGGAGCACCCTCAACCTGCAGCAGGTGACTATCAGCGCCACCCGTAACGAGCAGGATGTAAATAGCGTGCCGAGCAGCGTCAGCGTGTATGAACGTGAGGAGCTGGACCGCCAGAACGTGAACACCCTTCGCGAGCTGGTGCGTTACGAGCCCAACGTCTCAGTGGGCGGCGCCGGCGGCCGGGCGAGCAACTCGGGCTACAACATTCGTGGCATTGACGGCGACCGCATCCTCACACAGGTGGATGGCGTGGAAGTGCCGGACAATTTCTTCAACGGCCCTTACGCCAAGACCCGCCGCAATTACGTGGACCCGGAAATCGTCAAGCGCGTGGAAATCCTGCGCGGCCCGGCCTCGGCCCTGTATGGCAGCAGCGCCATTGGTGGCGCCGTCAGCTATTTCACCCTCGACCCGGATGACATCATCAAGCCCGGCCAGGACGTCGGCGCCCGCCTGAAGACCGGCTACAGCTCCGCCGACGAGAGCTGGTTGACCTCCGCCACCGTCGCCGGGCGCGTACAGGACTTCGACGGCTTGCTGCACCTGAGCCAGCGTAATGGTCACGAAATGGAATCCTACGACGGCAACAACGCCACGGGCCTGGCGCGTACCGGTGCCAACCCCGAGGATGCGCGCACCACTAACGTGCTGGCCAAGCTGGGTTGGAATTATGGCGATGACAACCGACTGGACCTGACTTACGAGAAGTTCAAGGACGATCGCGACGTCAACCTCAAGAATGCCGTGGGCGGCCCGTTCACAGGCGGGCGCGGCTTCAACTTCTACCGGGCGCGGTCGGGCAACGACACCATCACCCGTGAACGTTTCGGTATCGAAAACCGCTTCGCCCTCGAATCGCCGATTGCCGATCACATCAAGACCAGCCTCAACTACCAGATCGCCAAGACCGACCAGACCACCGCCGAGATCTACCAGCCATCACGGCGTGTATTGCGCACCCGCGAAACCCTTTATGAAGAAAAACAGTGGGTGTTCGACGCACAGCTGGATAAGACCTTCAGCCTGGGTGAAACCGATCACCAACTCACCTATGGCACCACCCTCAAACAACAGAAAGTCACCGGCTCCCGCGAAGGCGCCGCCACCTGCCTGGCGGTCGGCAGCGGTTGCACGGCCATCGGCGCACCCAGCCCGATGGCCAGCGACAGCGTGAAAAAAGCCAGCGACTTCCCGGACCCGACTATCAACACTTACTCGCTGTTCGCGCAGGACCAGATCACTTGGGACAAGTGGACCTTCCTGCCCGCGGTGCGCTATGACTACACCCAACTCAAGCCCAAGTTAACTGAAGCGTTCCTCAACACCGTCGACCCGACGCGGATCTACGCCCACAGTGACAAGGAAAAAACCTGGCACCGTGTGACGCCCAAATTCGGCCTGACCTACGCGCTGACCGATCACTACACCTGGTTTGGTCAATACGCTGAAGGCTTCCGCACACCGTCTGCCAAAGCCTTGTACGGCCGCTTCGAAAACCTGCAGCAGGGCTACACCGTCGAGCCCAACCCGGACCTCAAGCCGGAAAGCAGCAAGGGCGTGGAAACCGGGATTCGTGGCAACTTCGATTCCGGTTCGTTTGATATCGCCGTGTTCTACAACAAATACCGCGATTTTATCGACGAGGACGCCTCCGTCGCCGGCAGCACCTCACAGCAATTCGAAGCCAACAACATCAAGCACGCCACCATCAAGGGGATCGAAGCCAAAGGGCGCCTGAACCTTGACGCGTTTGGCGCACCGCAAGGCATGTACACCCAGGGTTCGGTTGGCTACACCTATGGCCGCAACGACGATAATGGCGAGGCGCTCAACAGCGTCAACCCGCTCAAGGGCGTATTCGGCCTAGGCTACGACCAGGACAACTACGGTGGCCTGCTGAGCTGGACCCTGGTGAAAAAACAGAATCGCGTCGACAGCACCACCTTCCATGCGCCTGACGGCAGCACCACTGGCCCCTTCAAGACCCCAGGCTTCGGCATTGTCGACCTGACCGCCTTCTATAAGGTCACCCACGACGTGACCCTCAACGGTGGTCTTTACAACCTGACCGACAAGAAGTACTGGAACTGGGATGACGTGCGCAGCTACGACGGCGTCGGCGAGGCCGGTGTGACCTCGCCCGCCAACCTCGACCGCCTGACCCAGCCGGGTCGCAACGTTGCGATCAACGTGGTCTGGGACATCTGACCCGCACCACTCACCTCGTCGAAATTTCATCGCCGGGGTGAGGATTTTTTACTGTGCCGCGTCTTCTTGTTCGTCTAGTTGATAACCGCTCTCTTTAAGAGCAATAAGGCGCTCCCCTTCTCAAGGACTTATTCATGACCGCTTCTCCTACCGCAGAACGTCCAAGCCTGCGCTCCCAGCGCCTGAACCAGATCACGAACGAGCCGCACACCAAGCTCGACGCATTGGTCAAAGCCCACGCGCCGTTCGAGACCCAGGCCAACTTCGCGCGTTTCGTGGTGGCGCAGTATCTGTTCCAGTCGGAATTGGTGGCCCTTTACAACGATGCCGAACTGATCAAGATCGTGCCGGACCTGGCGGAGCGCTGCCGTGCCGACGCCGCCAAGCAGGACCTGGCCGACCTGGACACCGAAGTGCCTGCGCCGGTGGCTGGCGCCGTGAAGAACCCGAGCAAGGCCGAAGCCCTCGGCTGGCTGTTCGTTTCCGAGGGCTCCAAGCTGGGCGCTGCGTTCCTGATCAAGCGCGCCGTGGGCCTGGGCCTGAGCGAAACCTTCGGTGCCCGCCACTTGGGTGAACCGGCCGGCGGTCGTGCCGAAGGCTGGAAGCGCTTCACCCGCACCCTCGACGCCTTGGAGTTCAGCGCCGAAGAGGAAGCCGCAGTGGAAAAAGGCGCGGTCGACGCGTTTGTACGCTTCACCATCTTGCTGGAACAGGCGTACGCTAGCGCCCCTGAACTGGCCTGATTCCTGGATTGAGGGAGCGGGCTTACTCGCGAATACGGTGTATCAGCCACGTATCAGGTGACTGTCACTCTGCTTTCGCGAGCAAGCCCGCTCCCACATTTTGGCCCAGTTCAAATCTGATTTTTTTGCTGCCCTCACTTGCACGAATCCATGACCCGCAAACCCCAATCCACCTCGAAAATCGCGCAGATCCTCTTTGGCCTGCTGGCCTACGTCAGCCTGGGCATCGGATTGGTGGCGATCGTCATCCCGGGTTTGCCCACCACCGAGTTCATCCTGTTGGCCGCCTGGGCCGCCACCAAAAGTTCACCGCGCCTTAGCGCCTGGCTGGAAAACCACCGGCTGTTCGGGCCGATCCTGTCCAACTGGCGCAACGGCAAGATCATCACGCGGCGGGCCAAGGTCAGCGCCACCGTGAGCATGCTGCTCTGCGCGATTCTGATGCTGGCGATACTCGACCACGGCTGGCCGATCTACCTGGCGATTGCCGGCATGAGCCTGGGCAACCTGTGGATCTGGTCACGCCCGGAACGGCTTACCCCCCCCACATAACGCTGCCTGTAGGCATTCACCTAGCGCGCATGAATTGATTTATGACGCCGATGTTTCGAACATAGCGCTGAGTGGCGCCCCTGCATTCGAGCCAAATTCAAAGACGCCCTCTGTGGGAGCGGGCTTGCCTGCGATGGCGGTGCATCAGCAACACATCATTGACTGACCCACCGCCATCGCAGGCAAGCCAGCTCCCACATAAAGCAGATTCGCAGCGACTTAACGACCGGGCCAGGCTTGAACAAACGCCGCCACATCCTCTTTCGGCGCAGTACGCGGCGGATTTTGCGGCGTACCCAGATACAGGAAACCAATCACTTCCTCATCCGCCGTCAGCCCCAGGCCTTTAGCAACGTGCGCCGAGTAGGACAATTCGCCAGTGCGCCACACCGCACCAATTCCCTGGGCGTAGGCCGCCAACAGGATCCCATGGGCAGCGCAGGCCGCAGCCAGCAGTTGCTCGGACTTCGGCACCTTGAAATGTTCCTGCAAGTGGGCAATCACCACCACCACCAACGGCGCACGCAGCGGGCCATTCTGGGCTTTGTCGATGGCGGCTTGCGGCGCTTCAGCGTCTTGCAGGCGCGCCGCCTCAGCCAGCAACGTGCCCATTTGCTCGCGGGCGGCGCCTTCCACCGTCAGGAAACGCCAAGGGCGCAACTGCCCGTGGTCGGGCGCCCGCATGGCGGCGGCGAACAGCACGTCGCGCTGCTCCTGGGTCGGGGCCGGTTCCAGCAAGCGCGGCACGGAAACACGGTTGAGCAAAGCGTCGAGAGCCTGCATTGGCCACCTCCAGAGAAAAATGTGCGGTCATTCTAGCGGGAATGAATCGGGATGCCACTAAACGATAATTGCTCTTATTCATTGCGCCCTGCCCTGTTAGACTTTGCGCCCATAATTTGCGCATTCGCTTAGGGCTTTCGATGTTCCGTCCGTTTTTTCGCCTGTCCGCAGTACTGCTGTCCTTGAGCCTGACGGCCTGCGATGACGCACCCAGGTTCACCAAGGCCGAGCCCGGTGAATCACGGGCGGGCGGCGCAGCGACGGTGAACAAGCGCGACCAGAACGCGTTTTCCCTGCCTTCGGCCAACTTGTCAGCCACACGGCGCCTGGATTTCAGCGTGGGCAACAGCTTCTTTCGCAGCCCATGGGTGATCGCGCCGTCCACCACCACGGCGCGTGATGGCCTGGGCCCGTTGTTCAATACGAATGCCTGCCAGAACTGCCATATAAAAGACGGCCGTGGGCACCCACCGTTGCCCGACGCACCGAATGCGGTGTCGATGCTGGTGCGCCTGTCCATTCCAAGTAGCCCTGCGTATGCCAAGCTGATCGAACAGATCGGCGTAGTGCCCGAACCGGTCTACGGCGGGCAACTGCAAGACATGGCCGTGCCCGGCGTTGCGCCCGAAGGCAAGGTGCGGGTCGACTACACGCCGGTCAACGTTACCTTCAAGGACGGCACGGTAGTCGAACTACGCAAGCCGGCCCTGCAATTCACCCAGCTTGGCTACGGCCCGATGCATCCGGATACACGCTTCTCCGCGCGCATCGCCCCGCCGATGATCGGCCTGGGCCTGCTGGAAGCCATCAGCGACGCCGATATCCTGCGCAACACTGACCCCAAGACCGCCGACAAAGAAGCCATCGTCGGCCGCGCCAATTGGGTCTGGGACGACGCCCAGCAAAAAACCGTGCTGGGGCGTTTCGGCTGGAAAGCCGGGCAACCCAACCTCAATCAACAAAATGTTCACGCGTTTTCTGGTGATATGGGCCTCACCACGTCCCTGAGACCGTTCGATGACTGCACCGATACTCAAGTCGCCTGCAAGCAGGCGCCTAACGGCAATGGCCCCGACGGCGAGCCTGAAGTCAGCGACAACATTCTGCGCCTGGTGCTGTTCTACACGCGCAACCTGGCGGTGCCAGTGCGCCGCGACGTCAACTCGCCGCAAGTGCTGGCCGGTAAAAACCTGTTCTATCAAGCGGGCTGCCAGGGTTGCCACACACCCGCGTTCACCACGGCCGCCTCTGCCTCCGAACCTGAACTGGCCAGCCAAGTGATCCGCCCCTACAGCGACCTGCTGTTACACGATATGGGCGACGGATTGACCGACAACCGTAGCGAATTCAAGGCCGGTGGCCGCGACTGGCGCACGCCGCCGCTGTGGGGCATTGGCCTGACGCAGACCGTGAGTGGCCACACCCAGTTCTTGCATGACGGCCGCGCGCGCAACCTGCTCGAAGCCGTGCTGTGGCACGGCGGCGAAGCACAAGCGGCGCAGCAGCATGTGTTGTCTTTCAATGCCGAGCAGCGCGCTGCGTTGCTGGCGTTCCTGAATTCTTTATAAGCTTTGCCCCAATTACAGAAGGGAGCTCGACATGTTCCGTCCCAAGTTGTTGTTCACCAGCCTTGCCGCACTCGCCATCGGCGCTTGCTCACCGCAAGACCCGCAAGCAGTGACCTCGGCGGCTATCGCCAAGCAAGTGATTTTGCCGACGTACAGCCGTTGGGTTGAAGCCGACCGCCAACTGGCCGTCAGCGCCCTGGCTTACTGCCAAGGCAAGGAAAGCCTGGACACCGCCCGCGCCGACTTCCTGCATGCGCAAAAGGCCTGGGCCGAGTTGCAACCGCTGCTGATCGGCCCGCTGGCCGAGGGCAACCGTGCTTGGCAGGTGCAGTTCTGGCCGGACAAGAAAAACCTGGTCGGCCGCCAAGTCGAACAACTGGTCGCCAGCCAGCCACAGATCGACGTCGCGGCCCTGGCCAAGTCCAGCGTGGTCGTGCAAGGCCTGTCGGCCTACGAATACATCCTCTACGACGCCAAGACCGACATCGCCGACGACGCTCAGAAAGCCCGTTACTGCCCGCTGCTGGTGGCTATCGGCGACCGTCAGAAGGCCCTGGCCGAAGAAATCCTGGCCAGCTGGAACAGCACCGACGGCATGCTTGCGCAGATGACCAAGTTTCCTAACCAGCGCTACGCGGACTCCCACGAAGCCATCGCTGACCTGCTGCGCGTCCAGGTGACCGCACTGGACACCCTGAAGAAAAAACTCGGCACGCCGATGGGTCGCCAGACCAAGGGTATCCCGCAGCCATTCCAGGCCGATGCGTGGCGCAGCCAGTCGTCCCTGCAAAGCCTCGAGGCCAGCCTCGCGGCGGCCCAGACTGTGTGGGTCGGCGTCGACAACAAAGGCCTACGCGGCCTGTTGCCTGCCGAGCAGAAGCCGTTGGCCGACAAGATCGATGCCGCCTATGCCGCGTCGCTGAAGCTGTTCGACAGCAACCAGCGTACCTTCAACGAACTGCTGGCCGACGACGCCGGACGCCAGCAGCTCAACGACATTTATGACAGCCTCAACGTTGTCCACCGCCTGCACGAAGGCGAGCTGGCCAAAGCGCTGGGCATCCAACTGGGCTTCAATGCCAACGACGGTGACTGATGATGCTCAGGCGACAGGCTTTGGCGGTTGGCAGCATGCTGCTCAGTGCGCTCACCTTGGGTGGCTGGACGCTGTTCAAAAGCAAAGACAAAAGCCCGCTGCTGCTCTCGGCGCGCGATGATGCGGACGGCAAGCACTACGCTGTGGGCTATCGCCTGGACGGCAAGCAAGTGTTTGCCACCCAGGTCGGCCAGCGCTGTCACGACATCATCAACCACCCGACGCTGCCCATTGCGCTGTTTGTTGCCCGTCGCCCAGGCACTGAGAGTTATCTGATCGACCTGCGCAGTGGTGCGCTGCTGCAAACCATCACCTCCCATGCCAATCGCCACTTCTATGGCCATGCGGTCATTCACAAAAGCGGCGACTGGCTGTACGCCACCGAAAACGACACGTCCGACCCCGGCCGTGGCCTGCTCGGTGTGTACAGGTTCGAAGGCGAGCGGCTGGTGCACAGTGGCGAGATTTCCACCCATGGGATCGGCCCACATCAGGTGTCGTGGATGCCCGACGGCGAAACCCTGGTGGTGGCCAACGGCGGCATTCGCACCGAAGCCGAAAGCCGCGTGGAGATGAACCTCAACGCCATGGAACCGAGTCTCGTGCTGATGCACCGCGACGGTACGCTGATCAGTAAGGAAACCCTCGGCCAGCAGATGAACAGCGTGCGCCATATGGGGATCGCCAGCGATGGCACCATCCTTACCGGGCAGCAGTTCATGGGGCCGTCCCAGGAGCGTTCCGAATTGTTGGCGATCAAGCGACCGGGCCAGCCTTTCGTCGCGTTCCCGGTGGCCGATGAGCAGTTGCAGTCGATGGGGCACTACACCGCCAGCGTCGCGGTGCACAGCGAATTGCGCCTGGTGGCGTTGACCGCCCCACGGGGCAACCGCTTCTTTATCTGGGACATGGACAGTGGCGAGCTGCGCCTGGATGGACCATTACCCGACTGTGCCGGTGTCGGTGCCGTCGAGGATGGTTTTGTCGTGACCTCGGGCCAAGGCCGTTGCCGGTTCTACGATTGCCGTCAGAAACAGTTGGCAGCAAAACCGTTGGAATTGCCGGCAGGGCTCTGGGATAACCATCTGCATCTGATCTGACGCTCCCCTCTGAACAGGGCCAGTCCTGGCCCTGTTCCCGGTGATAAACACCGTCTGGAATACCCACTACACTTCTACAAAAAATCGCCTGCCAATGTTTTCCAGGGAATCGGAATATGCTGCGCCGTCGCATGCTGATCATGTTGGGTATCGTCCTGTCAATCGTCCTGCTGCTGGGGGGCTACAAAGCCTTTTCCATCTACCAGCAGATCCAGGTCTTTTCCAAGCCAAAACCGGCGGTCAGCGTGGCGGTCGCGACGGTGGTCGAACAATCCTGGCAACAGCGCCTTCCATCCGTCGGCTCACTCAAAGCCTTACAAGGTGTGAACCTGAGCCTGGAGGTGGCTGGCACGGTCAAGGACGTGCAGTTCGAGTCCGGGCAGAAGGTCAAGGCCGGACAACCGCTGGTGCAACTCGACAGCGCAGTGGAAAGGGCCCTGCTGGAAACCGCCCAGGCGGACCTCGGGCTGGCCCAGCTGGATTACGGTCGCGGCAGCCAACTGGTGGGCAGCCAGGCCATCTCCAAAGGCGAGTTCGACCGCCTCTTCGCGCAACGGCAAAAGAACAAGGCCACAGTCAATCAATTCAAGGCTTCACTGGCGAAAAAACACATTGTCGCGCCCTTCAGCGGCACCATCGGCATTCGCCAGGTGGATGTGGGTGACTACCTGGCCAGTGGCACGGTGATCGCTACCTTGCAAGACATCAGCAGCCTCTACGTCGACTTCTATATCCCCGAACATGCCGTGCCCAAGGTCGCCCTCGGGCAAGCCGTGCAGGTGCAAGTGTCGGCTTACCCGGGCCAGCAATTCTCCGGCAAGGTCAGTGCAATCAACCCCAAGGTCGAGAACAGCACGCGCAACGTGTTGGTGCGCGCCACCTTGGCCAATCCTGACGGCAAGCTGCTGCCCGGCATGTTCACCCGCCTGGACGTGATGCTGCCCAATCCCGCCCTGCAAATCGTGGTACCGGAAGGCGCGATCACCTACACCCTCTACGGCAACTCGGTGTACGCCGTGGCCGAGAAAAAAACCGAGCGTGGTGAGGTCGAAAAAGACACCAATGGCAAGCCGCTGCTGATCGCCGAACGGCGGTTCGTCGAGACCGGTGAGCGGCGCGGCGGCCTGGTGCTGGTGAGCAAAGGCCTGAAAGCCGGTGAGCAGGTGGTCAGCGCCGGCCAGTTAAAACTGGACAACGGCACGCCCATCGCCATCAGCCCGGACAAAAACCTGCCGGCAGGGCACTAAGCCATGAAGTTCACAGACGCCTTTATCCGTCGTCCGGTGCTGGCCATGGTGGTCAGCCTGCTGATTGTGCTGCTGGGTTTGCAGGCCTACAGCAAGCTGCCGCTGCGCCAGTACCCGCGTATGGAAAACGCCCTGATCACGGTGACCACCGCCTACCCCGGTGCGAACGCCGAGACCATCCAGGGCTATATCACCCAACCGCTGCAGCAAAGCCTGGCCAGCGCCGAAGGCATCGACTACATGACCTCGGTGAGTCGCCAGAACTTTTCTGTTATCTCGATCTACGCGCGCATCGGCTCCAACAGCGACCGCCTGTTCACCGAATTGCTGGCCAAGGCCAACGAGGTGAAGAATAAACTGCCGCAAGACGCCGAAGACCCAGTGTTAAGCAAAGAGGCCGCTGACGCCTCGGCACTGATGTACATCAGCTTCTCCAGCCAGCAACTGAGCAACCCGCAGATCACCGATTACCTGTCACGGGTGATCCAGCCCAAGCTCGCCACCCTGCCGGGCATGGCCGAGGCGGAGATTCTGGGCAACCAGGTGTTCGCCATGCGCATCTGGCTCGACCCGGTGAAACTGGCAGGCTTTGGCCTAAGCGCCAGCGACATCACCGACGCCGTGCGCCGCTACAACTTCCTGTCCGCCGCCGGCGAGGTGAAGGGCGAGTTCGTGGTCACCAGCATCAACGCCAACACCGACCTCAAGTCCGCCGACGCCTTTGGTGCGATCACCGTCAAAACCGACGGCGACAGCCGCGTCCTGTTGCGCGACGTGGCCCGGGTGGAAATGGGCGCGGAGAACTACAACGCCATCAGCTCGTTTGGCGGAACGCCGTCGGTGTACATCGGCATCAAGGCCACGCCCAGCGCCAACCCGCTGGATGTGATCAAGGAAGTGCGCAAGATCATGCCGGAGTTGGAATCGCAGCTCCCACCCAACCTCAAGGCGGAAATTGCCTACGACGCCACGCTGTTTATCCAGGCGTCCATCAACGAGGTGGTCAAGACCCTGTTTGAAGCCATATTGATCGTGATCGTCGTGGTATTCCTGTTTCTGGGCGCCCTGCGTTCAGTGGTGATCCCGGTGATCACCATCCCGTTGTCGATGATCGGTGTGCTGTTTTTCATGCAATTGATGGGCTACTCGATCAACCTGCTAACCCTGTTGGCCATGGTGTTGGCCATCGGCCTGGTGGTGGACGATGCCATCGTGGTGGTAGAAAACATTCACCGGCATATCGAGGACGGCAAGACACCGCTGGATGCGGCACTGGAAGGCGCGCGGGAGATTGCCCTGCCGGTGGTGTCGATGACCGTCACCCTGGCGGCGGTGTATGCGCCCATTGGTTTTCTCGAAGGGCTCACCGGCGCACTGTTCAAGGAGTTCGCCCTGACCCTGGCGGGAGCGGTGATCATCTCCGGCATTGTTGCCCTGACCTTGTCGCCGATGATGTGCGCGCTGCTGTTGCGCCATGATGAAAACCCTTCGGGCCTGGCCCATCGCCTCGACCGGATTTTCGACAGCCTCAAGCGCCGCTACCAGAGCATGCTGCATGGCACCCTGAACACACGGCCGGTGGTGATCGTGTTTGCGTTGATCGTACTGTGCCTGATCCCGGTGTTCCTCAAGTTTACCCAGTCGCAACTGGCTCCCGACGAAGACCAGGGCATCATTTTCATGATAGCCAGCGCACCGCAGCCGACCAACCTGGAATACCTCAACACCTACACCGACGAATTCATCAAGATCTTCAAGGCGTTCCCGGAGTACTACTCGTCGTTCCAGATCAACGGCTTCAACGGTGTGCAATCGGGCATCGGTGGCTTCCTGCTCAAACCGTGGAACGAGCGCGACCGCACCCAGATGCAGATACTTCCCGAGGTGCAAAGCCGTCTGGAGCAGATTCCGGGCCTGCAAGTATTCGGCTTCAACCTGCCCTCCCTGCCGGGCACGGGCGAAGGATTGCCGTTTGGGTTTGTGATCAACACGGCCAACGATTATGCCTCGTTGCTCGAAGTGGCCAACCGCGTGAAGAAACGCGCGATGGAATCCGGCAAGTTTGCCTTCGTCGATATCGACTTGGCATTCGACAAACCCGAAGTGGTGGTGGATATCGACCGCGCCAAGGCGGCGCAGATGGGCGTGTCGATGCAAGACCTCGGCGGCACCCTGGCGACGCTATTGGCCGAAGCGGAAATCAACCGATTCACCCTTGATGGACGCAGCTACAAAGTGATCGCGCAAGTAGAACGCGCCTACCGCGACAACCCCGGCTGGCTGAACAACTACTACGTAAAGAATAACCAGGGCGAACTGCTGCCGTTGTCGACCCTGATCACCCTCACCGACCGTGCTCGTCCTCGGCAGTTGAACCAGTTCCAACAACTCAACTCGGCACTGATCTCGGGGTTTCCCATCGTGAGCATGGGCGAGGCCATTGACACCGTGCGCCAGATCGCCGTTGAAGAAACCCCACCCGGCTATGCGTTCGACTACAGCGGCGCATCGCGGCAATTCATCCAGGAAGGCACGGCGCTGTGGGTCACGTTTGGCCTCGCCTTGGCAATCATCTTCCTGGTGCTGGCGGCGCAATTCGAGAGCTTTCGTGATCCTCTGGTGATCCTGGTGACAGTGCCGTTGTCGATCTGCGGAGCGCTGATTCCGCTATTCCTGGGCTGGTCGAGCATGAACATCTACACCCAGGTCGGCCTGGTGACGCTGATCGGTTTGATCAGCAAACACGGCATCCTGATCGTGGAATTTGCCAACCAACTGCGCAAAGACAAGGGCCTGACACCACGCCAGGCAGTGGAAGAAGCGGCGGCGATTCGCTTGCGACCGGTATTGATGACCACCGCGGCAATGGTATTCGGCATGGTGCCGTTGATTTTCGCGACAGGGGCAGGCGCGGTGAGCCGGTTTGATATCGGAATGGTGATTGCGACAGGAATGTCCATTGGCACTTTGTTTACGCTGTTTGTATTGCCCTGTGTCTATACGTTGCTTGCCAAACAGGATCGAACGATCTAAACGACGGCTAAGCCCTGCAACGCCTAAAGAATGCCGCTAACTCGACTTTTTACAGACTTCGGAACCAAGGTCCTATCGACCGCCACTACAGGCGCACGATCTAACCTCCAGGTAAAAAGAAGAAATGGAACTCAAACCATCAAACTATGCCGTCCCCCTGAACACTTGCGTAAAAAGCCAGACGCCATCAACCAGCCAGACAAGCGGTGTCTTGGCCACTGAAAAAGACAACGCCGCCCCCCCGTCCCACGCCACTGGCAGGCCGTACGGCGATAATCGAAGCGCTGAGGACATTCTCCAGGCCAATCCCTCATTGGATATCTTCGACAAGATCGACTACCCGAAAGGTTACAAAGAACGACTCTACAAGCAGGTGGGTGATTGGACGTCGAACAACCCCGATCCCAAGTCGAGGGCCGAGGCTGCGTACAAAGCTGCCCGAGTGTTCAATTACATCGAATCCGGGAAAGACAGCAGAACGGCCAATAGCAGACCCAACAGTGAGGCGACTGATGGCCTTCGGTACGCTGGTTATCCACCCCGTGAAGGCAGTAATGCGGAACTAATGGAGAACTTCCTGCAAAACGGCTACTCGGCATTGATAGATCCAGAGGCAGAATCACAAAAGGCGGAAAACACAGCCATAGAAGCCGAAAAAGCCAGGATAAAAGACCAGCAGAACGCCTCGAAAACGGACACCACCAAGAGCGATCAAACCTCAAGGACTGAAAACAATATTGACTACGCCCCTAACGGCGCCACCGGAAGACCAAAAGGGGACCGTCGCACAGCAGAACAGATCATCAAGGACAATCCCATCTTGAACAACTTGCCCTCGTCTATTACGAAAGAATCGCTGTTCAAGCATCTGGGTGACTGGACCGGCAGCAATCCGGATCCGGAAAAACGTGCAGATGCAGTCTTTAATGCTGCACGTCTGTTCAATTACATCGATGGCCTCGACGTAAAGGAGTCCGCTAGAAAACCGAGCAAGCAAGGTGACGGCGAGATCACGGGTGAACATCAGGGCCCACTCCCACCGCCCTTCGATGAAGTCACGATTGTGAAAGGCTCTGAGGCCGACCTCGTGAAAAAATTCAGCGAGGAAGGTTACGCAGCCTTGGGCAATCACGGCACTCCGCTTGCCTCAGACAATGAAAAACGCCCTCAGAAAATCCCCCCGTCCCCTTCCGGGCGGCCTGAAGGTGATAAGCGCACAGCTGATCAAATCCTCAACGCTAATCCAATCATTGGCAGGCTGGAAGAGTCCTTGGCTGAAATTCAAGGTGGTGCCAGGATTCTGGAGAAACTGAAGGCACTGACAGGCGACTGGAGCGAGAACAACACAAATGCCGAGTCGCGTGCCAACGCAGCGTACAACATCGCTAAAGTTGCAAACTACCTCGACGCAAACCCCACCTTTTATAGGCTTGACGAGGGGTTTGACGACATCGGTCCTGGCCATCTGACGGGCTTCACAAGTGATGGCGCTAACCCAGACACTGAGGCAAGCGCGCTTATCAACTTTAGCAATAGCGGCTACAACGCGTTAGCGGGTTAAACAGGTAGACAACGACCTACTTTGCAAAAAAAGACCTCGCACTGCGAGATCTTTTAATGTTGGTTTGAATCGTTTCAACTCTGTGGCCTCATCCCTTGAGACATGCCGAACATAAAGAGCAGTAACTCATGATCAGGCTTGACCGCTGTGCTCGCCTTGGCCACGCGCGGCAACAGGCATTGCCCGCCACTCTGCGTTGCGCTGAGCACCTGTGTGCGAGGCTGCTCCCACGCCGCCAGCGCCAAGGCTGCAACGCCCAGCGCCCCGACCAAAAACAAACCTCGTGCTATTTCTAGCTTCATCTGGTTAAACCCTTGATAGCGCTGCCAAACGCCGTCTCGTAAAAGTAGCTGAGTTTTTTCCAATCGGTATCGTTCCACGACGAATGGCGGCGCAATTGCAGCATGTCATGGGAGGCCGCCCGATAAGCGGTCAAGCGCTGGCGGCATTTCTCGAAATCCAGCAGCGCCACTTCGACATTGGCCGAATCACCTTCGCCTGTCACCCGCACAAAAATATGCTTGATGTACAGACAGCCATGCTGCCAACGCCCCTTGTGCATGCGCGCCAGGGTGCCGGCCAATTCCTTGAGCACGCGTTCATGCACCTGCTCGCCGTATTGCTCGCGGCCACCGGCGGCGTACCAGTTTTCAATTTCGTCAAAGCCATCAAGGGCTGCGGTCACCAGCAGTGCCTGCCAACGGTGCTCGGGGTCGCGGCGTGCCTCGCAAAAGACCATTTCCGGAACGCGTACGTCCAACAGGCGCAGGCCTTTGATGGCATCGCGTTCACGCAGCACGGTGGGACGGCCGAAGGGGTGCAGCCAACTGCGGTAAATATGCCCGGTCTGGCGCTTGCAGTAGAGCAAACGTCCATTGGGACTTATCACGCGCTGCACGCCACTTTCACCGCCGCGCCGGCGGTTGGGCTCCTCGACCCACTCACCCTGCTGGCGCCAGAAATAATCGAATCGCTCTTCGGGCGCTACGTGACTGCCTGCTACGCACTCAACTGCCATCCTGTTACCTCTTGCGTAATACGTACACCCGCCACATGGCGTAGAGCGGTATGAAGTCCAGGGATTCCTGAACACGAAAGCCGGCTTCCTCGAATTCCGCTTCGACAGTAGCAGCCGGTAACACAAATCTGTTTTGGTAACCTTCCTGCTCACCGTTTTTGCGACGCTGCCCTTCGAGACGCTTGCGTTTCCAGGCTTTGAAGTTGCCATCGACCCACAGCGAAATGATCACGCTGTCACGGGTAACGCGCTGAAACTCCCGCAATACCGCCGCCCGATGCGCCGGATCACCAATGTGGTGCAACAGGCGCATACAAAAAATGCTATCCACAGCGTTATCCGGCAGATCGATATCAAACGCAGATGTCTGCAAGGGCCGTACCCGTTTCACCACATCGGCGGGTTGAGCAGCTGTCGCCACCGTCAACATCGAGGCAGAGTTGTCAGCGCCGATGATCACACGGTTGGGTTTTTCGGCCAGCAGCGGCCAGAAGCGCCCTGCACCGCAGGGCAAGTCCAGCACCAAACCAGGCTCACCGGCCATCGCCAACGCGCCACGGGCCAATTGCTCGTCGCGTTTATGGGACAGCCGGCGTGCCAGATTGTCCTGATGCTTGAGCAAATAGTCGTGGGCGTGCTCGTCGTCGTACTTTTTCGAAAATTCGAGCTTTATCGGGGTAGACATCTACGGATCTCCAGTTGCTGATGCCTACAACCTTAAGCAGCAGTCTGTGATCAACAGGTCAACCCGTTGTGAAAAACTTGTCCTGCCCGATCTCATACATTTCAAGACTTTACAGACACAAGCAATAGCATGGGGCCATGTTCGCCGAATTACGGGGAACTCTGGCAGGATAGCGGCAGGAGGTGGAGCCAGGCTTAGACCTGACTCAGTTGCACATGAAAACGGCAGCCATTCGGCTCCATGGTGCTGAGCCTCACGCTCCAGCCCTGGTTCTCACAGATACGCTGGACCAGTGACAAACCAAGGCCCAGGCCGTCACCGCGTTTTTCGCTGCCGCGCACGAAAGGCTCGAACATCGCTTCGCGCTTGTCTTCGGGAATCCCCACGCCGGAGTCTTCCACCACAAAGCCACTCGGCTCGAGGGTCAAGCGGATAAAGCCCTGCTCGGTGTAGTGCAAGGCATTGCGCAACAGATTGCCCATCACCGCTTGCAGAAAGGTGGCGTTGTAGCGGGTGTCCAGCGGGTTACCCGGCTGGTAGATCAGCTCCAGGCCCTTGCGCTCAATGGGCTCGCGCCAGATGCCGAGCAGATCATCGGCCACCTGCTCCAGGCTGACCTGCGGTGACATGCTGCCATCGTCATGCTGGGCACGGGCCAGCATGAGAAAGGTCTGCACCAGCTCACGCATTTCTTCGCAAGCACGGGCGATCCGCTCGACCTGGTTACGCCCTCGCTGATCGATGGCCGGGTTTTCCAGCAACAGTTCGCAAGAACTCGCCAATACCATCAAGGGGGTGCGCAATTCGTGGCTCACGTCACTGGTAAACAACTGCTCACGAGACAGCGCCTGGCGCAACCGCCCCAGCGTGGCATCGAAGGCCACGGCCAGCTCACCCACTTCATCCGCCGCGTAATCCGGCGCCAGCGGTGGTGCCAGGCCCAGCAATTGGTCACGGTGACGCACCTGGCGGGCCAGGCGTACGACCGGCGCCATCACTTTGCGGGCGAGCACCCAGCCGAGGAATACCGCCAGTGCCAGGCTGAGTACAAAACCCACCAGCACCACGGCAAACAGCACGCGCTCGCGCTCTTCAAAATCGCTTTGATCTTGCAGCAGCACATAGCGCCGGCCGTCGACCACTTCCACCATGGCGTGGTAAGACAGCGACTCTCGGAACACTTCGTGGAAACCGGGTTCGAGGTGACGCAGATCCTTGGGCAATTCAAAATCGCCGGGGCCACCGCTGAAGTAAAACAGCTGGTCCGGCTCGGGCCGGTGGCGCCAGTCCTCGACGGTGTCCATCAGCAACAGGCGCTGCAGGTCACCGCCCAGGCCCGCCGAGATCAGTTTTTCTTCCACCAGGTGCACGGTGGCGACGATGCCCATGGCGAAGGCGCCCGCCACCAATGCACTCATCAACGCAAAGGCGATGATGATGCGTTGGGCAAGGCTTTGCTTAAACTCCATCACGCCCCTCGGCCAAGCGATAACCGACGCCGTGCACCGTTTGCAGCAATGGCTTGGCGAACGGTTTATCGATCACTTGGCGCAATTGGTGGACGTGGCTGCGCAGACTGTCGCTGTCCGGGCAGTCATCGCCCCACAGGGCTTCTTCGAGAATTTCGCGGCGTAGCACGTGCGGGCTCTTCTGCATCAGCACCGCCAGCAGCTTCAGGCCGACCGGGTTGAGCTTGAGCAGACGACCTTCGCGAGTGACTTCCAGGGTGTCGAGGTCGTAGCTCAGGTCAGCCACCTGCAGTGTGCGGCGACCGCCACCCTGTGCACGGCGCAGCACGGCTTCGATCCGCGCCGCCAATTCCGACAAGGCAAAAGGTTTGAGCAGGTAATCGTCGGCACCAGACTTGAAGCCTTGCAGCCGGTCATCCAGTTGATCGCGGGCGGTGAGCATGATCACCGGCGTGTCACGGCGCGCGTCTTCGCGCAGGCGCTTGCACAGGGTGTAGCCATCGATGCCGGGCAGCATGATATCGAGCACGATCAAATCGTAATGTTCAGTGGCAGCCAGGTGCAGGCCCGACAAACCGTCCTGCGCACAGTCCACGGTATAACCCTTTAACCCCAGGTAATCCGCCAGGTTGGCGAGGATATCGCGGTTGTCTTCAACCAATAAAATTCGCATGGGAGTGTCTCCGTACGCGGTAGCGGCCGTGTTGGCTCGCGCAGCTTAAGGCCAAGTGTGGCACAGGGATAGGCCTTGAGGGCACGCTGATAAAGGTTTTCAACCAACATTCATATTGAACGAGATTTTCACTATGGCTTCACACAATGGAGACAGTGCCAGGGCGAAAATTTGCGGTTAATTCAACGCCTCATCGGTTCGCAGGGCACTATCGCAAGCACGCCAGCGCCCACAGTTGGCTGCATTTCAAATTCAAACAATAAAAAAGCCCCGCCTGCATCACTGCAGGCGGGGCTTTTTCAGTACGGGGGTAAGGCTGGCTTACATCATGCCGCCCATGCCACCCATGCCGCCCATGTCTGGCATACCGCCACCGCCAGCGCCTTCAGCCTTAGGCTTGTCAGCAATGGCAGCTTCGGTGGTCAGGATCAGGCCACCGATGGAGGCTGCAGCTTGCAATGCCGAACGAGTCACCTTGGTAGGGTCCAGGATGCCCATTTCGATCATGTCGCCGTAGACGCCAGTCGCAGCGTTGTAACCGTAGTTACCTTTGCCGTTCTTGACTTCGTTGACCACAACGCTTGGCTCGTCGCCGGAGTTGGCAGCGATCTGGCGCAGTGGTGCTTCAACAGCACGACGCAGTACAGCGATACCGACGTTCTGGTCAGCGTTGTCGCCGGTCAGGTTAGTCAGGGCTTCCAGCGCACGGATCAGCGCAACGCCACCGCCAGGTACCACGCCTTCTTCGACGGCTGCGCGGGTTGCGTGCAGGGCGTCTTCAACGCGGGCTTTCTTCTCTTTCATTTCAACTTCGGAACCCGCGCCAACCTTGATCACGGCAACGCCGCCGGACAGCTTGGCCAGACGTTCTTGCAGTTTTTCACGGTCGTAGTCGGACGAAGTCTCGGCAACCTGGGCGCGGATCTGAGTGATGCGCGATTGGATGTCGCCTTCAACGCCAGCACCGTCAACGATGATGGTGTTTTCTTTGGAGATGGTCACGCGCTTGGCACTGCCCAGGTTTTCCAGGGTGGCGCTTTCCAGGCTCAGGCCGATCTCTTCGGAGATGACGGTACCGCCGGTCAGAACGGCGATGTCCTGCAGCATTGCCTTGCGACGGTCGCCGAAGCCTGGAGCCTTGACGGCTGCGACTTTAACGATGCCACGCATGTTGTTCACTACCAGCGTCGCCAGGGCTTCGCCTTCAACGTCTTCGGAAACGATCAGCAGTGGGCGGCCGGCTTTGGCAACGGCTTCCAGTACTGGCAGCATTTCGCGGATGTTAGAAATCTTTTTGTCGACCAGCAGGATCAGCGGGCTGTCCAGCTCGGCAACCATGGTTTCAGGCTTGTTGACGAAGTACGGGGACAGGTAGCCACGGTCGAACTGCATACCTTCTACAACCGACAGTTCGTTTTCCAGGCCAGAGCCTTCTTCAACGGTGATCACGCCTTCTTTGCCGACTTTTTCCATGGCTTCGGCAATGATGTCGCCGATGGAGCTGTCGGAGTTGGCGGAGATGGTACCTACCTGGGCAATAGCCTTGGTGTCAGCGCATGGCTTGGACAGGTTTTTCAGCTCAGCAACGATGGCGATGGTCGCCTTGTCGATGCCGCGCTTGAGGTCCATCGGGTTCATGCCGGCAGCGACGGCTTTGTAGCCTTCGTTGACAATTGCCTGAGCCAGAACGGTAGCGGTGGTGGTGCCGTCGCCTGCGTCATCGTTGGCACGGGAGGCAACGTCTTTGACCAGCTGCGCGCCCATGTTTTCGAAACGGTCTTCGAGTTCGATTTCTTTTGCTACCGAAACGCCGTCCTTGGTGATGGTCGGAGCGCCGAAGCTCTTCTCGATGATCACGTTACGGCCTTTAGGGCCCAAGGTCGCTTTTACTGCGTCAGCCAGGATGTTGACACCGGTGAGCATTTTTTTGCGGGCGGAATCGCCGAATTTAACTTCTTTAGCAGCCATGATCGATATTCCTTAAATACTTTGGAGTAACGGGAAAATGAGCGGGGAAATCAGTCTTCCAGAACAGCGAGAATCTCGTTCTCAGCCATAACCAGCAGGTCTTCGCCGTCGACTTTCACAGTGTTGCTGCCGGAGTAAGGACCAAATACAACCTTGTCACCGACTTTAACGGCCAGCGCACGCACGTCACCGTTTTCCAGGGTTTTGCCTGGGCCTGCAGCGACGATCACACCGTGGTTGGCTTTTTCAGCAGCCGAACCTGGCAGAACGATACCGCCAGCGGTTTTCTTTTCTTCTTCGCTGCGACGGATTACGACGCGGTCGTGCAGAGGACGAAGCTTGCTCATTGTCGATCTCTCCTAATTGTGTTTTTCATCGGCCGGTATCAGTACCGGCAGGTTGTATTCCGGCAGTGCCGGTCGCGCCTCGCCAAGCAAGACGCAGAAGTCTGTCTGGTGTCACCACCAGAAACCTTGCGGTGACCGTTACATAAGGGCGCATAAGCTTATTACAAGGGGCCGCGACGGAAATTTTTTGTGTATGTCGACGGCTCAAAGCAACACGGCACCCTGAGGTGCCGTGCCAGTGAAGCGGTTATTTACTGTCGCGCTGTTCGAATTCGCCTTCGATCACATCACCTTCACGCCCCAGTGGCTGGCGCGGAGCCGGACCGCCACGGGGTTGCAGGTCATCGGCGAACGCACGCTGGCGAATCGCCGCCTCTTCGGCACGCTGGCGCATCTTGCCGGCCAGCAGCTTGCGAGTGACTGGCAGCAACATCACCAGGCCGACCACATCGCTGATAAAGCCCGGCAGGATCAACAGGCCACCGGCCAGGGCCATCATCAGGCCTTCAAGCATGGTCTGTGCGGGCAGCTCGCCACGATTCAGGCTTTCACGGGCACGCAGTGCCGTGGCCAGGCCGGCGACGCGCAGCACCAATACGCCGAGCATCGAGCCGAGAATGATCAACAGCAGGGCCGGGAAAAACCCGATCGCACTGCTGACTTGAACGAATACGAACAGCTCCAACACCGGGAACAGCAGAAAGAGCAATAAAAAAGGGCGCATCAAATGGTTCCTCAACGCAAGAATGCCTTGCCAGTCCACCTTAAATGACGTCGCCATTTCGTGAATTCAAGCGTCAGCGGCTTCTTTTTTCGGCCAGTCGTCAGCGTGAGCCAGTGAAACCAGGGCTTCGCGCACTTGTGTCGGAGTGTTGCAAGGCTCCGCGAACGGTAACCAATATAAGGACTGGCCGATACGCAGGTGCATGCCTTCGCTGTCGATACCGGCCAACTGCGCAGGCTCGGAGGTCGGCAAACCGGCCAAGTCGACGTAGTGGGCAATGGCGTTGGTGTGATCGCTGTTCATGTGTTCGATCATGCTGCGCTCAGCCGTGCCCGAGAACGGGTTGGCCAGTGTCAACTGGTCGACCCAGTGAATCGCCCCAAAGCCGCCGATGTAACGGTGGCGCACCGGCTTGAGCACCCAGAAGTCGAAGTCGTGGGCTTTGTGGTAGTTGGCCGAATCGGGGAAGTAGCGGTAATAACGCTCGGCCGCTGCCTCTATGGCAGCGCCCTCCCCGAGTTTTACGGCCTCAGCCAGGTAGGTCAGGCGCCCGACGGACTGCACGTCATCCGCCTCACGCTCACCCACCAGCAACGAACACTTAGGGTCTTTTTGCAGGTTGTGGGTGTGCTGGGCAATACGGCTGATGAGGATCAGCGGACGGCCCTGCTCGTCCAGGCAATACGGCACGACCGAACCGAAAGGGAAACCCGGCATGGCTTTGGACTGTGTGGCGAGAGCCCCACGGTATTCCTTGAGCAACAGCTCTCGGGCGTTCTTGGCAACCTGTGCGCTCAACGTTGACTCCTCGGGTATTCAGCCGCCCATGACTCATGGGAATGGATCTCAACACAAGGTAATCAATCTACGCGCCGGTTGCCAGAGGCGCCCCTGCCGGGATTTGTCGAAGGGGGTTACCAGGCCACGCCGAACCCTGCGGTATAGCGGGTTTTGCTCAGGCTGCTTTCCGAGTCGCCACTGATGACGTCGCGTTCAGCCTTGAGGTTAAGCGAAGCCCACTCGGTGACTTTGTAGCGCAGGCCCATTTCCGCATCCAGGGAGTATTCCGCTGGGCCATCGATAGGTTTGCCCACTTCGCCATTGGTAAAGAATTCAACGGTCTTGCCCACCAGGTAGCGGTTGTAGTTCCACTTCATGGCCAGGGAATAGAAGTTGTCCTTGCCGCCTTCGGCGTATTCGTAATCGGTGCGGTTGACGAGCGACCCCAGGGAGAATGCGCCCAGCTCATCATCCCAGAACTGGTAGCCCGGGCCGGTACCGACGGTACGCTGGCGAGCCAAGTCTTCAACCTTGTCACGCTTGTAAGTCAAGCGTCCCTGCCAGAACCAATGCTCGGTCAGGAAGCGGTCCAGGTCATATTCCAACGCCCAGTTGTCGGTGGTGGTCACGTCGTCCTGGAACTCGCGGTTGTACTCGCCCTGCCCGGTGTGGCGCCATTGGCCATGCCGCGCGGTGGTCTTGAAGTCGATGTCGTAGTCGTTGGTATCTTTTTCGGCGCGCTTGTAGTCCAGCGCCATGTCGACATTGCCCTTCCACACCAAGTCTTCGATCACAGGCTTGGGCTTGAGGATCTGCTGGATGCTTGCCAGCTCGACGGTCTTTGGCGCCTCGCCATTGGCCAGCACCACCTTGCCTTCATCCGCCGGCTTCAGGGACTTGGCCTTTTCGCCGGTGTAGGCATCTTGCTTGACCAGCAGTTCCTGGTCGCTTTCCAGGGTTTTCACCTGTTTCCAGTCCACAGGAATGGCGCCCGCGTAATCGGTCTGGATCAGCAACTTGCCGCCGTCGAAGACCTTGATCTTGCCCGTCAGACGGTCACCGTTCTTCAACCAGACGGTATCGGCCATTAGGGGCGTGGAGGCGCTGAAAACAGCGAGGCACAGCAGAGTTCTGGACAACATAAGCGGATTCAGGGCTCGAGGTTGGCGAAAAGAGGGCATTATCGTGTTAGATACGACTGACTCAAGGATTTATATTCAGTTCAATCCTCGATGCCATGCTTACAGACGTTTCTTACAATAAGTCAGCCGATCTCAACGGATATGCCCACAGTGAATCCACCCGCCGAGCCCCCGCAAAGCCCTGCCCAAATGCGCCGCACTGCGCTGTACCTGACCCTGGCGCAAGTGCCCGCAGGGTGCGTGGTCAGCTACGGCGAGCTGGCCCACCTGGCTGGGCTGGGGCGTGCGGCGCGCTGGGTAGGCCGCACCCTGAGTCAACTGCCTGCAGACACCAAACTTCCCTGGCATCGCGTGCTGGGTGCCGGTGGTCGGATAAGTCTGCCAGTGGGCAGTGCCTCGGGTGACGAGCAACGCGCGCGTTTGCGCGAAGAAGGCGTCACGGTCCGCAATAATCGCGTGGATATTCAGCGCCATGGCTGGCGCCCGGTAGAGCACAGCGGTTAGAGTGCGCGCTTTGTTTCCGCAAACCTGAGGCAGACTCCAGCCCATGCCCCGTAAAACCTGGCGCGCCGCGCTCGCTGCCTATGCCAGCCCCTCGACGTTAGTGCTGTTGTTGCTCGGCTTTGCCGCCGGCTTGCCTTACATGTTGGTGTTCTCGACGCTTTCGGTGTGGTTGCGGGAGGCCGGTGTGGCCCGCGAGACCATCGGCTATGCAAGCCTGATTGGTTTGGCGTATGCCTTTAAGTGGGTCTGGTCGCCGCTGCTCGACCAATGGCGCCTGCCGTTGCTCGGTAAACTCGGGCGACGCCGTTCCTGGCTGGTCCTTGCCCAGTCGCTGGTGATCCTCGGATTGATCGGCATGGGCTTTTGCGACCCGCAGAAACATTTGTCCTGGCTGATCGCTATCGCCGTCGTCGTTGCCTTCGCGTCCGCCACCCAGGATATCGCGGTAGACGCCTACCGCCTGGAAATCGCCGATGACAGCCGCCAGGCCGCGTTGGCCGCCAGCTATATGTCCGGCTATCGCATCGCCGCCCTGCTGGCCACGGCAGGTGCACTGTTTTTTGCTGAAGGTTTCGGCTCCACCGGTTTCAACTATAAACACTCGGCCTGGACCGGCACCTATGTGCTGTTCGGCGTATTGATGGTTCCTGCGTTGCTGACCACGCTGTTCATGCGCGAACCAAATGTGCCACTGCGCACCCAGTTGCAGGCCGGGCGCTACAGTTTCGTGCATCAACTGGTCTCGGTATTTGTGCTGATCGTATTGCTGGTGTCGGTGCCCGCGATGTTCACCCAGCTGTTCAATACTGATTTCGCAAGCGTGCTGTTCCACGGTATGAGCCTGTGGGACCTGCTGATGGACGACCGTGCCTTCCTGCGCGCCATTCTCTATATCACGCTCACCGCACTGTGCCTCTCGGCCATGGGTCGCCGGGGCCTGGCGCCGGTGCTGACGCCGGTCAACGACTTCATCCTGCGCTACCGCTGGCAAGCTTTACTGCTGCTGGGGCTGATCGCCACCTATCGGATGTCTGACACCGTGATGGGCGTGATGGCCAACGTGTTCTACATCGACCAAGGCTTTACCAAGGACCAGATCGCCGGGGTCAGCAAGATCTTCGGCCTGATCATGACCCTGGTCGGCGCCGGCATGGGCGGCCTGCTGATTGTGCGCTTCGGCATCCTGCCGATCCTGTTTATCGGCGGCGTGTTCTCTGCCGGCACCAACCTGCTGTTCGTGGCGCTCGCCGACAGGGGCCCGGACCTGCAGATGCTGATTTTCACGATTTCCCTGGATAACTTCAGCTCGGGCATGGCCACATCGGCATTTGTGGCCTACTTGTCGAGCCTGACCAACCTCAAGTTCTCCGCCACCCAATACGCGCTGCTCAGCTCAATCATGCTGTTGCTGCCGCGCCTGATCGGCGGGTATTCGGGGGTGATGGTGGAGAAGTTCGGCTACCATAATTTCTTCCTGATCACCTGCATGCTGGGTGTACCAACATTGCTGCTGATTGCACTGCATTGGTACCAGGAGAATCGGCGGATTCGGTTGAATCCACCCGCTGACGACTGACACACCTCAGTCAATATGGGCGCTGGCTTGCCTGCAATAGCATCACCAGGGTGCAACAGATACACCGCGCCGCTCCCATCGCAGGCAAGCCAGCGCCCACACAAGCACGCTTCCGACAGAAACACCCCGCAACCTGATGCCTGTACTCCGGCGGCAACCGCCCGTACAATCCAGCGTCATTTCAAGTCCAAGCAACCGACAACGGCCTACCATGCGCACCAGTCAATATTTGCTCGCCACACAGAAAGAAACGCCTTCCGATGCGGTCGTGATCAGCCATCAGCTGATGCTGCGCGCCGGCATGATCCGCAAACTGGCCTCGGGCCTGTACACCTGGCTGCCCATGGGCTTGAAGGTGATGCGCAAGGTCGAAGCCATCGTTCGTGAAGAAATGAACGCTGCCGGCTCTCTGGAAGTGTTGATGCCGAGCACCCAACCGGCTGAACTGTGGCAGGAATCCGGGCGCTGGGAAGAGTACGGCCCTGAGTTGCTGCGCTTCAAGGACCGTCATGGCCGCGACTTCTGCGCCGGCCCGACCCATGAAGAAGTGATCACCGACCTGATGCGCAACGAGCTGAGCAGCTATAAACAGCTGCCGCTGAACCTGTATCAGATCCAGACCAAATTCCGTGATGAAATCCGCCCACGCTTCGGCTTGATGCGCGGTCGTGAATTCATCATGAAAGACGCGTATTCGTTCCACGCCGACCAGGCGTCGCTGCAGGTCACTTACGACCGCATGCACCAGGCCTACTGCAACGTGTTCACCCGCCTGGGCCTGAAGTTCCGAGCGGTTGAAGCGGACAACGGTTCCATCGGCGGTGCCGGCTCCCACGAATTCCATGTACTGGCCGAATCCGGCGAAGACGATATCGTGTTCAGCAACGGTTCGGACTACGCAGCAAACATCGAGAAAGCTGAAGCCGTGCCACGGGAAACGTCCCGCCCTGCACCGGCTGAAGAGCTGCGCTTGGTGGACACACCAGAGACCAAGACCATCGCGGCCCTGGTGGAAAAATTCAATCTGCCGATTGAAAAGACCATCAAGACCCTGATCGTGCACGCCGAAGAAGAAGGCAAGCTGATCGCCCTGGTGATCCGTGGCGACCACGAACTCAACGAAATCAAAGCCGCCCAGCAACCTGGCGTCGCCAACCCACTGGTCATGGCCAGTGATGCCGAACTGCGCGACGCCATTGGCGCCGGTGCGGGTTCCCTGGGCCCACTGAACCTGCCGCTGCCAATTATCATCGACCGTTCGGTCGAGCTGATGAGCGACTTCGGTATTGGCGCGAACATCGACGACAAGCATTACTTCGGCGTGAACTGGGAGCGTGACCTGCCGGTTCCGACCGTGGCCGACCTGCGTAACGTGGTCGCTGGTGACCCGAGCCCGGATGGCAAAGGTACCCTGGAGATCAAGCGCGGCATCGAAGTCGGGCACATCTTCCAGCTGGGCAATAAGTACAGCAAGGCGATGAAGTGCGAAGTGCTGGGCGAGAACGGCAAGCCGATCACCCTGGAAATGGGCTGCTACGGCATTGGCGTTTCGCGCGTGGTTGCAGCTGCCATCGAGCAGAACAACGACGAGAAAGGCATCATCTGGAGTGACGCCCTGGCGCCGTTCCAGGTCGCCCTGGTACCGCTGCGCTATGAAACCGAGCAAGTACGCGAAGCCACCGACAAACTGTATGCCGAACTGACGGCCGCTGGTTTTGAAGTGTTGCTGGATGACCGCGACAAGAAAACCAGCCCGGGCATCAAGTTCGCCGACATGGAACTGATTGGCATCCCGCACCGGATCGTGGTCAGCGACCGCGGCCTGGCGGATGGCAATCTGGAATACAAGAGCCGGACCGAAGCCCAAGCACAACCGTTGCCGGTGGCTGACGTGCTGTCTTTCCTTCAGGCGCGTATTCGTCGCTGAAAACCAGATCAAGAGAAGTCATGTTCAAGCGAAACACCAGAGCCCTGGGGGGCGCCGCCTTGTGCGGCGCCCTGCTGGTCAGCGGCTGCGCCAACCAGATGTCGCAACGCAGTGAGCACGAGGAGCGGGTCGAGCGTAAGTTGCTCGACCACAGCCTGCAGATCGATGTAGGCGACCCCAAAGTGCTGGAGCTGCCTCAACGCCGAGTGCGCATTCACGAGCAAAAGACCTTCGAGGTCACCGAGTTCGAAGTCACCCGTCGTTACGACCGCTACACCCCCTACCAACCCTGGCGCGAACTCTATGAAGTGCCTTTGGGTACGGTCGCCCTGGTCGCGGGTGCGGGGGCTAACGTGGCGAATATCTTCGCCCTCGGCAACCTGCCTACCAGCATGACCCACGACTGGCTGACCTACGGCGTGGACGGCCTCAACCCGTTCATGAACGTGCAATCCCATGGCCGTGCGCAACAGAACCTGGCAGGTATCGATGAAGTCCAGCGCGACAAGCGTGTGGAGTATTCGAGCCTGCCCTGGAGCGAACGCCCGGTGCAGGTTACTGCGGGCAAGCACGTGCATGAGTTGACCACCGACCGCAACGGCGTCTTGCGCCTGAACCTGTTGGACAGCCCGTTTGCCGAGCAGGACCTTAACCGCATCACGACCTTGAAGATCAGCGTGGAAGATGGCCAGGACGACGTGCATTCGGACTCGACACTGGCGATCAGCAACACGCTGCGCGGCAAGTTGCTGGAAGCCCACGGCCTGATCTACGACGACCTGGAAGACGACGAAGTCAGCCAGTGGGTGCACCGGGTCAAGCGTCTCTCAGAGCTGGGCCTGGAAGAAGAAGCCAGCGAACTGGAACAAAGCCTGATCGAACTGACCCGCAATGATCCCGAGTTGCAGCAGGAATTCCTGCAGGCGCTGACCAAGGATGCGGGGCGGTTGGTGGCGGATCCTGGCGCGCGCTAAGACTTCAAGAATATCGTAGATCTAAATGTGTGCGGTCTTGCTCGCGAATAAGGAGTGTCAGCCACCAGATGCATTGACTGATCTACCGCATTCGCGAGCAAGCCCGCCCCCACATAGGGCTCTCGGTTTCTACCAGGAGAACTCGAGCTGCTCGTTGCCGCTGCTTAAATCCAGCAACCGCACCCCAATCCCCAACAACCGAACCGGCTTCGCACCCCGTTTAAACGCCTGGGTCAGCAGCTGTTGATAACTCTCCAAATCCCTCCCCGCCCCCGCCTGCTCCAGTGTCGTCTGGGTAAAGTCATGAAACTTCACTTTAACGAACGGCTTGCCCGCCCGGTAACTGCTGTCTATACGCGCCATACGCCCGGCCAGGGTTTCCATCAGTTCGGGAAGCTTTGCCAGACAGCTTGAAAGATCCGGCAGGTCCACATCGTAGGTATTTTCCACACTGATGGATTGCCGACGGCTATCGTTGTGCACTGCGCGGTCATCAATCCCACGCGCCAGGCTCCACAGTCGCTCGCCAAAGCTGCCAAATTCCCGCACCAGCGCCAGCTTGTTCCACTCACGCAGTTGCAGGCAGTCTTCAATTCCCAGGCGCGCCAGCTTTTCTGCCGTGACTTTGCCCACACCGTGCAATTTGCTCACACGCAACTGCGAGACAAAGTCTTCGACCTGGTCCGGGGTAATCACAAACAATCCATTGGGTTTCTTCCAGTCGCTGGCGATCTTGGCCAGGAATTTATTCGGCGCGACACCAGCGGACACGGTGATGTGCAACTGGTTGGAGACGCGGCGGCGAATGTCCTGGGCGATGCGCGTGGCACTGCCACCAAAATGCGTACAGTCAGACACGTCCAGATAGGCTTCATCCAGCGACAGCGGTTCGATCAGGTCGGTGTAGTCGCGAAAGATGGTCTGGATTTCCTTCGACGCTTCCTTATAGGCGTCCATGCGCGGCTTGACGATGGTCAGGTCCGGACACAGCTTCAAGGCGTGGCGTGACGACATGGCCGAGCGCACGCCATAGGCCCGCGCCTCATAGTTGCAGGTAGCGATCACCCCGCGCCGGTCCGCCGAGCCACCCACCGCCAGCGGCTTTTGCGCCAGGCTCGGGTCATCGCGCATCTCGATGGCGGCGTAGAAGCAATCACAGTCAACGTGGATGATTTTGCGCTGCGTCATATAAACAGGATGTGAAACTACGGGTGGCCAGTATCGCACTCACACCTGTACATAGCACCAGTAGTTTGATTCTTCCGTTTGAACGGTAGGAAAATTCGTACATGAATTTATTTTCTCAATCGAATCTGGCATTCCGATAGAGCTGAAACCCTTGGCCGGACTGGCTTGCAGCGCTTCCACGTACAGCGGTGGAGAGCTAACCAATTGAACCACAAGCGCTTTTCTTCAGAACACGGGTTGACACACTCGCGATCCTCTGTAGAATGCCGACACACAGACGCGGGATGGAGCAGTCTGGTAGCTCGTCGGGCTCATAACCCGAAGGTCGTCGGTTCAAATCCGGCTCCCGCAACCAAACATCAAAAAAGGCTACTCGAAAGAGTGGCCTTTTTTGTGCCTGTCAGTTTTTTGATTGTCTGACAAAAATCCAAGCCTATCGCGCACTTACCGTTATCGGTGACCACTCAGTGGGTTAATTCACACTTATTTGACCGATACATCCATTAACGGTTGACACCCCGCCGTTGGGCTGTAGAATGCCGCCCACAGACGCGGGATGGAGCAGTCTGGTAGCTCGTCGGGCTCATAACCCGAAGGTCGTCGGTTCAAATCCGGCTCCCGCAACCAAACATCAAAAAAGGCTACTCGAAAGAGTGGCCTTTTTTGTATCCGGTAAAAAAGTTCTTCTGAAACAATGGCATGGCATCTTTCATGAAACCGTACACGGTTTGCAGAGTCCATCTCATTGCAAGCTATGCTCAATGCTCAGCGCTTCCCTCTACGACCAATGGCCGCTGTCGCCGCCCCCGGTGATACGCGTTAATATTTGTAATAATTTTGCCCATAGGGATTGGTAACTTGGCTGGATACCTCCATCCTGTCGCGCACAATCCACGAGGTGATTGATGCGCGCCAACTCGTCTGAACCACAAGACACCGTTACAGCAGAACAACCGATCCCTCCCGCTCGTTTGCGTTGGCTGGATCGGGTGAGCAAATACCGGCAACCCATCGGGCTGGCCGTCACACTATTGCTGTTCGCCATCGCGTTGATCGCCTGCCGACACCTGCTGCTGGAGCTGGATCTCTACGCCCTCCACGATTCGATTCTGGAAGTACCCAGGCCCGCCCTACTCGGTGCGTTTGCCGCAGGTGTCGCCGGCTTCGTCATTCTATTAGGCTACGAATTTTCCGGCGCGCGCTACGCGGGGGTACAACTGCCCGCCAAGACCCTGGCCATGGGTGGCTTTACCGCGTTTGCCATCGGCAATGCGATTGGCTTGTCGATGCTCTCGGGCGGTTCGGTGCGTTACCGTTTATATGCACGCCATGGCATCGGGGCTTCAGAAGTGGCGCACATGACCGTGTTCGCCAGCCTGGCCCTGGGCTGCGCCCTGCCGCCGCTGGCGGCATTAGCCACCTTGAGTAACTTGCCGGCGGCGTCCACTTATCTGCATCTGTCGCAAGGTTTGCTGGGCGGCATTGCCTGCGCCGTGCTGCTGTTGTCGGCCGCGCTGTGCATCGGCATTTATCGTCGTCGCCTGCCGGAGCAACCCTACCCGGATAACCTGCTGGTAAAAGCTGGCCGCCGTACCCTGCGTCTGCCGGGCCGGCGTTTGACCTTCCTGCAACTGATCATCACCGCGCTGGACGTCGCCGCCGCTGCGACCGTCCTTTATCTGTTGCTGCCAGAAGCGCCGCCCTTCGGCCCCTTCCTGTTGGTGTACCTGCTGGCGCTGGCCGCTGGCGTGCTCAGCCATGTACCGGGCGGGGTTGGCGTATTCGAAGCAATTCTGCTCGCAGCCTTCGCCGACAAACTGGGCGCCGCGCCACTGGCCGCTGCCCTGCTGCTGTACCGCATGATCTACGTGGTGCTGCCCCTATTGATCGCCTGTGTGTTCCTGCTGATCAACGAAGCGCAGCGTCTGTTCCAGACCCAGCAAAGCCTGCGGGTCGCCTCGGGGCTGGCAGCGCCAGTACTGGCCGTACTGGTTTTTTTGTCCGGCGTGGTCCTGCTGTTTTCTGGCGCCACGCCCGAAATCGACTCACGCCTGGAAAACATCGGCTTCTTGATTCCCCACCGCCTGATTGACGCCTCGCACTTTGGCGCCAGCCTGATCGGCGTGCTGTGCTTGTTGCTGGCCCAGGGCCTGCGTCGACGCTTGTCGGCCGCCTGGATGCTGACCATGGTGCTGCTGCTGACCGGTGCGTTGCTCTCGCTGCTCAAGGGTTTCGACTGGGAAGAAGCCTGCTTGATGACCATGACCGCGATCCTGCTGGCGATCTTCCGACGCTCGTTCTACCGCGCCAGCCGCCTCACCGAGCTGCCCTTCTCACCGCTGTACCTGGTGGCAAGCGTGTGCGTGCTGGGGGCTTCGATCTGGCTGCTGCTGTTCGCTTATCAAGACGTGCCTTACAGCCACCAGCTGTGGTGGCAGTTCACCCTGGACGCCAACGCGCCCCGTGGTTTGCGCTCGCTGCTGGGCGCCGCCGTCCTGCTGGTGATCGTCTCCCTGACCTGGCTGTTGCGCACCGCGCGCCCGGTGATCCACCTGCCGACGCCCGACGAACTCGAGCGTGCCAGCAAGATCCTGATGGCCTCGTCCCAACCCGACGGCGGCCTGGCGCTCACCGGCGACAAGGCGCTGCTGTTTCACCCCAATGATGAAGCTTTCCTCATGTACGCCCGTCGCGGGCGCAGCCTGGTAGCCTTGTACGACCCGATTGGCCCGACCCAGCCACGCGCCGAGATGATCTGGCAGTTCCGCGACTTGTGCGACATCCACCACGCGCGCCCGGTGTTCTATCAAGTGCGCGCAGAGAACCTGCCGTACTACATGGACATCGGCCTCACCGCGATCAAACTGGGTGAAGAAGCCCGCGTCGACCTGAAACGCTTTGACCTGGAAGCCAAGGGCAAAGAGATGAAGGACCTGCGCTATACCTGGAACCGTGGCACCCGCGATGGCTTGTCCCTGGAGATCTTTGAACCGGGCACGGCACCGATGGACGCGCTCAAAGTGATCTCGGATGCCTGGCTGACCGGCAAAAACGTGAGGGAAAAAGGCTTTTCCCTGGGACGCTTCAGCGACGACTACCTCAAGCACTTTCGCATTGCGATCATTCGCTTCGAAGGGAACCCGGTGGCCTTCGCCAACTTGCTCGAGACCTACAGCCACGACTTGGCCAGTCTCGACCTGATGCGCGCCCACCCTGACGCGCCCAAGCTGACCATGGAATTCATGATGGTCGGCCTGATTCAACATTATAAGAGTCACGGCTACGCCCGCTTCAGCCTCGGCATGGTGCCGTTGTCGGGCCTGCAACCACGCCGCGGCGCGCCGTTGACCCAACGTCTGGGTTCGATGGTGTTCCGCCGTGGCGAACAACTGTATAACTTCCAAGGTTTGCGCCGCTTCAAAGACAAGTTCCAGCCTGACTGGGAACCCCGTTACATGGCCGTGCCTGCGGGACTTGATCCGCTGGTGGCACTGGCCGATACCGCCGCCCTGATCGCGGGCGGCTTGACTGGATTGGTGAAACGCTGATGATTCGACGTTCCTGGCGGTATGTATTGGCCTCTGTAGTGCTGCTCGCCTTGATCGCAGGCGGCGGCTTTTGGTACTGGAACCGCCCTGCCCCACAGCCGACCCTGGAGCAATTGCCCCAGGCCGATGGCTCGGTGATGACCCGCGTGACGCCCAATGGCACGCCGAAAGCCCTTGTGGCCGTGGCCGTAATGGCCGACGAAATCCTGACCGACAGCCAACTGATCGCTCTGAGCCAAGGCGGCAAGGCGCAGATTGTCCAAGTGATCCTGCCCAAGGACGATTGCAAGCTGCAGGAACAAGCGCTGCAAAGCGCCTTGGTCCAGCTCAAGGGCCCGGCCACCCTGGTCAGCGGCATCGGCCCAGGCGCAGCGCTCGCCTGGCGCTGGCTGGCAACACAGGATGACGACAAGGCCAATGCCATCTCCGTCGGCTTCGCCCTGGTGCAGGAAGGCTGCAAGGACCCACTGCCGAAAACCGCCGCGCACGGCAATTGGCTGGTGGCCTGGAACGACAACCCTGACGATGAAAGCGCCAGTTTCGTGCGCGATACACCACGCGCCACCACCAGCATCAGCGACTACGACATTCACTACCCGCAAGTGCTGAACAACGAGCTGCGCAAGCAACTGGTAGGTTCGGACAACGGCGGCCTGGCGATTCCAGTGGTTGAAGTGCCAGCCGGCCAGGCCAAGGACACCGTCACCCTGTTCCTCTCCGGTGATGGCGGCTGGCGTGACCTGGACCGCGACGTGGCCGGCGAAATGGCCAAGATCGGCTACCCCGTCGTCGGCATCGACACCCTGCGCTACTACTGGCAGCACAAGACCCCGGAACAAAGCGCCAAGGACCTCACCGAGCTGATGCAACACTACCGTCAGAAGTGGGGCACCAAGCGCTTCGTGCTGACCGGTTACTCGTTCGGTGCCGATGTATTGCCGGCCATTTACAACCGCTTGCCGGCAAACGAGCAGCAACGCGTGGACGCAATCATCCTGCTGGCGTTCGCGCGCACTGGCAGCTTTGAAATCGAAGTGGAAGGCTGGCTGGGTAACGCCGGCAAAGAAGCCGCCACGGGCCCGGAAATGGCCAAGCTGCCGCCTGAGAAAGTGGTGTGCATCTACGGTGCAGAAGAAGTCGACGAGAGCGGCTGCACGGACAAGACTGCCGTGGGTGAAGCGCTGAAGTTGCCAGGTGGGCATCACTTCGATGAGAACTACCCGGCGCTGGCCAAGCGGTTGGTGGATATCATTGTGAAGCATCAGGCCAAGGATAAAGCCGAGTAACTTCAGGCTGTACACGGATTAAAAATGTGGGAGCGGGCTTGCTCGCGAAAGCGGTGGATCAGTCACAGCAACATTGACTGACACTCCGTATTCGCGAGCAAGTCGAAGCGTCGAACCGCCGCTCCCACATTTGCTTTAGGGTGTGACCGATATTTAGCGCGGTTCGATGTGCGCAATCATCAGCTGCACGGTTTCATTCCCACGAAACTCGTTCACATCCAGCTTATAGGCCAGCTCGACCCAACGCACGGTAGGGTTAGGCCAAACGTCACGATCCACCCCAAACGCAATGCCATCGAGTTTCACCGAGCCGCATTCGCTCTTGAGCACCACTTTCAGGTGCCGCTCCCCCACGACACGCTGCTCCACCAACTGAAACACGCCGTGGAACAACGGCTCGGGAAAGTGTTGCCCCCACGGGCCGGCATGCCGCAAGGCCCGCGCCAGCTCCAGGTGAAACTCTTCCACTGCCAGAGTACCGTCGGTCAACAACCTGCCGGTCAGGTCCTCCTCACACAGTTGCCGACGCACTTCAGCATCAAATGCTTCGGCAAACAGTGGGAAATTCGACTCGGGCAATGTGAGCCCCGCCGCCATGGCGTGGCCGCCGTATTTGGCGATCAGGTTGGGATGCTGGCTTGCGACCACTGCCAGGGCATCACGGATGTGAAAACCCGGCACGGAGCGCCCTGAGCCCTTGAGCAGGCCGTCACCGGCGTCGGCAAAGGCGATGGTCGGGCGGAAATAGCGCTCTTTCATGCGTGACGCCAGAATGCCGATCACGCCCTGGTGCCATTCCGGGTCGAACAGGCAGAGCCCGTAGGGCATCGACTCCACCGGCAAGTCCTTGAGCTGGGCCAGGGCTTCGCGCTGCATGCCCTGCTCGATGGATTTACGGTCCTGGTTCATGCCGTCCAACTGCGCAGCCATCTCCCGCGCGGCGGCGACGTCGGTGGTGAGCAGGCATTCAATCCCCAGGCTCATGTCATCCAGGCGCCCAGCGGCATTCAGGCGCGGCCCGAGGATAAAGCCCAGGTCGGTCGAGGTGATGCGTGCAGCGTCGCGCTTGGCCACCTCCAGGATCGCCTTGATCCCCGGCCGTGCGCGACCTGCACGGATACGCTCCAGGCCCTGATGCACCAGGATGCGGTTGTTGGCATCCAGGGGCACCACATCGGCAACGCTGCCCAGAGCGACCAGGTCGAGCAGTTCACCGATGTTCGGCTGAGGTATGTTCGCGTACCAGCCCAAGCTGCGCAGGCGCGCACGCAAGGCCATCAGCACGTAGAAAATCACGCCGACGCCGGCCAGGGCCTTGCTCGGAAACTCGCAGCCCGGCTGATTCGGGTTGACGATCGCATCGGCCGCCGGCAATTCATCGCCGGGCAAATGGTGGTCGGTCACCAGCACCTTCAACCCCGCGGCTTTGGCGGCCGCCACGCCTTCGACGCTGGAAATGCCGTTGTCCACGGTAATCAACAACTGCGGCTCACGCTGCAGGGCCACGGCGACAATTTCCGGGGTCAGGCCGTAGCCGTACTCGAAGCGATTGGGCACCAGATAGTCGACATGCGCCGCTCCGAGCAAACGCAGGCCCAAGGTACCCACGGTGCTGGCAGTGGCGCCATCGGCGTCGAAGTCACCGACGATCAGGATTCGCTGGCGTTGCTCCAGCGCCGTCACCAGCAAGTCCACCGCCGCGTCGATTCCCTTGAGCTGCTGATAGGGAATCAACCGCGCCAGGCTTTTATCCAGCTCAGCCTCCGATTGCACACCGCGCGCGGCATAAAGACGGGTCAACAGCGGTGGCAATTCACCAAGAAACGGCAGGACGGCGGGCAACGGGCGGGGATCGATACGCATGAGGTAACGGAAACTTCTCTACTGATACAACGGTTAAACAACAATCCTGCAAACGGTACAAACCTGATGTGGGAGCTGGCTTGCCTGCGATGCGGACGGCTCGGTGAAACAGTTACACCGCGGCGATACAATCGCGGGCAAGCCCGCTCCCACACAAGCCGCTTGCCACATTTTAATCGCGTCCGCCGACCAGCCACTGCAATTGCACTTCATGCTGGCCACGGTCGTCGGTCACGAAGATGGTGCCTTCGCTGATCATCACATCCCACTTGATCACGCGGGGCATGTCTTTGGCCAGAACCTCCAGGATCTCCTGGGGCACGGCGGCGATGTGTACGTTTTTCAGGTTGGTCGCCACCGGCACCACCTTGCCTTCCCATACACGCAGGCTACCGTAGGCCAGCAGGCTGGTGCGTTCGGTGCGGCGCGAGCACCAGGTCAGGCGGTCGGCATCGGGTTGGCCGACTTCGATCCAGTGCAAAACCCGATCATCCAAACTTTTTTCCCACAGGGCTGGTTCGTCTACATCTGACAGTCCACGACCAAACGCCAGTTGCTCGTTGTAAAACAGGGCGTAGGCCAACAGACGCACGGTCATGCGCTCTTCGGTTTCCGAAGGGTGGCGGGCGATGGTCTGTTTGACGCTCTCGTACACCGAGCGATCGAGGTCAGTAAGGTTGAGTTCGAATTTGTAGGTCGTGGACGGCTGGGCCATGAACGGACTTCTAGAGACAGGGAAAGGCGGCCAGTCTAACCGATGGCGGGGCCATTCAACGAATCCTGCGCTGCATCATCCTTATCCCTGGGCTGTCCGCCTATGTTAAAAGGCATCACACCACCGCACTGCGCAGACAAGGATCATCATGTCGTTTAATGCCAAACCGCTTGCCGGCCTGAAAGTTATCGAACTCGGTACCCTGATCGCCGGCCCGTTCGCCTCACGTATCTGCGCCGAATTCGGCGCCGAGGTGATCAAGGTCGAATCGCCGGACGGCGGCGACCCGCTACGCAAGTGGCGCAAGCTGTACGAGGGCACGTCGTTGTGGTGGTTTGTGCAGGCGCGCAACAAGCAGTCGCTGACGCTGAACCTCAAGCACCCGGACGGCCTGGCCATCCTCAAGCAGTTGCTGGCGGACGCCGACATCCTGATCGAGAACTTCCGCCCCGGCGTGCTGGAGAAGCTCGGCCTGAGCTGGGAAACCCTGCACGCACTCAACCCCAAGCTGGTGATGGTGCGTCTCTCCGGCTTTGGCCAGACCGGCCCGATGAAAGACCAGCCAGGGTTTGGCGCGGTGGGCGAATCCATGGGCGGCCTGCGCTATATCACCGGCTTCGAAGACCGCCCACCGGTGCGCACCGGCATTTCCATCGGCGACTCGATTGCCGCGCTGTGGGCGGTGATCGGCGCGCTGATGGCGCTGCGTCATCGCGAAGTCAACGGCGGCGTGGGCCAGGTGGTCGATGTAGCGCTGTATGAAGCCATCTTCGCCATGATGGAAAGCATGATCCCGGAGTTCGATGTATTCGGTTTTATTCGCGAACGCACCGGCAACATCATGCCCGGTATCACGCCGTCCTCCATCCACACCAGCGCCGACGGCAAGCATGTACAGATCGGCGCCAACGGCGATGCGATCTTCAAGCGCTTTATGTCGGCCATTGGCCGTGAAGATTTGGCCAACGATCCAGAGTTAACCAGCAATGACGGACGCGATGGCCGTCGTGATGAGCTGTATGGCGTAATCGATCGCTGGGTGAATTCGCTGCCACTGGATGAAGTGGTCGCGATATTGAATAAAGCCGAAGTGCCTGCCAGTCGCATCTACAGTGCCGAGGACATGCTCGGCGATCCGCAATTCCTCGCCCGGGAGATGTTCCTCAAGGCCCAGCTTCCCGACGGCAAGGACTTCAAGATGCCTGGCATCGTGCCCAAGTTGTCGGACACGCCAGGCAGCTGCGAATGGGTCGGGCCGCAGCTGGGTGAACATAACAACGTGCTACTCAATAAACTGGGATACGACAGCGCTGCCATTACTCGCTTGCGTGAGGATGGCGCGATTTGATGGTTTACCCTGCTCAGAGCGAGTTGGCAGCGTTCATTGATGAGGACCAATTTGACCTGCAAGCCTTCCTCGGCTCCCCTACCGCACGCATTGGCGCAACCGCCGAACGCAGCTACGGTCCGTTGATCGATGCGCAACTCAAGGGTGCCGCCCCTCACACACTGGCACTCCATTACGGCAATGACGCCCTGGGCAGCCTGCTGCAAATGCAGCGCCTGGGCCGACTGGAAGCCGTTCTGGGTTACGCGCCGGAGATCCGCTATCACGCCATGCAACAAGGCATTGCCCCTGAAGACCTGATGTTCTACCCCATCAAGGGGTCAGCGCCCTACCAGCGTACGCATATCGGTTGTTCGGCCACACCTGAAGGTCGCCAGGCCATACAGCGAATTGATCGGGCCTTGCGCCATATCCCACAGGAACAGCTACAGGCTTCCTACGCCGAATGGCTGGACCCGGTCATGCGTGAACACTATCTGCAGGACAACCCGAGCTTTTTCCTGGATTCACCTGAACCCTGACAAATCGCAGGCAAAAAGAAACCCCGGAGCGTGGGGATACACTTCGGGGTTAAACGTGGCCTACAAAGACCCGTACAGCAAGGCACAAACACCGGAGCACAATGTCTGCTCTTGCTGTTACGAAATCTGACCGGCCGCCTTGTAGGAAGTTTCCACACTTAAACAATTCTTCATGCAACGGCAGCGCCACGAGCCTGGGCGGCGTTGCGCAAGGCCGCGATGACCGACGGTTCCAAGCGCCCTTCGGCAATCTTGAGATCGCGCAAGAGGCAGTCCACCACATCCACCATCACGCGTTTATCCATCAATTGTGCGCGATCAACTTCACGCTCGACCACGATCGCGCCAGCAGGATTCTTCACGGTCACCAGGCACTCGCCCTGCACACCGGCGGTGGTCAGCGAAACCTGATAAGGGCTCAGCGCTTCTTCTAGCAATAGGCTGATACTTTCCATCTCGATCACCACTCAATAGTTCGGGAACAATCGTTTCAACGGGAGAGCTGCATCTATCCTAAGTGACTGGTTGTGACGTAGAAAAGTTCGCTTTTTCGTGTTTTGGGGCCGTCAGGGGCTGACGGATTCCAGCATGCGCTCGCAACATGACAACGAAAAAACGGCCGCACCTACCGAACCTGCAAGCCATAAAAAACGCCGCTGACCCAAGGAAGGGAAAGCGGCGTTTTTGCCTGCACGGTTTGCCTTACAGCGGCTTACCACGGTTGCCATGCTGGCTGACAAACGCCTGCACAGCCTTGAGGTCATTGGCCAATACAGTGCAACGCTCTTCACGCTCGAACAGGTCAGCCAAGTGCGCCGGTAATTCCAGCGCCTTGCCAACGCCCGCCTTCTCCACCGCTTCCGGGAATTTCACCGGGTGCGCGGTGCCCAGGATCACCATCGGGATATCCAGGCTGCGGCGGCATTCGCGGGCGGCCTTCACACCAATGGCAGTGTGCGGGTCCAACAGCTCGCCGGTATGGGCATAGACTTGTGCGATGGTTTCGCAGGTCTGCGCATCGTCCACAGCCAGGGAGTCGAAGAGCTTGCGGGTTTCGGTCCAACGCTCTTCGTCAACGCTGAAACCGCCACCGCTCTTGAAGGTGTCCATCAAACCCGCGATGGCCGCGCCGTTGCGACCGTGCATGTCAAACAGCAGGCGTTCGAAGTTCGACGACACCATGATGTCCATCGACGGCGACAGCGTGGCGTGCAGGGTTTCCTTGACGTACTGATTGCCGCTCATGAAACGGTGCAGGATGTCGTTGCGGTTGGTGGCGACGATCAACTGGTTGATCGGCAGGCCCATGTTGCGTGCCAGGTAACCGGCAAAAATGTCGCCGAAGTTGCCGGTCGGCACCGAGAACGACACCGAACGTGCAGGCCCGCCCAGTTGCAGGGACGCGTGGAAGTAGTAGACGATCTGGGCCATGATCCGCGCCCAGTTGATCGAGTTCACCGCCACCAGGCGCGTGCCTTTCAGGAAGCTCTGGTCAGCAAAGCTGTTCTTGACCATTTCCTGGCAGTCATCGAAGTTGCCTTCAATGGCGATGTTATGGATGTTCTCACCAAAAATGGTGGTCATCTGGCGACGCTGCACTTCCGACACGCGCTTGTGCGGGTGCAGGATGAAGATGTCGACGTTTTCGCAGTGTTTGCAGCCTTCGATGGCAGCCGAGCCGGTATCACCGGAGGTAGCGCCGATGATCACCACGCGTTCGCCGCGCTTCTCCAGCACGTAATCGAGCAGGCGACCCAGCAGTTGCAGGGCAAAGTCCTTGAACGCCAGCGTCGGGCCGTGGAACAGCTCCAGTACCCATTCGTTGCCGTTCAATTGACGCAACGGGGCGATGGCGCTGTGGGAAAACACGCCGTACGTCTCTTCCAGAATCTTCTTAAATTCCGCATCCGGAATGCTGCCGGTGACAAACGGGCGCATCACCCGGAAGGCCAGCTCGTGGTACGGCAGGCCGGCCCAGGAAGCGATTTCTTCCTGGGTGAAGCGTGGCAGGTTTTCCGGCACGTACAGGCCGCCGTCAGTGGCAAGACCTGCCAGCAAAACGTCTTCGAAATTCAGGGCCGGTGCCTGGCCGCGGGTGCTGATGTAGCGCATAGGGGCAAACCTTCGGTTTGGGCTTCAAGCTTCAAGTGACAAGCTTCAAGTTAAAGCAGATCTGCTTCTACTTGAAGCTTGTAGCTTGGCGCTTGCAGCTGAATTAATTCAAATGTTCGACACGGATACGGACTACCGGCCCAACCACGCCCTGGAGAGCTTCGAGCGCTCGGATGGCGTCATTCATGTGTTGTTCGAGCACACGGTGGGTCAGCAGGATCATCGGCACCTGGCCGTTTTGCTCCTCGACTTCCTTCTGCATGATCGACTCGATGTTGATCCCGCGCTCCGACAGGATGCTGGCGACCTGGGCCAACACGCCCGGATGGTCCTGGGCCTGGATACGCAGGTAGTAGGCACTTTCGCAGGCTTCGATCGGTAGGATCGGGTGGGCCGACAGCGAGTCCGGCTGGAACGCCAGGTGCGGCACGCGGTTCTCCGGGTCGCTGGTCATGGCGCGGACCACGTCCACCAGGTCAGCGATCACCGACGAAGCCGTTGGCTCCATGCCGGCGCCAGCGCCGTAGAACAGGGTCGAACCGGCGGCGTCACCGTTGACCATCACGGCGTTCATCACGCCATTGACGTTAGCGATCAAGCGATCGGCCGGGATCAGCGTCGGGTGCACACGCAGCTCGATACCGGCCGGCGTGCTGCGCGCTACGCCCAGGTGCTTGATGCGGTAGCCCAGGGCTTCGGCGTAGTTCACGTCAGCAGTGGTCAGCTGGGTGATGCCTTCGGTGTAAGCCTTGTCGAACTGTAGCGGGATACCAAAGGCGATGGACGCCAGGATGGTCAGCTTGTGCGCCGCGTCGATACCTTCCACATCAAAGGTCGGGTCGGCTTCGGCGTAACCCAGGGCCTGTGCCTCGGCCAGCACGTCTTCGAAGGTACGCCCCTTCTCGCGCATTTCGGTGAGGATGAAGTTACCGGTACCGTTGATGATGCCGGCGACCCAGTTGATACGGTTGGCGGACAGGCCTTCACGGATCGCCTTGATCACCGGGATGCCACCAGCGACAGCGGCTTCGAACGCAACGATCACGCCCTTTTCACGCGCCTTGGCGAAGATTTCGTTGCCGTGCACGGCGATCAGCGCCTTGTTGGCGGTGACCACGTGCTTGCCGTTCTCGATGGCCTTGAGCACCAGCTCGCGGGCCACGGTGTAGCCGCCGACCAGTTCGATGACAATATCGATTTCAGGGTTGGTGGCAACGGCGAAGACATCGTTGGTAATCGCAATACCGGTCGTTTCGAACTGTGGCTTTGGCGAACGCGTGGCAATTTGCGCCACTTCAATCCCACGGCCTGCGCGGCGGGAAATTTCCTCAGCGTTACGCTGAAGTACGTTGAAGGTGCCGCCACCGACGGTCCCTAACCCACAGATGCCTACTTTGACCGGTTTCACTGAAGAACTCCCCATGAAACGGCCGACGCGAGGTCGGCCGTGGAAAACAGCCGCATAACTGCGGCTTTCAATTAATGGCCCGTGGACTTATCCACGGGCCATGATCGTCAAAGGTTCGACGATGCTGGTTTATTTGGCACTCAGCGCCAGTTTGGCAACTTGTGGCGCCGGCTGGTAGCCCGGAATCACTTGGCCGTCAGCCAAAACGATGGCCGGTGTACCGTTCACGCCAATGGACTGGCCCAGCGCGAACTGCTTGGAAACCGGGTTGGCGCACTTGGCGGCCTTGATTTCCTTGCCGTCGACCATCTTGTCCATGGCCGCTTTTTTGTCGGCCGAGCACCATACGGCTTGCAGTTGCTCGTCACCCGGCGAGCCCAGGCCTTGGCGCGGGAACGCTACATAGCGCACTTCCACGCCCAGCTTGTTGAGCGCGGGCACTTCGGCGTGCAGCTTGTGGCAGTACGGGCACGTGGTATCGGTGAACACCGTGATGTGAGTCTTGGTCTCGCCGATCGCCGGGTAGACCACGGTTTCAGCCACAGGGATGCCATTGATCAGCTTGGACACGCCCAGGCGCTCGGCTTTCTCGGTCAGGTTGACCGGTTTGCCGTCCTTCAATTGGAACAGGTAACCCTGGACGATGTACTGGCCGTCGGCACTGGCGTACAGCACGCGGCTGCCCTTGAGCTTGACTTCGTAAAGGCCGGCCATCGGGCTGGCACTGATGCTTTCGATCGGAGTGTCGAGCTGCAGGTTGGCCAGGCTCTTGCGGATGGCCTGCTCGGCAGCGTCATCGGCGACAACAAAGGTGGAAACCAACGCAATGGCTGCGGCGGCAATAATCTGGGTCAAGCGCATGGGAACTCCTGAAGGCAGATGCAGGGACGGGCGCAAGACATGGGTCTGTTAATACAGGTCTGAGCCGTCCCCTTTGCTAACCGGCAAAGCCTACCACAGTTGGGCCGCAGGGCAGCCCGTGGCGGGATAAATTGGCGGTTTTCAGCCTCTCGGGTGGTGCTTGGCGTGCATTTCCTGCAAACGTGCGCGCGCCACGTGGGTGTAGATCTGGGTGGTGGATAAGTCGCTGTGGCCGAGCAGCATTTGCACCACGCGCAAATCCGCACCGTGGTTGAGCAAATGGGTGGCGAAGGCATGGCGCAACGTGTGGGGCGACAGGGACTTGCTGATCCCGGCGACCTTGGCCTGATGCTTGATGCGGTGCCAGAAGGTCTGGCGGGTCATCTGTTCACCGCGCAGGCTGGGGAACAACACATCACTGGGGCGTCCGCCAAGCAGTTCGCTGCGGGCATCACGCATATAGCGCTCGACCCACACTATCGCCTCCTCCCCCATTGGTACCAACCGCTCCTTGCTGCCCTTGCCCATCACCCGCAATACCCCCTGGCGCAGGTTCACTTGTTCCAGGGTCAGGCTGATCAGCTCGGTTACCCGCAGGCCGCAAGCGTACAAAACCTCGAGCATGGCGCGGTCGCGCTGGCCGATGGCTTCGCTGAGGTCGGGGGCAGCGAGCAAGGCCTCCACGTCATTTTCCGACAAAGACTTAGGAAGCGGCCTACCTAATTGTGGCATGTCGACTTGTAGAGTCGGATCGACTGCGATCAGCTTTTCGCGCAGTAAATAGCGATAAAAGCCACGCACACCCGAGAGAAATCTCGCAGTAGAACGCGGCTTGTAGTGTTGCTCCAGACGCCAGGCTAAGTGATCGAGGATCAGCTCGCGTCCGGCATTGGTCAGCTCGAGGTTTTTCTCCTGCAGCCAGCCGTTGAACAGGGCCAGGTCACTGCGGTAAGCCTGGCGTGTGTTGTCCGACAAGCCTTTTTCCAGCCAAAGGGCGTCGAGGAAACGGTCGATAAGAGGATGATCAATGGCGGGCATGGGCACTCAAGTGACGCGGCACAGGGCTTTGCGGCAATTAATTAGTGAACTGTGATTAGGGTCACTAGTCTTTCATAGCCCGCTACTTCAAGGAACAGGGAGCTTTAATGAACGAACAACAGATTTTGTTGGCCTTTGGCGGCATTGGCGTGGCCGCACTCGGCTGCCAATGGCTGGCCTGGCGCCTGAAACTGCCGGCAATTCTGTTCCTCTTGCTGAGCGGGATTCTGGCCGGGCCGGTACTGGGCTGGCTCGACCCGCAGGAAATGTTCGGCCCCTTGCTGATGCCACTGGTGTCGTTGGCCGTGGCGCTGATCCTGTTTGAGGGCAGCCTGACGCTGCACCTGTCGGAATGGAAGGAGATTGGCAGCGTCGTCCACCGCCTGGTGACCCTCGGCGCGCTTTCGACTTGGGCGGTAATCACGCTGGCAACCCACTGGCTGCTGGGTTTCGACTGGATGCTGGCGCTGCTGTTCGGCACGCTGACGTTGGTGACGGGCCCGACGGTGATCGTCCCGATGCTACGCGTGGTGCGCCCCAAAGCCTCCATCGCCAACATCCTGCGCTGGGAAGGTATCGTCATCGACCCGATTGGTGCACTGCTGGCCGTGGTGGTCTACAGCTTCATCATCAGCCGCGCTTCCGGTGATGGCTTGAGCCATAGTCTGCTGACTTTCGGCGGCGTGATTGCCTGCGGTAGCCTGTTCGGGGTTGCCGGCGGCTGGCTGCTGGGGCAGATCATGCGTCGACAGTGGTTGCCGGAATACCTGCACAACCTGGCGACCCTGGCCGGGGTGCTGGGCGTATTCATCGCCGCCAATGAAGTCATGCACGAGTCTGGCCTGTTGGCGGTAACGCTGATGGGCATGTGGATGGCCAACATGAAAGGCGTGGATGTGCGACACATCCTGCACTTCAAGGAAAACCTCAGCGTACTGCTGATCTCCGGTTTGTTTATCCTGCTGGCGGCGCGCCTGGACCTGAATGCATTGATTGCCCTGGGGCCCTTCGTCCTGATCCTGTTGCTGATCATTCAGTTTATTGCACGCCCCCTCAATGTCGCGCTGTCGACCGCCGGTTCGAAGCTGAACTGGCGGGAACGCGCACTGCTGGCTTGGATTGCCCCCCGTGGGATTGTGGCCGCAGCGGTGTCGGCGATATTTGCGATTCGCCTGGATGAAGCCGGTCACGAAGGTGCATTGCTGCTGGTGCCGCTGACCTTTGCGGTGATCATCGGCACCGTGGTACTGCAAAGCGCCACCGCCCGCCCCCTGGCCCGCCTGCTGAAAGTCGCCGAGCCTGCGCCCAGTGGCTTTCTGATCGTCGGTGCAAATGGCCCGGCGCGCATCCTGGGCAAAGCTCTACAGCAATTGGGCAGCCGCGTGCTGTTGACCGACTCCAGCTGGGAAAACATCCGCGCCAGTCGCATGGAGGGGCTACCGACCTACTTCGGCAACCCGGCCTCGCAGCATGCCGAATCGCACCTGGACCTTGTGGGGCTCGGACATTTGCTGGCACTTTCGCCCTCGGGTGAACTGAATACCTTGGCCGCCATGCGCTTTCGCCACGACTTCGGGCATCGCCTGTTCACCCTGACCAGCAGCCAGGAGAGCCGTCGCACGGACAAGCACCGGGCCAGTCATGAACACCGCGGGCACCTGCTGGGCAGCCAACCCTTGAGCTATACCAAGCTCGCCAGCCTGCTGGGGCAAGGCGCCGAGCTGTACACCACCCACCTGACCGATGGGTTTGGATGGAACGACTACCAGGCACTGCATGGTGAACGGGCGATCCTGTTGTTTGCCCGTGACAACAGTGGCTGGGTGCATGTGGTAACACCAGAGAGCGGTTTGAAACCAGTGGCGGGATGGGCGTTATTGGCAGTCATCCAGCCAGGGCAGTCCTAGCCTCAACTGCCACCCTGCGATACGCACAAATCGCAGGCACAAAAAAGCAGCCCGTAGGCTGCTTTTTTCTGCATCGGGAAGCTGGACTTAAGCCAGTTTTTCCTTGATGCGAGCTGCTTTACCGGACAGGTCACGCAGGTAGTACAGCTTGGCTTTACGTACGTCACCGCGACGCTTGACGGCCATGCTGTCGATTTGCGGGCTGTAGGTCTGGAAAGTACGCTCTACGCCAACACCGTTGGAGATTTTACGAACAGTGAAAGCACTGTTCACACCACGGTTACGCTTGGCGATTACCACGCCTTCGAACGCTTGCAGACGCGAACGGTCGCCTTCCTTCACTTTCACCTGAACGACAATAGTGTCGCCCGGGGCAAAGGTAGGGATCTCTTTGGTCATCTGCTCTGCTTCGAGTGCAAGGATGATTTTGTTAGTCATGCTGTGCTCCTAAGGTAAGTCAATGGACCTACCATCGATACGTTGTTAACTATCGTCCCGCGCGAGGATGTATTCCTCGAGCAGCTTCTTCTCTTCTCCAGAAAGCGAGCGGCTATCCAGAAGATCGGCGCGTCGTTCATAGGTCCGACCAAGGGACTGCTGTAAACGCCAACGCCGGATGTGTGCGTGATTGCCACTTAGCAATACGTCGGGAACACGCTGATCCGCATACACCTCCGGGCGGGTGTAGTGCGGGCAATCCAGCAAACCGTCCGTGAAGGAATCTTCCTCCGCGGAGTCCGCATGCCCTAAAGCTCCAGGCAGCAGTCGTGTAACCGCATCTATCAGGACCATCGCCGGCAGCTCGCCGCCAGACAGGACATAGTCCCCAATCGACCACTCTTCATCGACATGAGCGTCAATAAAACGCTCGTCAATGCCTTCATAGCGACCGGCAATCAGGATCAGTGCTTCCTCATTCGCCAGTTCGCGGACCCCAGCCTGTTTCAACTGACGGCCTTGAGGGGACAGGTAAATTACCTTCGCCTTCTCCCCGGCGGCGGCCTTGGCCTGAGCCAACGCGTCTTCCAGGGGCTTGATCTTCATCACCATGCCTGGGCCACCGCCAAATGGGCGGTCATCCACAGTGTGATGTCGATCCGTCGTGTAGTCTCGCGGGTTCCAACAGGTAAGCTGCAACAGCCCCTGTTTCACCGCCCGACTGGTGATGCCGTACTCGCTGATAGCGGAAAACATCTCGGGAAACAAACTGATCACTTCAATGCGCAGATTAGCCACGCTTAGAAGTCCGCATCCCATTCCACCTTCATCTCGCCCGCCGCCAGGTCAATGGCCAACACGCATTGCTCTGTATAGGGCAACAAGCGTTCGCGATCATCCAGGCTGCCAGCGCAAGGCTTGACCACCATTACATCATTGGCGCCGGTTTCCAGAAGATGATCGATTTTCCCGAACAATTGCCCGAGTTGATCAATAACCTTCAGACCTTCCAGCTGGTACCAGTAGTACTCGCCGTCGGTCAATTCAGGGAACAGGTTGCGCGGCACGCAGATCTCGTAACCGGCCAGAAGACGAGCTTCTTCACGATCATCAAGACCCTTGAGCTTTGCGACCAGGAACTTGTCGCTCCCGCGTCCACTGACCAGCTCGACCTGTTTCACACTACCTTCGCGCTTGAGCGTCCAGGTTTTGTACTGCAACAGGTTTTCAGTCGGATCAGTAAAGGAATACACCTTCACTTCGCCGCGAACGCCATGAACAGAGTAAATCTTGCCGATAACGATCAAATCATCAGCAACAGCTGGCGTCGCGCTCATATTGCTCAGGCTGCGGCCTTAGCCGAGTCCTTCAACAACTTTGCAACGCGCTCGGATGGCTGTGCACCAACGCTCAGCCAGTAGGCTACGCGCTCTTGGTTCACGGACAGACGAACTTCTTGGCCACGAGCAACAGGGTTGAAGAAACCAACCTGTTCCTTGTGCGAACCGTCGCGCGGGTTGCGGCTGTCGGTTACGGTCAAGTGGTAAAACGGGCGCTTTTTGGAGCCGCCAAGGGCAAGACGGATTGTTAGCATGTGAACATCGTTCCTGTAGTCGGTGCTGCAAATCTAAATGCACAGCGGGCATAGGTGCCCGAAAGGCCGCATATTCTAAGGAATATCCGGACTTTTGCAAATGTCTTTTTCTGGCGCCTATCAGCGTGCCATTCAGATCTGCTATAGAGCCGTCGGTTAAAACGGCAGGTCAGCCCCCGCCAACGGCGGGTTTGCTGGAGATCCCACATCCCTGTGGGTCGGAGCGCAAGCCGGGCTTGCGCTCGAATACTTTACATTTTCGGCATACCGCCGCCGGGCAACATACCGCCCATGCCGCGCATCATCTTGGCCATACCGCCCTTGGCGGAGAATTTCTTCATCATCTTCTGCATCTGCTTATGTTGCTTGATCAAGCGACCGATGTCCTGCACCTGGGTACCGGAACCCATGGCGATCCGACGCTTGCGCGAACCGCTGATCAGCTCAGGGTCGCGGCGCTCGGCCGGGGTCATGGAGTTGATGATGGCTTCCATCTGCTTGAACTGCTTCTCTGCCGCACCCTGGGCATTGCCCATTTGCGCCAGGTTGACACCGCCGATGTTCGGCAGCTTGTCCATCAGGCCGCCAAGGCCGCCCATGTTCTTCATCTGTTGCAGCTGGTCGCGGAAGTCTTCGAGGTCGAAGCCCTTGCCCTTCTTCAGCTTCTTGGCCAGTTTATCGGCCTTGTCCTTGTCGAGCGTGGCTTCGGCCTGCTCGATCAGGCTGAGCACGTCGCCCATGCCGAGGATTCGCGAGGCAATACGCTCGGGGTGGAACGGCTCGAGCGCTTCGCTCTTCTCGCCCATACCGATGAACTTGATCGGCTTGCCGGTGATGGCACGTACCGACAACGCGGCACCGCCACGCGCGTCACCGTCGACCTTGGTCAGGATCACGCCGGTCAACGGCAGTGCGTCACCAAAAGCCTTGGCGGTGTTGGCCGCATCCTGGCCGGTCATGGCATCGACCACGAACAGCGTCTCGACCGGGTTGATCGCAGCGTGCAACGCTTTGATCTCGCCCATCATCTCTTCATCGATGTGCAGGCGACCGGCGGTATCGACGATGACCACGTCGATGAATTTCAGCTTGGCTTCTTTAATAGCTGCGTTGGCGATGTCGACCGGCTTCTGGCTCAGGTCAGACGGAAAGAAGGTCACGCCTACTTCGCTGGCAAGCATTTCCAGCTGCTTGATGGCCGCCGGACGGTACACGTCGGCCGACACCACCATGACGGACTTTTTCTTGCGCTCTTTAAGGAAGCGCGCCAGCTTGCCGGCGGTGGTGGTTTTACCCGCACCCTGCAGACCGGCCATCAATACGACGGCCGGCGGCACGGCGCTGAGGTTCAAGTCTTCGTTGGCCGCGCCCATCAGGCTTTCGAGCTCGGCCTGGACGACCTTCACAAAGGCCTGACCCGGCGTGAGGCTGCGGGACACTTCGGTACCTACCGCGCGCTCTTTGACCGAGTTGACGAAGTCCTTCACCACCGGCAAAGCCACGTCGGCTTCCAGCAACGCCATGCGCACTTCACGCAGGGTGTCTTTAATATTGTCCTCGGTCAGCTTGGCCTTGCCGGTGACATGGCGCAGCGTCTGCGAGAGACGGTCAGTCAGGTTTTCAAACATGCGCGATCCTTTCAGGCCCTATTCAACGAAGTGCATCGGTAGACCGAGGTAATGGCGGCCCAGGCTGCGGTAAATCGCTATTTGAAACAGCGCTCGGCGAGCCTGCGGCGTGGGCAGGTCGCGGATTATAGCGAAGACTGCCGCCATGCACACCCGCTGTCTGGCCTGAGAGTCTTTCGTGTTACGCAGGGGTATGCCAAACTCAGCGCCTTTCGGGCTTGCCTATCAGGATTTATGCTCCCTTTGCCACCCAGTTTGCTACCCAGCCTCGCCGCCGCCATTTTGTATGCCGCTGCGACTCTTTATCAGGGCACTCGTCTGGCCCAAGGCACCAAGGCTGATAAACGCCTGCTGGTCGGCCTTGGCGTCCTAGCCCTGCTGGCTCACGCTGCCAGTCTTTTTAGCCACCTGATGACCCCAGTCGGCCTGGGCCTGGATTTTTTCAGCGCCGCCAGCCTGATTGCGGCGGCCGTCATCGCACTGACCTTGCTGGCCTGTTATCGGATTCCCGTCGAAAACCTGCTGGTGCTGCTATTCCCACTGGGCATGCTGACCGTGTTGCTGGCGCAATTCGCGCCCACTGGCACGGTGCAGGTGATTGATGAAGAGCCGGGCATCCTCGCGCACATCCTGCTTTCCATCCTGGCCTACGGTATGTTCACCATTGCCGTCTTCCAATCCCTGCTCCTGCTGCTGCAGGACCACCAGCTCAAGCACAAGCACCCCTCGGGGCTGATCAAGAACTTCCCGCCGCTGCAAACCATGGAAAGCCTGCTGTTCGGCTTCCTCTGGGCCGGCTGGACGCTGTTGTCGCTGTCGCTGATTTCCGGCTGGCTGTTCGTCGAAAACCTGTTCGCCCAGCACTTGGTGCACAAGACCCTGCTGGCGTGCCTGGCGTGGGTGGTGTTCAGCGTGTTGCTGTGGGGCCGCAACCGCCTCGGTTGGCGCGGACACAAGGCGATCCGCTGGACCCTGGCTGGTTTCTGCCTGCTGATGCTGGCCTATTTCGGCAGCAAGCTGGTTCGCGAATACATCCTGCACATCTGACGGGCCGCGATCATGGACAACTTGCCGCTGGAGCCGATGCTCGCAGTAATCGCCTTGCTGGTGTTATGGGCCGCGCTGTTTACCGCCATCGAAGCTGCGCAACAACACTTGCTGGCCTTGCGCCCTGGTACACGCCAGGGTGACAAGGCTGCCGCCCGCCTGAGCTTCCCGCGTAACAGCCTGATCCTGTGCAACAGCCTGTGTCGCGCCGCCGTGGTGATCCTCTGCACGCTGCTGGCGATCTATGCCTGGGCGCAGAACGGCCCCTGGCTCGGCTGGCTGATCTCCTGCGCGATCCTGCTGATACTCGCCGACTACCTGCCCCGTGCCCTCGCCGTTCGTTATCCGCAAGCGGTGCTGGGCTTTGGAAACACGCTGCTGGGCGTACCGCTGAAAATCCTTTACCCCCTTGCCTGGCTGCTCAATGGCATCAGCCTGTTGCTGTTGCGTCCATTCGCACGTCAATCCGGCGTGGTGAAAAAGAGCGATGAACCGCTGCCCGACCACGACCACGACGAAACGGAACCGGAAGCCGACGAAGACCACCGCCCCGGCATGCCCGGCATCCACGCCCTGGACAACATCACGGTCAACGACATCCTGGTACCGCGCAGCGAAGTGGACGGCATCAACCTGGATGACTCGGTCGAAGAAATCATCGAGCAACTGCGCACCTCCGAGCGCACACGCCTGCCGGTGTTTCACAGTGATATCAACCAGGTCCAGGCGGTGCTCAACACGCGGCAGATCCAGCACCTGCTGCCCGACGCCAGCCTGACCAAGGAAGCGTTGCTCGCCGCCTGCCACGAACCCTATTTCGTTCCCGAAAGTACGCCGCTGCAACTGCAACTGCTGAACTTTCACAAGCAGCAGCGACGCCTGGGCATGGTGGTGGACGAGTACGGCGAAGTGCTGGGCATTGTCACCCTGGAAGATATCCTCGAAGAAATCGTCGGCGAATTCGAAAGCGAGCAGAGTGCGGACAACCCGCATATCGAAGCGCAACCGGATGGCCGCTATATCATCGATGGCGCCGCCTCGATCCGCGAACTGAACAAAAGCCTGAACTGGCACCTGCCCAGCGACGGCCCCAAGACGCTGAATGGCCTGGTGACCGAAGCACTGGAAACCATCCCAGACTGCGCGGTGTGCCTGAAAATCGGGCGCTATCGCCTGGAAATCCTCGAGACCGAGGACAACCGCGTGAGCAAGGTGCTGATCTGGCATACCAGTAGGATGCCGGTGGCTGCCTGAATCAACTCGTTCCCTGTGGGAGCTGGCTCCAAACCTTAGATCCTCGCCAACACCCTTGTTGTATGCGCAAACCCCTTCCTATAATCCCTGCGGCTTACCAAAGCCCCGCCAGACCGTGTGCTACCCGCACCCAACGCGTCCAGGCACCGCTTCATCCTGTCTGACCGGTGTTCGCTCCCATCCCGAGCCGCCCCGCGCACAACCCTGATCCATGGGTGTTTGACCAATAATAATCCGCGTCCAAACGCGCAACGACCATCAGGGATACTGCCATGAGCACAACCTACAACGAGGCCGCGCCCGCCGCCCCGACCAACTCGACTGCACGGGTTGCCACCGCGAGCATTGTCGGCACCGCCATCGAGTTCTACGACTTCTATATCTACGCCACGGCTGCTGCGCTGGTGATCGGCCCGGTGTTCTTCCCACAGACCTCCGGCACCGCGCAGATGCTGGCGTCGTTCCTGACTTTTGGCATCGCCTTTATCGCCCGCCCGCTGGGCTCGGCGCTGTTCGGCCACTTCGGCGACCGTATCGGGCGTAAATCGACACTGGTCGCATCGCTGTTGCTGATGGGCGTGTGCACAACGCTGATCGGCTTATTGCCCGGCTATGACAGCATCGGAGCCTGGGCACCGATCCTGTTGTGCGTACTGCGTTTCGGCCAGGGCCTTGGCCTGGGCGGGGAATGGGGCGGCGCGGCACTGCTGGCGACCGAGAATGCGCCCAAGGGCAAGCGCGCATGGTTCGGCATGTTTCCGCAGCTTGGTCCATCCATCGGGTTCCTGGCGGCCAACGGCTTGTTCCTGATCCTGGCCATGAGCTTGAACGACGAGCAGTTCCGCAGCTGGGGCTGGCGCATTCCGTTCATCCTCAGCGCCGCGTTAGTGATGGTTGGCCTGTACGCACGGCTGAAGCTGCATGAAACCCCGGTATTCGCCAACGCCGTGGCCAAAGAAGCACCAATAAAAGTGCCGCTGGTGGAACTGTTCAGCCAGCATTGGCTGCCCGTACTGCTGGGCGCCATGTCCATGGTGGTGTGCTATGCGCTGTTCTATATCACCACGGCGTTTTCCCTAAGCTACGGCGTTTCGACCCTGGGCTACAGCCGCGAGACCTTCCTTGGCTTGCTGTGCTTCGCAGTGCTGTTCATGGGCCTGGCCACGCCGCTGGCAGCCCTGGCGAGTGATCGTTACGGGCGCAGGCCGGTGCTGATCGTCGGTGCGATCCTGGCGATCCTGTCGGGCTTCACCATGGAGCCGCTGCTGACCCACGGCTCGACCTGGGCGGTGGCGCTGTTCCTGGCCTTGGAGCTGTTCCTGATGGGCGTGACCTTCGCGCCGATGGGCGCCATGCTGCCGGAGTTGTTCCCAACGCGCGTGCGTTATACCGGCGCGTCGGCGGCGTATAACCTGGGTGGGATCGTGGGGGCTTCAGCGGCACCTTTCTTCGCGACCAAGCTGGTGGCGATGGGTGGGCTGAGTTATGTCGGTGGGTATGTGTCGGCGGCAGCGCTGCTCAGTTTGATTGCTGTGCTGTGCCTGAAAGAGACGCGGGATAATGACTTGAACAAGGTCGCCTGATAGACCGCCTTCGCGAGCAAGCCCGCTCCCACAGTTTGACCGCATTTATCCAATAGGAACGCGGTCGAATGCAGGAGCGGGCTTGCTCGCGAAAGGCGCGCCTCGATTACAGCTCGACTACAACGGCTTTGGAAGCACGGGTAGCCTTCGCCCGAGCCGCTTCAATCGACTCATCCCGCGCCAATGCCACACCCATCCGACGCTGACCCTTCACTTCCGGTTTGCCAAACAGGCGCAACGCCGTGTCCGGTTCGCTCAACGCAGCGCCAAGGTTGGCGAACGCCGTCTGGGTCGACTGCCCTTCCACCAGGATCACCGCCGAAGCCGAAGGCCCGAACTGACGGATCAACGGAATCGGCAACCCCAGGATTGCGCGAGCGTGCAGCGCGAACTGCGACAAGTCCTGGGAAATCAGGGTTACCAAGCCCGTGTCATGCGGACGCGGCGATACTTCGCTGAACCACACCTGATCACCCTTGATGAACAACTCCACGCCAAACAGGCCACGGCCACCCAGGGACTCGGTCACGGCCTTTGCAACGCGCTCGGATTCGGCCAGCGCAATCGGGCTCATGGCCTGTGGCTGCCAGGATTCCTGGTAGTCGCCCTTCTCCTGACGATGGCCAACCGGTGCGCAGAACGTGGTGCCACCGACGTGACGCACCGTCAGCAAGGTGATTTCGTAGTCAAAGTCGATAAAGCCTTCGATGATCACCCGGCCTTTACCGGCGCGCCCGCCTTCTTGGGCGTAATCCCAGGCTTTCTGCACGTCGTCAGCGCTGCGCAACAGGCTCTGGCCCTTGCCCGACGAACTCATCACCGGCTTGACCACACACGGGAAGCCCAGGTCTTGCACGGCCTTGCTGTAGTCTTCGAAGGTATCGGCGAAGTGGTACGGCGAGGTCGGCAGGTCCAGCTCTTCGGCGGCCAGGCGACGGATGCCTTCGCGGTTCATGGTCAGCGAGGTAGCGCGCGCGGTCGGGATCACGGTGAAGCCTTCGGCTTCCAGCTCGACCAAGGTGGCAGTGGCGATGGCTTCGATTTCCGGCACGATGAAGTGCGGCTTCTCGGCTTCGATCACGGCACGCAGGGCGGCACCGTCGAGCATGTTGATGACGTGGCTACGGTGCGCCACCTGCATGGCCGGCGCGTTGGCGTAGCGATCCACGGCAATCACTTCAACGCCCAGGCGCTGCAGTTCGATTACCACTTCCTTGCCCAGCTCACCGCAGCCACACAGCAAAACGCGGGTCGCGGTTGGCGACAATGGAGTTCCGATTCGGGTCATCTCAGGTCCTCAGGGGGAGCGGATCATGGGGAGAAAGGCCGGCATTTTACATGAACTGTAAAAATTGGCCTCAGTTGGCGACGGCACGCTTGCGGATCCGCCACGCCATGATCAGCCACACCACCGTGACGCCGGCAAATTTCGACACCAGTGCGGTGCCCACTACCGCGGGAGTGAGCGCGCCGATCAGGCCGAAAAAGATAAAGGTATCGAGGGGAATGCTCAGCGCCGAACTGATCCACAGGCGGTCGTGGAGCGGGCGCTTGGTGATGCTGAACACCAGCCAGTCGATGCACTCGGAGACCGCAAACGCTGTGGCACTGGCCAGTGCGATAGAAGGGTCGGAGGTGATATACGACAGCACCAGCGCCGCCAGCATGGCGAGGATTGCGCCGTGACCGAAGCGGGTCTGCACCATGTCGCGCAGGATAAACACCAAGCCACCCCAGGCGGACCAGATGACATCCAGGTGCGGGGCGTTGGAAAAGGCGAAGTTGATCAGCACGACGCTGCTGATATAGGCGATCAGGAAGAGCATGGGGGTGGGCCTGTGGGTGATGCCGCACAGGGTACTTCACAGTAACCATTGTGGCGAGCGGGCGACTGCAGTGAGCGGGCTTGCCCCACTCACTGCAAATCAGCCGCCGGATTTGCCGGAAACCATAAACACCAACCCACTCGCCACCGCCCGCTCATGGCACAACCCCAACACCACCCGGCGCTCGGCATTGTCCATGCGACTCCAACGCGTAATCTCATCCACGGTGCGCTGACAGCCGGTGCAAATATCATCATCATCCAGCGCGCAAATGCTCACGCACGGCGACGCGACGGGCCGTTCACTCGGGTTCATTCTTCCTGCTCAACCAAGTCACGCGCATAACGCTGCGAGTTATGCACATAGTGCGCAGCGCTGGCTTCAAGCATGCGTTTTTGTGCGTCGGTCAACGCCCGCACCACCTTGCCTGGCGACCCCATCACCAGCGAACCATCAGGAATTTCCTTGCCCTCGCCGATCAGCGAGTTGGCGCCGATGATGCAGTGCTTGCCGATCTTCGCGCCGTTGAGGATCACCGCGTTAATGCCGATCAGGCTGTAATCATCCACCGTGCAACCGTGCAGCATGGCGTTATGACCAATGGTCACGCCGGTGCCCAGGGTCAGCGGGTAGCCCATGTCGGTGTGCATTACGCTGCCATCCTGCACATTGCTGTTCTTGCCGATCAGGATCAGTTCGTTGTCGCCGCGCAACACCGCGTTGAACCAGACGTTGGCGCCCTCCTCCAGCTTGACCTTGCCCACCAGCGTGGCATTCGGTGCCACCCAGCTCTGTGGATGAGTCTCGACGCGGGCGTCGCCCAGGCGATATTTCATGATTTTCCCTCACGGCGTTGCCATTCAAACGATGGCTTAGATATTGATGAAGCTCTTGGGTGGCTGGTGCAGGCTGATGTCGGCGTCGTCATAGAGCAAATTGATCAGCTCGACGATCATAATCGCCGTCAGCCCCCAGATCTTGTATTCGCCAAACCGATAGCTGGGCACGTACCAACTGCGGCCCTGGTAATCGATTCGGTGGGTATGTTCGCGCGGGTCCTGTCGGAAAAAGTCCAAAGGCACGCTGAAAACAGCGGCAATCTCGGCATCATTGGCCAGGTATTCGACGTAATCGGGGACGACGCCTACATAAGGCGTGACCCGAATGCCGTGCAGGGAGATCAAAGGGCTCAGCGGGCCGATCACTTCGACCAGACCAGGCGGCAGGCCGATTTCTTCTTCGGCCTCGCGCAGCGCGGTGAAGATCAGGTCCGGGTCTTCGGGGTCGCGGCGCCCGCCGGGAAAGGCCACTTCGCCACCATGGGTCGACAGGCCACTGGCGCGCAGGGTCAGGATCAGCTCAGGTTCGTCACTGCGGGTAATCGGCACCAGCACCGCGGCCTCGGGGAAACGCCCGTCAGTTTCCAGCATGTGGGGGGTGTGATTGCTTACCCGGCGAAGTAGCTCGTCCAGCATGAGTCATCTCGGTCTGTTGGCTACCTTGCATCATGCACCAAAGCTCGCGGGTGCCCAAGCCCAAAACCCGCGTGGTGTCGCTAAACGACAACTTGTTGCAGCGCCCTGCCCGTCACGCCAAGATAGACGCACTTTCCAGGAACCCCAGCATGAATTTCTGCAGCCAGTGCGGTAAACCGGTTTCCCAGCGCATCCCCGAAGGCGACGGCCGCCTGCGCTTTGTGTGTGATCACTGCCAAACCATTCACTATCAGAACCCCAACATCGTTGCCGGCACGGTGCCGGTGTGGGGCGAAAAAGTGCTGCTGTGCCGCCGCGCCATCGAGCCGCGCCTGGGTTACTGGACCCTGCCCGCCGGTTTCATGGAAAACGGCGAGACCGTCGAACAGGCCGCCGCCCGCGAAACCCTGGAAGAAGCCTGCGCACGCGTGCACAACATGGCCATTTACACGCTGATTGACGTGCCGCATATCAACCAGGTGCATATCTTCTACCGCGCCGACCTGCTCGACCTGGACTTTGCCGCAGGCCCCGAAAGCCTGGAAGTGCAGTTGTTCGACGAAGCCGACATCCCTTGGTCCGAGCTGGCTTTCCGCACGGTCGGGCGGACCCTGGAATACTTTTTCGCTGACCGCCGACAGCAATCCTTCCCGGTGCGCAGCGAGGCTGTACCGCCGCTGGGCAAGCCCGCCCCATGACACTAGGGATACCCGTTTCAATGCGTTGGTTGCTTGCTCTTATCTGCCTGTCGTTCGCGAACCTGTCGTCGGCCGCCACCGTAGAAACCCTGGGCGGCAAAACCGTCGAAAAAGTCCTGGTGCTCAAGTCCGCCCATCAGTTGCAACTGATCAACGACGGCAAGCCCATCAAGACCTACCGCATTTCCTTGGGCAAGAACCCCAAGGGCCACAAGCTGATCGAGGGCGACCGCCGCACACCAGAGGGCCTCTACTGGCTCGACTGGCGCAAGACCAGCGACCGCTTCAACCTGGCCATGCACATCTCCTACCCGAATATCAGCGACGCCGCCCGCGCTCGCCGCGAAGGCGTGAAGCCGGGCAGCATGATCATGATCCACGGCACCCCCGACACCGAGGATTACCCGGAACAGTGGTTTCACACCCTGGACTGGACCGACGGCTGCATCGGCATGCGCAACGTGGATATGCGTGAAGTGTGGAACCTGGTCAAAGACGGCACCCTGATCGAGATTCGTCCGTAATCTCGTACCGTTCGTAAAATAATTCAAAAAAAATTCCTGCGCCAGGCAGCGCCTGCCGGTGAATACCAGTTCACCAGGCCGGGCTGCACAGTTCTGCGCGCGATACAGACCTCTCTAATACCACTTGATACCAAGCCCCATTGCAGGGCCCTTAAACCATTGCTTGCACCGTTTTGGCTGCATTGACATGGTATTTAAGTGGTATTAATTTTCGGCCATTACCGGGCGACAACACTCCAATAACGCATCGGAAACCTGACAGATGAATCCCATCCTGGCCCTGCGCCCTGACGATAAACAATCCACGCCGCTGTACCTGCAATTGGCGCGCAAACTGGAAGCGGCGATCCATGCCGGCCAGTGGACGTCCGAACAGGCACTGCCGTCGGAACGCGTGCTCAGCGAGCAACTGAGCATCTCGCGAGTGACCGCTCGCAAAGCGCTGGAAGTGTTGTTTGCCCAAGGGCTGATCCGCCGCAATCAAGGCTCCGGCACCTTTATTTCGCCACGCTTGGAACAGCCGCTGTCACGCTTGTCGGGGTTCAGCGAGATGTTGCGGCTCAAGGGCTTTGTGCCCACTTCCCAATGGCTGGAGCGCGAAATTACCCAGCCGACCCACGAAGAACTGATTCGCCTGGGGTTGTCGCCCGCCGACAAAGTGGCGCGCCTCAAGCGTTTGCGTAAGGCCGACGACACGGTGATGGCAATTGAAATGACCACCCTGCCCGCCTCGGTGCTGCCGCATCCGCAAGCCATTGGCAATTCGCTGTACGAATACCTGGAAGGCATCGGCAAACCTGTGGTGCGTGCCCTGCAGCACATCCAGGCAATCAACGCCTCGGATGAGTTCGCCAAGCTGGTGGGCATCGCCCCCGGCACCGCCATGCTGCTGATGACCCGGGTGGGCTACACCGCCGACAACACGCCCATCGAAATTACCGACACCTACTGCCGCAACGACTACTACGACTTCGTCGCAGAGCTGCGCCGCCATGATTACTCCGCTGAACTGCGACTCTAGAGAACTGCCCATGTCCGAAGACAATATCCTCACGCCCGCCGGCTGGATTCGCGGCCGGCTGGTGCACGAACACGGCAAGGTAACCGCCATTGACGGTGTTCCCTGCGACCCGGCGGAAAACGATTTGCCTTACCTGCTGCCAGGCTTTATCGACCTGCACGTGCACGGCGGTGGCGGCAAAGACATCATGGAAGGCTTGGAGGCCTTCGAGACGATTACCCGCACACACGTGCGTTTTGGTACGACCTCGCTGCTGGCTACCACCATGACTGCACCGGTCGACGAGATTTCCAGCGTGCTCGGCCAACTCGGCAGCTTCTGCGAGCAGCGCCCGACAGGCAGCGCCCGCGTACTCGGTGTGCATTTGGAAGGGCCCTACATCAATCCGGGAAAACTCGGCGCCCAACCCAATTTCGCCCACACTGCGTTGATGGCCGAAGTGGAAGCCTACCTGCGCCTGGCGCCGATCCGCGTGATCACCATCGCCCCGGAAATCGCCGGGCACGACGCTCTGATCCGCGCCCTCAGCGAACGCGGTGTGCGCATGCAGATCGGCCACACACTCGGCAGCTATGAAGAAGGTGTTGCAGCCCTTGCCGCCGGTGCCACCAGCTTCACCCATTTGTACAACGCCATGAGCCCGCTGCATCACCGCGAGCCCGGCATCGTCGGCGCGGCCCTGGCTCACGCGAAATATGCAGAACTGATCCCGGACCTGCTCCACGTGCACCCCGGCGCCATGCGCGTGGCGCTGCGTTCGATCCCGTGCCTGTATTGCGTCACCGATTCCACCGCCGCCGCCGGCATGCCCGATGGCGAGTACAAGCTGGGCAGCCACACCGTGACCAAATGCCTGGGTGGCGTGCGCCTGGCCGACGGCACCCTGGCCGGCAGCACGCTGACCATGGACCAGGCGCTGCGCAACCTGGTGAAAATCGGCCTGCCCATCAGCGAAGCCTCACAACGCCTGTCGCAATTTCCTGCGGACTACCTGGGCCTGGAAGAACGCGGTCGCCTGCAAACCGGCAGCTTTGCCGACTGCGTACGCCTGGACCGCTCCCTGATACTCACCGACGTAATGGTCGAAGGAGAAACCATTGACTTCAAAAATGCTTGAAGAGGCCCTGGCCTCCTGCGACGCCGTCGCCGCCCAACTGCAAGGCCTGGACCCGGCGCTGGAGGAAATCGCCGGCCGCCTGCGCCGTCAGCCGCCACACGTGGCGATGACCATCGCGCGTGGCAGCTCGGACCATGCCGCCAGCTACTTCGCCTACTTGGCCATGCAGCATGTGGGCATTCCGGTGGCGTCATTGCCCATGTCGGTGGTGACCTTGCTGCAGGCGCCGATGAAAGTCAGTGGCCAGGTGGTGTTTGGTTTCTCCCAGTCGGGCCAGAGCCCGGACCTGGTCAACAGCCTGCGCCTGCTGCGCAAGCGCGGCGCCTTGAGCATTTCGCTGGTCAACGCCGAAGACTCGCCGCTGGAAGCCGCCTGCGAGTTTCATATACCGCTGTGTGCAGGCCCGGAACAGAGCGTGGCCGCGACCAAGAGTTTTATCGCCACCCTCAGCGCCATTGCGCAATTGATCGGCCACTGGAACGGCGACGCCGAGCTGCTGCAAGCCTGTCGCGCCCTGCCCGATGACCTGCGCGCCGCCGCCCAACAGGACTGGAGCATCGCCATCGATGCCCTGCGCGACTGCCAGCAACTGATGGTCATCGGCCGAGGCGCCGGTTTTGCCATCGCCCAGGAAGCCGCGCTCAAGCTCAAGGAAACCTCGGCGATCCAGGCCGAAGCCTTCAGCAGCGCCGAGGTGCGTCACGGCCCGATGGCCCTGATTGGCGACAACTACCCATTGCTGGTTTTTGCCCCACGCGGTGCCGAGCAAGCCGGCCTGTTGAGCCTGGCCGCCGATATGCGCCAGCGCGGTGCACGCGTTTTGCTGGCCGCGCCGGACGATATCGCCGAGCGCGACCTGCCCCTGAGCCGCGCCGAACACCCAAGTCTGGACCCGATCCTGGCGATCCAGAGCTTTTACGTCATGGCTGCGGGTTTAGCCGAAGCCCGGGGCATGAATCCCGACCAGCCACGCCACCTGAGCAAAGTCACTCGCACTCACTGAGTCGATTGCCGTGTTTTCCTGATGAGTACCGTGCCGATGTCCAAGAACAATAATGATCTGACCCTCAGCGCTCCCCTCACCGGGCCGGTGCTGGCCCTGGGCAACGTTCCCGACGAAGTGTTCGCCAGCGGCGCGATGGGCGACGGCATTGCCATCGACCCGCTGAACGATTGCCTGCACGCACCGTGTGACGGGGTGATCATCCATGTCGCCCGCACCGGGCATGCGCTGACCATTCGCGCCGATAACGGCGCCGAAGTGTTGATGCATGTGGGCATCGACACGGTCGAACTGAAGGGCGAAGGCTTTGCCTTGTTGGTGAAGGACGGCGCGCGGGTCAGCAAGGGTCAGGCGTTGGTGCAGTTTGACCTGGACCGCATTGCGCGCCAGTGCAAGAGCCTGGTCAGCCTGATCATCCTGACCAATGGCGAGCGCTTCGAGTTGCGCGCGGTAGTGGAGAAAACGGTCAAGGTCGGCGAGCCGCTGGTGCAGATCGTGGCGCGTTCGGCGGCGTCGGCTCAAGCGCCTGTGGATAACTCGGAAGCTGAAGCCAGCGCTAACGTGCGCATCACCCATCGGGGCGGTTTGCATGCGCGCCCGGCGGCATTAGTGCGCAAGGCCGCCCAGGGTTTCAGCAGCCAGGCACAGCTGCAGTTCGGCGATAAGTCGGCGTCGTGCGACAGCCTGATTGGCTTGATGGGTTTGGGCATTGGCGAGGGTGACGAAGTCCGTGTGAGCTGTCGCGGCAAGGATGCAGAGGCCGCGTTGCAGGCGTTGGTCGCGGCCTTGTCCGCTGCTATCAAAGAAGAACACCACGCCCCTGCCATCGTCGCGCCACGCCGGGCAAATACCGAAGTTGGCGTGTTGCAAGGTGTGTGCGCTGCGCCGGGATTGGTCTGCGGGCCGCTGTTCCGCCTGACCGGTATCGAACTGCCAGCCGACACCGGCAACCATTCTGCCGACGAACAACTGCAACGCCTGGACGCTGCGCTGGAGCAAGTGCGCAGTGAAATCCGCGCGACACTGGAGCACGCCCGCCAGCGTAAGAACGTCGAGGAAGAGGACATCTTCGCGGCGCATCTCGCCTTGCTGGAAGACCCGACACTGCTGGAAGCGGCCACCGGCGCCATCGAAAACGGCAGCGCCGCTACCCACGCCTGGCGCAATGCGATCCAGGCGCAATGCGCGGTGTTGCTGGCCTTGGGCAAACCCCTGTTCGCCGAACGTTCAAATGATCTACGGGATTTGCAACAACGCGTATTGCGCGCACTGCTGGGGGAAGCCTGGCACTTCGAATTGCCTGCAGGTGCGATCGTCAGCGCCCACGAATTGACGCCGTCTGATCTGCTGCAATTGAGTGCCCAGGAGGCTGCCGGCATCTGCATGGCCGAAGGCGGCGCCACGTCCCATGTAGCAATCCTGGCCCGTGGCAAAGGCTTGCCGTGTGTGGTGGCGCTGGGCGCCGACGTGCTCGACGTGCCCCAAGGCCAACGCGTGGTACTCGACGCCGTCAATGGCCGTCTGGAATTGGAGCCCACCGAAGCGCGTCACGCCGAAGTGCACCAGATTCGTAACGCACAGAACCTGCGTCGCCAACAGCAACAGGCCCAAGCCCAGGAGCCGGCGCGCACCCGCGATGGCGTGACCATTGAAGTCGCGGCCAATGTCGCCTCCAGTGCCGAAGCCCAGGTGGCCTTTGAAAACGGCGCTGATGGCGTCGGCCTGCTGCGCACCGAATTTCTCTTCGTCGACCGCCGCACCGCGCCGGATGAGCAGGAACAACGTCACGCCTATCAGGCAGTGCTGGATGCCATGGGCGACAAGTCCGTGATCATCCGCACCATCGATGTGGGTGGCGACAAGCAGCTCGACTACTTGCCACTACCTGTCGAAGCTAACCCGGTGCTGGGCCTGCGCGGTATTCGCCTGGCTCAGGTCCGCCCCGACGTGCTCGACCAGCAATTGCGTGCCCTGCTGCAAGTAAGCCCGCTGGCGCGGTGCCGCATCCTGCTGCCGATGGTCAGCGAAGTGGATGAGCTGCTGCACATCCGCCAGCGCCTGGATCAACTGTGCGTAGAGCTGGAACTGACCCAACGCCCCGAACTCGGTGTGATGATCGAAGTGCCCGCCGCCGCACTGATGGCCGACCAGTTGGCCAAGCACGCAGACTTCCTGTCCATCGGCACCAATGACCTGTCCCAGTACACCCTGGCGATGGACCGCGACCACGCCGGCCTCGCCGCGCGGGTCGACGCGTTGCACCCGGCGCTGTTGCGGCTGATCGCCCAGACCTGTGCAGGGGCTGCGAAACACGGGCGCTGGGTGGGTGTATGTGGCGCCCTCGCCTCCGACCCGCTGGCTACGCCGGTGCTGATCGGCCTGGGTGTCAGCGAACTGTCGGTGAGCCCGCCGCAGATCGGCGAAATCAAGGACCGCGTCCGCCACCTGGACGCGGCGCAATGCCGGCAATTAAGCCAAGGCCTGCTCGACCTGAGCTGCGCAAAGGCCGTTCGCCAAGCCTGTCAACACCACTGGCCGTTGAGCTGATAACAACAACAAAAGGAGACACGCCATGTACCAACATTTCATCGAAGGCCTGCAACGCCTGGGCCGTGCACTCATGTTGCCGATTGCGATCCTGCCGATTGCCGGCCTGCTGCTGCGCCTGGGCGACACCGACCTGCTGAACATCGCGGTGATGCACGACGCCGGGCAGGCGATCTTCGCCAACCTGGCACTGATCTTCGCCATCGGCATCGCCGTGGGTTTCGCCCGCGACAACAACGGCACAGCGGGCTTGGCCGGGGCGATTGGTTACTTGGTGATGGTCTCCACGCTCAAGGTGATGGACACGTCCATCAACATGGGCATGCTCGCCGGTATCGCCAGCGGCTTGATGGCGGGCGGGCTGTATAACCGCTTCAAGGACATCAAGCTGCCGGAGTACCTGGCGTTCTTTGGTGGGCGACGGTTTGTGCCGATTGTTACCGGGTTCAGCGCGGTCGGGCTGGGGGTAATCTTTGGTTTGATCTGGCCGCCCATCCAGCAAGGCATCAACAGCTTTGGCGTGCTGCTGATGGAAAGCGGCAGCATTGGCGCCTTCGTGTTTGGCGTGTTTAACCGCCTGCTGATCGTCACTGGCCTGCACCATATCCTCAACAATATGGCGTGGTTTGTGTTTGGCACCTTTACCGATCCGGCGACCGGTGCGGTAGTGACCGGCGACCTCACCCGCTACTTCGCGGGCGACCCGAAAGGCGGCCAGTTCATGACCGGCATGTTCCCGGTGATGCTGTTCGGCCTGCCCGCTGCGTGCTTGGCGATGTATCGGAATGCGCTGCCTGAGCGCCGCAAAGTGATGGGCGGGATTTTCCTGTCGATGGCGCTGACCTCGTTCTTGACCGGCGTGACCGAGCCGATTGAATTTGCGTTCATGTTTCTTGCGCCGTTTCTGTACCTGATTCACGCCGTGCTGACGGGCCTGTCGATGGCTGTCACCAATATGCTGAATATCCACCTGGGGTTTACCTTCTCCGGTGGGTTTATCGACATGGTGCTGGGTTGGGGCAAGTCCACCAATGGTTGGTTGGTGTTCCCGGTTGGGCTGGCTTATGCGGTGATTTACTACAGCGTGTTCAACTACTGCATTCGTCGCTTCAACCTGAAGACACCGGGCCGGGAAGATGTCCAGGTGGTGCAGGCTGAGGTAATGACGGATAACCTGCGGGCCAGTGCCTACATCCGTGCGTTGGGCGGTTCGGCCAATCTGTTGAGTGTCGGCGCCTGTACGACGCGCCTGCGTTTGGACATGGTTGATCGCACCAAGGCGGTGGACTCGGAGCTCAAAGCACTGGGCGCCATGGCCGTAGTTCGGCCGGGGAACGGCGGGAGTTTGCAGGTGGTGGTCGGGCCGATGGCGGATAGCATTGCTGATGAGATTCGCTTGGCGATGCCGTCGTTTGTTGCCAGTGCACCGTTGTCGGCTGCGCCTGTGGATAAGCCGGTGACGGTGAATGTGCAGGAGGCCGAGAAATGGCTGAGCGCGTTGGGTGGCCGCGGGAATGTGCGGGAGTTGGAAGCGGTGGCGATGACCCGGTTGCGGGTGGAGTTGGGGGATGATTCGGGGTTGTCTGAAGCTGATCTCACTGCGCTAGGTTGCCAAGGCGTCAGCCAGCTGGAAAGCGGTGTTTGGCACCTGTTGATTGGTGACAAGGCTTTAGGGTTGGGCGAGGCATTGGAGCGGTTGGTTACCCGTCCAATCAACGCCTGACCACTCTGTGGCGAGGGAGCTTGCTCCCTCGCCACAGAGTGGGTGGGGTCAGTTGCTGATCGGTACTTCCTGTAGGTCCAACACTCTCAGTTGTTAGGAACTTCGGCAGACCCGAGGGTCTCCCGCACACAGCCACCATGACTCAATAACCGCTGTATGAAAGCGGCATGATTATAGGTGCGCTGTTCAGCACTAACAAATTATCGGCGGACTCTTTAATCTCGGTTACTCAATCCGAGCAAACCGCTCAATAACAGGCTGTTCTCTATGCTCTGCCTGCCACAGGTCATAACTGCTCTGCATTGAGAGCCACATCTGGGCCTTGCTGATGCCTGCGCGCTCAAGCCGCACAGCTAGATCAGGGCTAACAGGCGCATGCCCATGAAGAATTCTTGAAAAGGTTTCCCTAGCGAAACCCAGGCGTCGAGCAACTTCAGTGATCGTCATTCCAAGCCCGGGAATGACATCCTCAAGCAGTATTTCCCCTGGGTGAGGAGGATTGTGCATACCCATAAACAGACCCCTTCTCAGTGGTAATCCAGATAGTCGACCAGCTCGACTTGATCGTCATACATACGAAAAATGATGCGCCAGTTACCACTGATGCTCACTGACCAGTAGTCGACAAGATCTCCCTTCAAGCGATGGAAGCGCCAACCTGGCAGTTCCAGATCACTCCAATGAATCGCGCTATCTAAAATCAGCAAGACACGGCGCAAGCGATTCACGTGGTTGGCATTGATCCCTTTCGTTGAGCCCGTTTCATAAAAGATGCGAAGGCCTTTATGTTTCCAACTAACGATCATGGCGCGATTGTGACGTTATACATCACGCCCGGCAATAGCCGCATATCAGTTCTGGTCGTCAGACTCATAACATTCCACCACTGAGAAAATGCAAAGCAGGGAGGCTAGGGAGAGGAGTTCCGAGGGACAACCTGAAAGGCTTGTGGGAAAGATCTGAGGCGCCTGCGATGAGGCCCCACAGACAACAAGAAACCCGCTGACCAAACTGGCCCAGCGGGTTTCTTGTTTTTGCAGCGTGCGAGTTAAAAATCCGCCAACTGCCACACCTCATACGCCGGTGTCTCATACGGGTGGCTAAGCTTGAGCGCAGCCACAACCGCCGCAATCAATTCGTCCGCCACCACGAGCTCAACCTTCCATTCCTCAACCACTTCAACCTGGCCCACCTGCCCAATAAACGGCTGGCTGCCGTCCATTGCGCGAAATTGACCCTGGCCCAGCACTTGCCAGGCGCAGCTGTCGTAGCTGCCGATGCGCCCGCCGCCAGCGGCGAAGACGGCGGCTTTCACCGTCTCCACATGGCTGTCGGGCACGAAGAAGGCGAGCTTGTACACCGTCTTAGTTCACCCACGCGCGTGCGTTGCGGAACATGCGCATCCAGGCGCCGTCTTCGCTCCACTCCTCCGGGCGCCACGAGTTTTGCACGGCGCGGAAGACACGCTCCGGGTGCGGCATCATGATGGTCACGCGACCGTCGCGGCTGGTGAGGCCGGTGATCCCGCGCGGCGAGCCGTTCGGGTTGGCCGGGTAGGTCTCGGTGACCTTGCCGTGGTTGTCGACGAAACGCAGCGCCACGGTGCCGGACAGGTCGGCTGCGAGCAGGGCTTCTTCGCTGGCGAACTCGGCATGGCCTTCACCGTGGGCGATGGCGATGGGCATGCGCGAACCGGCCATGCCTTGCAGGAAGATCGAGTTGGATTCCTGCACCTGCACCATGGCAACACGGGCTTCGAACTGCTCGGAACGGTTGCGCACAAAGTGCGGCCAGAACTCGCTGCCCGGAATCAGTTCGCTGAGGTTGGACATCATCTGGCAACCGTTGCACACACCCAGGGTGAAGCTGTCGTTGCGCTCGAAGAAACCCTGGAACGCGTCGCGGGCACGGCTGTTGAACAGGGCCGATTTGGCCCAGCCTTCACCGGCACCCAGCACATCGCCGTAGGAGAAGCCGCCGCAGGCGACGAGGCCTTTGAACTCATTGAGATCAACGCGACCGGCGAGAATGTCGCTCATGTGCACGTCGATCGCATTGAAGCCGGCGCGGTCGAACGCGGCCGCCATTTCCACCTGGCCGTTGACGCCCTGCTCACGCAGAACCGCAACGTGTGGACGAATGCCTTTCTTGATGTAAGGCGCTGCGATGTCCTGGTTGACGTCGAAGCTGAGCTTGGTGCTCAGGCCCGGGTTGTCTTCTTCCAGGATCAGGTCGAACTCCTGCTCAGCGCACTCGACGTTGTCACGCAGACGCTGGATCTGGAAGCTGGTCTCGGCCCACTGGCGTTGCAGCAAGCGGCGCTGGCCGGCAAACACGGTGTCGCCATTGAAGGAGATGTTGATCTCGCCGTTGTTGATCGGCTGGCCGATCACCGCCACGCAGTCGTCCAGGCCGGCGGCGCTGAATTGGGCGAGTACGTCCGGGGTCGCGTCCTGGCGCACCTGGATCACGGCGCCCAGCTCTTCGTTGAACAGGATGCCGTTGATTTCAGACGCATCCTCGGCAACGCTGTCGAGCACGATGTTCAGGCCGCAGTGACCGGCGAAAGCCATTTCCACGACGCTGGTCAGCAAGCCGCCATCGGAACGGTCGTGGTAGGCCAGCAGGTGGCCGTCGGCATTCAGGCCCTGGATCACGGCGAAGAAGGCTTTGAGGTCTTCGGCGTCGTCGACGTCCGGCGCGTGCTTGCCGAGCTTGCCATGGGTCTGTGCCAGGATCGACGCGCCCATGCGGTTCTGGCCACGGCCGAGGTCGATCAGGATCAGGTCGGTGGTGCCCTTGTCCATGCGCAGTTGCGGGGTCAGGGTCTGGCGGATGTCGGTGACCGGTGCAAAACCGGTAACGATCAGCGACAGCGGCGAGGTGACGCTCTTGTCGGTGCCGTCTTCGTTCCAGCGGGTGGCCATGGACATGGAGTCCTTGCCTACCGGAATGGTGATGCCCAGCTCCGGGCACAGCTCCATGCCGACTGCTTTAACCGTGTCATACAGGCGTGCATCTTCACCCGGGTGACCGGCAGCGGACATCCAGTTGGCCGACAGTTTGATGTCGGACAATTTACCGATACGCGAAGCCGCGATGTTGGTGAGGGTTTCACCAATCGCCATGCGGCCCGACGCCGGAGCGTCCAGCAGGGCCAGCGGCGTACGCTCGCCCATGGCCATGGCTTCACCGGTGTAGACGTCGAAGCTGGTGGCGGTGACGGCAACGTCTGCCACCGGAACCTGCCACGGGCCGACCATTTGGTCACGGGCAACCAGGCCAGTGATGGTGCGGTCGCCGATGGTGATCAGGAAGCTTTTGCTCGCCACGGCAGGGTGGTGCAGCACGCGTTCGATGCTGTCGGCCAGCTCCAGGGGGCTTGGGTCGAAATCATCGCCCAGCTCGGCTTCACGTACGGCCGAACGGTGCATGCGCGGGGCTTTGCCCAGCAGCACTTCGAGTGGCATGTCCACCGGGCTGTTGCCGAAGTGGCTGTCGGTGACGGTCAGTTGCGGCTCGGCCGTGGCTTCGCCGACCACGGCAAACGGGCAACGCTCGCGTTCGCAGATGGCCTGGAAGCGCGCGAAGTCTTCAGGGCCAACGGCCAGAACGTAGCGTTCCTGGGATTCGTTGCTCCAGATTTCGTGCGGGGCCATGCCCGGTTCGTCGTTTGGAATGTTGCGCAGTTCGAAACGGCCGCCACGGTCGCCATCGTTGACCAGTTCCGGGAAGGCGTTGGACAAACCACCGGCGCCGACGTCGTGGATGAAGCTGATCGGGTTCTTGTCACCTAACTGCCAGCAACGGTCGATGACTTCCTGGCACCGGCGCTCCATCTCTGGGTTCTCGCGCTGTACCGAAGCGAAGTCCAGGTCCGCCGAGCTGGTGCCGGTGGCCATGGAGGACGCTGCGCCGCCGCCCAGGCCGATCAACATCGCCGGGCCGCCGAGGACGATCAGCTTGGAGCCGACCAGGATCTCGCCTTTCTTGACGTGTTCTTCACGGATGTTGCCCATGCCGCCGGCCAACATGATCGGCTTGTGGTAGCCGCGCACTTCATCGCCACGCGGGGTGGTGATGGACTGTTCGAAGGTACGGAAATAACCGGTCAACGCCGGACGACCGAATTCGTTGTTGAACGCGGCGCCGCCCAGCGGGCCTTCGATCATGATGTCGAGTGCGGTCACGATGCGCTCAGGCTTGCCGTACGGCACTTCCCACGGCTGTTCGAAGCCGGGGATCTGCAGGTTGGACACGGTGAAACCGGTGAGGCCAGCCTTGGGCTTGGCGCCACGGCCGGTAGCACCTTCGTCGCGGATTTCGCCGCCTGAACCGGTGGCTGCGCCAGGGAACGGGGCAATCGCGGTCGGGTGATTGTGGGTTTCAACCTTCATCAGGATGTGCACCGGCTCCTGCACCGCGCCGTACTGGCGGGTCTCAGGGTCCGGGAAGAAACGGCCGGCAACAGAGCCGACGATGACCGAGGCGTTGTCCTTATAAGCCGACAGAACGCCTTCGCTGTGCATCACGTAGGTGTTCTTGATCATGCCGAACAGGCTTTTTTCCTGGCTCTCGCCGTCGATGTCCCAACTGGCGTTGAAGATCTTGTGACGGCAGTGCTCGGAGTTGGCCTGGGCAAACATCATCAGTTCGATGTCGTGCGGGTTGCGCTTCAAGCCGTTGAAGGCGTTGACCAGGTAGTCGATCTCGTCTTCGGCCAGGGCCAGGCCCAACTCGGTGTTGGCCTTCTCAAGGGCGGCGCGGCCACCGCCGAGCACGTCAATCGCGGTCAGCGGCTTGGGCTCGGCGTGGCTGAACAGGCCGGCAGCCTGTTCCATCTGGCTGACGATGATCTGGGTCATGCGGTCGTGCAGGCTGCTGGCGATCAACTCGGCGTCGGCATCGCTGAACTGGCCCGCGACATAGAAGGCAATACCACGCTCCAGGCGCTGGATTTTTTCCAGGCCACAGTTACGGGCGATATCGCTGGCCTTGCTCGACCAGGGCGAAATGGTGCCGAACCGTGGCAGAACCAGAAACAAGCGGCCATTGGGCTCTTGAACGGGAACGCTCGGGCCGTACTTCAGAAGGCGTGCGAGCACTTGCTGTTCGTCGGCGGCCAACACGCCGGTAACGTCGGCGAAGTGAGCAAATTCAGCATACAGGCCTGTAACCGCTGGAACCTTCTGGCTCAGTTGCTCAAGGAGTTTGCTGTGGCGAAAGGCAGAAAGGGCAGGAGCGCCGCGCAGGATCAACATCTTCGGGACAGCCTCGGGAAGGGGTGTGCTTTGAGGCCGTGCATTCTAGCGTAAACCGCCGCCAACGGCACCCGAAACGCTACCGGTGGCGACTGCCAGACGTCAGTTGGCCGGATTGCACCGCTTTTGAGGGGGCGTCCGGGGTATTCCGCGCAGTTATTTTAACCGTCACAATCCCTCGCCAAGCCCCGTTTCTGCGGGCTGCAGCACAGTTTTGCAAGCGCTAGCAGACAAGTCCCGCGCTGTCGAGATATGGCGCCGTGGGCCGTTTGCGTATACTGCGCAGATGTTCTCCCCAACTGCTTTGCGCCCGCGATGCGCCAAATGGCTTATCGCAACCGGACTCTTCCTGATGCTCAGCGCCTGTGTTGATAAGCCCAGCACGCTCGAGCGAATCAAGGAGGATGGCGTATTGCGGGTGATCACCCGAAACAGTCCGGCCACGTATTTCCAGGACCGCAACGGTGAAACCGGTTTCGAATACGAACTGGTCAAACGCTTTGCCGACGACCTGGGGGTAAAGCTGGAGATCGAGACCGCCGACAACCTGGATGACCTGTTTGGCCAGTTGGGCAAGCCCAACGGCCCGGTCCTCGCTGCCGCAGGCCTGGTCAGCAGCGAACAGCGCCGGACGCAGGTGCGTTTCTCCCACCCTTATTTAGAAGTCACCCCACAGATCATCTATCGCAATGGCCAGTCCCGCCCGACGAACGCGGCAGACCTGGTGGGCAAGAAGATCATGGTGCTCAAGGGCAGCACCCACGCCGAACAACTGGCGGCGCTCAAGAAGCAGAATCCTGCGATTGAATACGAAGAGTCCGACGCCGTTGAAGTCGTCGACCTGCTGCGCATGGTGGACGAGGGGCAAATCGACCTGACCCTGGTGGACTCCAACGAAGTCGCCATGAACCAGGTGTACTTCCCCAAAGTGCGCGTGGCCTTCGACCTGGGCGATCCCAGCAATCAGAGCTGGGCCGTGGCGGCGGGTGAAGACAACAGCCTGCTCAACGAGATCAACAGTTACCTGGACAAGGTCGAGAAGAACGGCACCCTGCAGCGTCTCAAAGACCGCTATTACGGGCACGTCGATGTACTCGGCTACGTAGGCGCCTACACCTTTGCCCAGCATCTGCAGCAGCGGTTGCCCAAGTATGAGAAAAACTTCCGGGCCTATGCCAAGAAAGAGAAGGTCGATTGGCGCCTGTTGGCAGCCATTGGCTATCAAGAATCGCTGTGGCAACCGACCGTCACCTCCAAGACCGGCGTGCGCGGCCTGATGATGCTGACCCAGAACACCGCCCAGGCGATGGGCGTGTCCAACCGCCTGGACCCCAAGCAAAGCATCATGGGCGGCGCCAAGTACCTGGCCAAGATCAAGGATGAACTGGACAACAGCATCGCCGAGCCGGATCGCACCTGGTTTGCCCTCGCCGCCTACAACGTGGGCAGCGGCCATCTGGAAGATGCGCGCACGCTGGCCAAGCGCGAAGGTTTGAACCCGAACAAGTGGCTGGATGTGAAGAAGATGCTGCCGCGCCTGTCGCAAAAGCAGTGGTACAGCAAGACGCGCTACGGTTATGCGCGCGGTGGTGAGCCGGTGCATTTTGTGGCGAACATCCGGCGGTATTACGACATTCTGACTTGGGTGACGCAGCCGCAGTTGGAAGGTAACCAGGTGGTTGAGGGCAACCTGCACGTGCCGGGTGTGGATAAGACCAAGCCGCCGGAAGATAACTCGCAGCTGTAAGACACGCTATTCAACACGCTGCAAAACCCTGCGGGAGCGGCGGTGCGACTTGCCCGCGATGGCGGCCTGGCAGTCGAAATACCCGCAGCCTGACACACCGCTATCGCGGGCAAGCCCGGCTCCCACATTGATCTGCGTTGATCTCTAGACCGAGCCCAGCCCGGTAAGCAGGTGCACGACCCCACCCGCCAACACCATCACCCCAGGCACACCCGCAGCCTTTAACGCTGCAGCATCCACCTTCGCAGCATCCTGCAGCTGCACCCGCACCCGCGTCAGCGCCACCCGCTGCTGCGACTTGAGATTATCCGCGCCGCCCAACGCCCGTAGCACATCAGCCGACAACAAACCCGGCGCCGCTACCGTCTCGGCAATCAAATCCGGCGTGAGGGCCTTCCAGAACGCCTGCTGCAATTTCTCGAACATGCTCAAAGCTCCACAACAGGTGAGGTTTCAACGGTAGCCGCGTGATATTGGCGCAATGCCTCACGCACCTGACCGGCTTCTTCCAGGCCGAGCACCTGGCGGGCAATGATCTGGCAGCCAGCCAGGTCCAGCTCGCGCACGGTGGCCTTGATGGTGGGGATCAACGGCACGCTGACCGACAACTCATCCACACCCAGCCCGATCAGCACCGGCACCGCCAGCGCTTCGGACGCCAGTGCACCGCACACGCCGACCCACTTGCCATGAGCATGCGCGGCCTTGACCGTGGTGGCGATCAAGCGCAACACCGCCGGGTGGAAGCTGTCGGCCTGGCCGGCCAGGCGCGGATGGTCGCGGTCCATGGCGAGGGTGTATTGGGTCAAATCGTTGGTGCCGATAGAAAAGAAATCCACATGGGGCGCGAACACGTCCGCCATCAAGGCGGCAGACGGTACTTCAATCATGATCCCCAGCTTCGGCAACTCGCTGAGCCCCAGCGCCAGCGCTTCCTCTTCGAGGATCTTACGGGCTAGGCGCAACTCCGACAGCAGGCTGACCATCGGCAACATGATATGCAACCGCGCAAAACCGGCACTGGCGAGGATCGCGCGGAACTGTTCGCGCAGCAACTCCGGGCGCTCCAGGCACAGGCGGATGCCGCGCAAACCGAGGAATGGGTTGGTCTCGGCGTCCATGGGCACATAGGTCAACGGTTTGTCGCCACCAACGTCGAGGGTGCGCACCACAAGGTTGCGCTCGGAGCCCAGGGCACGGGCGATCGCGGTGTAGGTCGCCGCTTGCTCGTCGGGGCTCGGCGCGCGGTTGCGGTCCAGGTAGAGAAATTCCGAGCGCAACAGGCCGACGCCTTCCCCGCCGAGGTTCAAGGACTGTTCCACCTGCGTCAACGAAGCCACGTTGGCGGTGACTTCGACGTGATGGCCATCGCGGGTGGTTGCCGGTAGAGACGCGTGCGCCACGTCGCGCTGATGGCGCAGCGCCTGTTGCATGCGCGCCGCCTCCAACTGTTCGATCTCGGCCAGGTTCGGCTCAAGGTGCAGCTCGCCTTTGTCGGCGTCGAGCAGGACCTGTTTGCCATTGGCCAACGCCAGCACTTGGGCCGACACACCGCAAATCGCTGGTAAACCCAGGGCGCGGGCGAGGATCGCGACGTGGCTGGTTGCGCCGCCGCCGACCGTGACGAAACCCAGCACCTTGCGTGTATCCAGGCTGGCGGTCTGCGACGGCGTCAGTTGTTCAGCGATCAGGATCGCGCGTTCCGGCAAGTCCCAGGCGCTGTCTTGAATGCCGAGGATCAGTTTCAGCACGCGCTGGCCGACGTCGGCCAGGTCTGCCGCACGTTCGGCAAGCAGAGCATTGCCTGAGCCCTGGAACACGCTGGCCGTCGCGACCGTGGCACGGTTCCAGGCAAATACGGCGCTCTTGCCGTCAGCCAGCAGGCTGTGGGCTTGTTCCAGCAAGGTTGGGTCTTCGAGCAGTTCCTGATGTGCCCGGAAGATCTCTGCCTGGGCACTGCCGGCGGCCTTGTCTTGCAGAGCTTGCAGCGCTTCGGTTGCAGCCAGCAGGCCACGCGCCAGGGCAGCACGTTCAGCGGTTTCACCCGTGCCGTGTTCAATGATAGCCAGCTCAGGCTCGGTCACTTGAACGACCTGGCCAAACGCCGAACCCGGTGACGCACACACGCCCCGCAGCAGCGTTGCCGACAATACCGCCGCGACCGGTTCAGCAACGGTCGCAACCGCCTCGCCACAGCCTTCAGCCAACAAGCCCACCAGCGCGTTGATCGCCGCCTCGGCCTCCTCCCCTGCCGCGCTCACTTGCACGGTGTCGCCCTGCACGGTTTGCAACGCCATGATCGCTACTAGCGACTTCGCATTGGCGCTCTGGGTTTGCTTGTGCAGGTAGATGCTCGCATTGAAACCCTTCGCCGCCTGGGCGAGCACCGCCGCAGGGCGGGCGTGCAAACCGTTGGGGTTAGGCAAGGTCAGCGGTTTGGAGAACAGCGCATCGCCGTCCTCCTCGTCCAGCGTTTCAACAGTTTCACGTGGGGATAACTGCAACAACGGCTGGCCGACCGCCACAAGACCGTTCGCCAACAGGGTAAACGGCTCGCCGCTGACCACCAGCATCAAGGTCAGCAAACTGCGCGCATTGAGCGCCACATAATCGGCATCGAATTCGATCAGCGCTTGCCCGGCCTCCACCCGCTGGCCTTCCTGCACCTGCCGAGTGAAGCCCTGGCCTGCCAGGTTCACGGTGTCCAGGCCGATATGCATCAGCACCTGGACGCCGTTGTCGTCGGTGATGCTGACGGCATGCCCACTGTCCTGGATATTACTGATCACCCCGGCCAGTGGCGCGCAGAGGGTCTGCGACGTGGGGTCGATGCACAGGCCGTCGCCGATCAAGCGGCTGGAGAATACCGGGTCGGGCACCTTGTCCAACGCCAGCAGCACACCCGACAAGGGCGCCAGCAGTTCCAAGGGTTGAGTTGTGGTCATGGCTTCACCTGCTGTTTTGTTCTGTAAATATCATTGGCTGGATGCAAAAATTTGGAGTAACGACGATCAAAATGTGGGAGCGGCGGTATGACGATTCGACTTGCTCGCTCCCACATGTTTAGTCCGTGTACACCCGTCTAGTTACTTCCACCAATATTCAACTTGCACACCAACGTTCGCCCCATGCCGCGCCGTGCCGTAGGAGCCGGTGTCTGACAACGCCGACCCCGCCGCCAATTCATTCGCCGCGCGCTTGGCCGCTTCGTTCCACGTTGCATAGGTGTAGTACAAGCGCACTTGCGGCCGCGCCCAGAAATCCGGGCCTTTGGGCGACCAGGTTGGGGCGAAGGTAAATTTGCTCAGCTTGCGCGTGCCGCCGCTGGCGTCAACCTGATCATGCCCAAGCTCGATGACCAGCTTGAACTGCTCGCTGATGGCGTACGCCGGGCGCACACCGAGGGACATCCAGGTCTGATCCTGGCTGCCGGGACGAATGTCCTTCTGGTACACCGCCTCGATCTGCCCACCGAAACGCGGAGTCACCTGCCAGTCGAAAAACTCCACGGCGCGGTAACTTTTGCTGCTCTTATCCAGGAAGGTATTGCCGGTGTAACCCAGGCCAGTGCCTGGGCCTTCGCCATACTGCAAGGCAAACTTGTTCTTGGCGCCCAGGAAAGGTTTTTGCACGTGCTGCGCGGTGATCGCCCAGCCGCTGTTGGTGTCACGCCCGCCCGCTTTTTCGATGTAGCTCAAGCCCAGCTCCAGCTCGCCGCCAGGGTTAGTCTTGAAGCCTGCGACGTTGAAGTCGTGACGGGTGGCGTATTCCTTCTGGTACAGGTTGTCCTTGCGGGAAATCGCGTAGCTGTACTTGAGGTCGCCGATCAGTACGTCCTCGATCCCCCCGCCCGTGGCGCTCTGGTTCCAGTAGTAGAAGTCGGAGATATGGATGTCGTTACGCTTGTAGTAACGCCGACCGGCCCACAGCGAGCCGCCATTGAGGCTGGGCAGGTTGGACCACTGCGCATACATCTGCGGCATGCGCGCGGTGCCGTTGTTCTCGCCCTGGAACTTCAGTTCACGGTCGTACTTGTTGTAGAGCGACGCCATGGCATCGACGCTGAGCACCGAGCCGTCGTCGAGGGTAACCAGGTCCTGGCGCAACTCCAGTTCGCCGTACTGCTCGCATTCGTTACCCAGGCGGTATTTGGTTTGCGCCCCCGGCAGTTGGAAACATTGCTGTGGGCCGCTGCCCGTTGAAGTCCCCGCGCCACTGCGCACGTAACCGGCAAATTCCAAGGCTTGAGCGCCAATAGGCAGGCTTAAACAAGACGCAACGAGGCCCAGCTTTATTGTTGTTTTCATAAAGCACTCCGATATTTTTATTATGTTTTTTCAAAGCGCCCCGTGCTCCCACACGGGGTTACAACGAGTCTCAGTCCTTGAGGTGCAGCACAAACGATTCGTAAGGACGCAGCGCCACCGTGGCGGTACGTTGCGGGCAGTCGGGGTAGTTGCTGATCAGCAGGCGTTGTTCACTTGCAGGGTTGATCACGGTGTCCGGCAGTTGGATGTCGCAGGGCGTGCCGTAGAAGTTGTTCAGCACCAACAGGCGCTCGCCATGGCCTTCGCGCAGGTACGCCCAGACCTGTAAGTGGTCTTGCAGCAGTTGACGGTACACACCTTCTTGGATCAGAGGCTCATGCCGACGCAAGGCAATCAGCATACGGTAGTGATGCAGCACTGAATCCGGGTCATCCAGCTGGCTTTCGACATTGATCGTTGAAGCATTTTCCGGAATACCGATCCAGGGCTCGCCGGCGCTGAAACCCGCATTTTCCGACGCATTCCACTGCATCGGCGTGCGACCGTTGTCCCGCGACTTCTGCATGATCGCCGCCATGCTCGACGTCTCGGACTCGCCGGCATCGCGCTTGAGGCGGAAGATATTCAGCGTCTCCACATCACGGTACTGCTCGATCCTGTCGAAGCCCGGATTGGTCATGCCCAACTCTTCGCCCTGGTACACGAACGGCGTGCCCTGGAGGAAGTGCAGCGCGGTGGCGAGCATCTTGGCCGAGACCACGCGGTGCTCGCCGTCATCGCCAAAACGCGAGACCACCCGTGGCTGGTCGTGGTTACACCAGAACAGCGCGTTCCAGCCGCCACCGGCTTGCATGCCCATTTGCCAGTCGGAGAGGATCTGCTTGAGTTGCAGAAAATCGAAGTCAGCTTTCACCCACTTCTGCAGGTTCGGGTAGTCCACTTTCAGGTGATGAAAGTTAAAGGTCATCGACAGCTCTTTCGACTCCGGCCGCGAGTAGCGAATGCAGTGTTCGAGGCTGGTGGATGACATCTCGCCGACATTGATCAGGTCATGCCCTTCGAAGACTTCGCGGTGCATTTCCTGCAGGTATTCGTGCACATTCGGGCCGTCGGTGTAAAAACGGCGGCCGTCGCTGTTGTCTTCGGGAAAGTCGGCGGGCTTGGAGATCAGGTTGATCACGTCCAGGCGGAAACCGCCCACGCCCTTGTCGCGCCAGAAGCGCATCAGCTTGAACACTTCGGCGCGCACCTGGGGGTTGTCCCAATTGAGGTCGGCCTGGGTGTGGTCGAACAGGTGCAGGAAGTACTGGCCGGTTTGCGCCTCGTATTCCCAGGCCGAGCCGCCGAACTTGGATTCCCAGTTGTTCGGCTGGTCGCGCCAGATGTAGAAGTCGCGGTACGGGTTATCGAGGCTGCTGCGCGCCTGCTGGAACCACTCGTGCTCGATGGAGGTGTGGTTGACCACGATATCCAGCATCAGCTTAATGCCACGTTTGGCCGCTTCGCTGATCAGCAGGTCGCAGTCGGCCATGGTCCCGTAGCTCGGGTCGATGGCGTAGTAGTCGCTGATGTCATAGCCGTTGTCCCGTTGCGGCGAGCGCAAGAACGGGGTGATCCACAGGCAGTCCACGCCCAGCCATTTCAGGTAATCGAGTTTGTCCACGATGCCCAGCAGGTCACCGGTGGCGTTACCCGCGTGGCTGTGGAAGCTTTTGGGGTAGATCTGGTAGATCACCGAGTGTTGCCAGTTTTGCATGGTGGGTTCCTTCAGTAGAGTTGTGTGCTGGCGAAGGCGCCAGATCAGGCGACCCTGTATCCGGGCCGAACAATCTTCATGCTCAACGCACAGGTCAAAACAAACGGCACCACCATCGCGATGACCATGCCGATCACAAACACCGCGATGGATTGCGGCACGATCGAGATAAATCCAGGCAAGCCCCCCACCCCAATGGCCGAAGCCTGCACCTTGTTCAGCGCGAGGAAAATGCTGCCCAGCGCCGAGCCAACAAGGGCCGCATAAAACGGAAACTTGAAGCGCAAATTCACCCCGAACATCGCCGGTTCAGTGATGCCGAAATACGCCGAAATTGCCGAAGTCGAAGCCATGCTTTTGTCCCGCGCATTGCGGCTCATGTAGAACACCGCGAGCGCGGCGCTGCCCTGGGCCAGGTTGGACATGACGATCATCGGCCAGATAAAGGTGCCGCCCTGGGTGGAGATCAGTTGCAGGTCCACGGCAAGGAACATGTGGTGCATGCCGGTGATCACCAGCGGCGCATACAGCAGGCCGAAAATCGCCCCGCCGACCATCGGCGCCAGGTCAAACAGGGTGACCACGCCTTCGGTGATCAGGATGCCGAGGTGACGGGTCACCGGGCCGATAATCGCCAGGGCCAGCACACCGGTAACGACGATGGTGGTAATCGGCACGACGAGCAGTTGAATCGCATTGGGCACCCGCGCCCGCAACCATTTCTCGATCACGCTCATCACATACGCCGCCATCAGGATCGGCAGGATCTGCCCCTGGTAGCCGACTTTTTCGATCTGGAACCAGCCAAAAATATCGAAGTACGGCAGGCTCTGGCCGTCGAGCCCGGCCACGGCTTTGCCGTAGTTCCAAGCGTTGAGCAGGTCCGGGTGCACCAGCATCAGGCCCAGCACGATGCCAAGGATTTCACTGCCGCCGAAGCGCTTGGCCGCCGACCAGCCGACCAGCGCCGGCAGGAACACGAACGAGGTGTTGGCCATCAGGTTGATCAGGCTCCACAGCCCATCCAGGTTTGGATAGGCCTCGAGCAGCGTCTTGCCCTCGATGAACATGCCCTTGGCGCCCATCAGGTTGTTCACGCCCATCAACAGGCCGGCGATGATCAGCGCGGGCAGGATCGGCATGAACACATCGGAAAACACCCGCACCAGGCGCTGCATAGCGTTGGTCTTGTCGGCGCCCTTCTTCTTCACATCGGCGATGGTGGCGGCGGCGAGACCGGTCTGTTCGCGCAGGGCGGCGTAGACCCTTTCCACTTCGCCGGGACCGATCACCACTTGGAACAGGCCGCCGGTGAAGAACGAACCCTTGACCAGATCGACCTGGCTCAGCGCGCTGCCATTGACCAGGCTCGGGTCCTTGAGCGCCAGGCGCAGGCGGGTCACGCAGTGGGCAGCTTGCTCAAGGTTGTCGCGGCCCCCGAGGTTTTCGAGGATCTCGCGGGCAATGTTCGAATAGTCGTGGCTCATGCTTGTTTTCCACTTTGATTTTTTTATTTGAGGGGCAGTCATTGGCAGCACGCCGAGGGCAAAAGTACTCGTCTGTACGAGTTAAAGCAACAGCTCGTCTGTACGAGTTTAATTTTGTTTATTTCCTGTAGGCCGCCGCATCGCTGCACGCCGCATAAATCCAAGGGCCTAATGGACAAACCCCCTCTCTGCCACTAAGGTTCCTGCCTTGACCGCAACCCCGGCAAAGAGCCATCCCCATGAGCAAATACAACCAGATCTACACGGATCTGCTTGCCAGCATCACCACCGAACGCCTGCAGCGCGGCACGCGCCTTCCCTCCGAAACCGAACTGATGGACAGCTACCAGGCCAGCCGAGGCACCGTGCGTCGCGCCATCGAGCAGTTGCAGGAGCGTGGGTTCGCGCAAAAAATCCATGGCAAGGGCACGTTCGTGTTGTCGCCCAACCCGATTGAGTTCCAACTCGGCGGCATCGTCAGCTTCCACGAAACCCACGCCGACCTGGGCGACGACGTACACACTGAAGTGGTCGAGTTCACCCAATGCCCACTGGAGGGTTCACTGCTGCAGCACATCGAAGCAGAGCCCGGTACGCTGATCACCCGCATCAAGCGGGTAAGGCGCATCGGCGGTAAACGCGTGATCCTGGACATCAACCACTTCGTCGCTGATGTGATCCCGGGTTTGCACCGCGACATCGCCGAACAGTCGATCTACGCGTTCATTGAACAGACCTTGCAACTGCAGATCGCCTACGCCCAACGCACTATCGAAGCCCTGCCACGCGGCAAGGACGACCAGGCACACCTTGACCTCGAAGGGCAGAGCCATGTGATCGTGGTGAGCAACCAGACGTTTTTGCAGGACGGGCGGCAGTTCGAGTACACCGAGTCGCGGCATACGTTGGATAAGTTTTACTTTTCGGATATTGCGCGCAGGTAAGCATCAACCGGGAAGATCATTGCACTGCGATACTTTTTGCCAGCCCTGCCGTCCATGCAGCAGTCATCTTCTCTCCTACCGCCGCGAACTTCGGAGATCGTGTTGTTCTCGCCCCGCGAAATGGTGGAGCGGCTCATGCCATGACGGTGCGCAAGCTGGCTCTGTGAAAGCCCCTCCGTTCTTTCGCACCAGACAGGGCATTCGCCAAGAAGACTGGCGGTGTCGGTTAGGGTTTTAAACATGGTTGCGTCCTACGAAACAGGATGGGGTAAACAAGGCAGTCAGTTGGAGAAAAGCGCTGACCACCTGTCACCGAACAGGGCGATGGCCAAGCCTGCGAGCATCACCATCGCCCCGGCCAACTTTACGAGAGACACCGGCCTTTCCGATGCCCCCATCAATCCGAAATGATCGATAACCAGTGAAGAGATAATCTGACCTGCGATAGCGAGGCCCAGCAGGGCTGACAGGCCGATTTTTGGCGCAAGCACCACATAACTAAGCAAGGCACCGGCACCCAGCAGACCGCCCAGCAGGCTCCACCAGGGCTGGGCAGGTATAGCCGCCAGTGAGGCCACTATCCCGCCACGCATCAATGAAAAGACGCCCAGGCATACCGCTCCGGCAGTAAATGAGAACAGCGCCGCCGCTACGGAATCTCCACCCACACCTTTAGCGAGTTGACCATTCAGCGTGGTCTGCAGGGTTATGCCAAGCCCTGCGGCGATGGCCAGCAGGTAGTAGGCTGCGTTCATCTCGCGTCTCCTTACTTGGCTGACTCAAGCGGCATAAATGTCTCGGCAAAAATATCCGGCTGGTAGCCTGCGGCAGCAAACAGATGCTCACGGGATTCGTCGATTGCTGCACGCAGCCTTTCGCTGTCCACGCCCAGCACCTTGCCGCCGCGCTTGACGATGCGCCCGCCAATCATGACCGTGTCGACATTGCTGCGTTCGGCCGCGTGTACCACGGTGCCGAATGCGTTACCCGACGGGTAAAGGTTGATGTCCTGCGTGTTGATAAGGATCAGGTCGGCCTGTTTGCCGGGGGCCAGGCTGCCGACTTTGTCCTGCAATCCGGCACAGGTAGCGCCGTCGAGAGTGGCGGCTTTGAGCAGGCCATGAGCAGGCAGGGTCACCGGATGATGTGCTGCGCCGCAGCAGCGCTGCTGATGCATGCCCATGACGCGCTGCAGATAGAACGCCACCCGCATCTCCATGAACATGTCACCGCTGTAGGAGGTTTCGTTATCGACACTCAGCCCCGGACTGATGCCGTGACGCTGGGCCGACTGCATGGCGAACATTCCATCTTCGATGCCGTAGTGGGCATCTGAACGCGGGCATACGTTGACCCGCACGCCAGCCTCGCGAAGGATTTTCCAGCCGGCGTCCGGCAGCGAGGTGCAGTGGTTGAAGATGTTATCGGTGCGCAGCAGGCCCTCGCGATGCAAACCCTCCAACTCAGCTGCCATGTCCCCACCAAAAAACTCAGTGATGATCGGCAGCCCCAGACGCCGGGCTTCAGCCCACAGTTCAGGTTCCAGCTGCGCCATCACCGCCAGCGAGAGCAGCGGGTTGTCACCGTTCCTGACGTATTTTTCCTGCAGGCGCTCTAGGTTGCCGGGCCAATGGGCTTTGTCCCATTCACCAGAAACCGGCGCACCGGAGGCGTGTACAGACCGGATACCAGCATCGAGCAGCGCCTCGACCGCGGCGTCGGAGTGCGCGCCGGTGCGGCTGTTGTGCGAGTTATCGACCACGGTCGTGATGCCCGCATCGATGCAGCCCAATGCAGTCAGTAGATTGCCGATATACATGTCAGCCGGGCGATAGTATTTGGCGAACGAGAAGTGCGTTGCGTTGCAGTAGTCTTCCAGGGTTTGGGCATTCGGATTGATTTGACGCAGTTGGCCCTCCCAGGAGTGACGATGCGTATCGACCATGCCGGGCATGGCAATCATGCCGGATGCCTCGAGAACAACGGCGTCGCCGGCCTCGATGTTTTCACCGATGGCCGTGATGGTGCTGCCCTCGATAAAGATATCGCCGCGCGCCAGATTACCGATATCGCCGTCCATGCTCAGCACAGTGGCGCCGCGGATAAGGGTGCAGGCGGCGGGAGCGGCCGGGGCCAGCACGATGCTGCGGTTATATTCGGCCATTTTCTGTACACCTCTTCACATTTCGTTGGAAGCAATGTACGCAAGGCGATACTGCGGGAAAAAGATGGTAAAACTGTTTTAATTATTCAATTTCCACGAATAATAAGGCCTTTCCCGATCACTGCTTTGAGGCTGCTAACAGTCATGGACCGTATTCAAGCGATGCAGGTTTTCGTCCGCGTGGCTGAGGCAGGAAGCTTTATCCAGGCGGCACAGACGCTCTCTTTGCCAGCCTCGACGGTCACCAGCAGCGTTAAAAATCTTGAGAAGTACCTGCAAGTGCGCTTGCTGAACAGAACCACACGGCGAGTCAGCCTGACGCCTGAGGGCGCTCAATATCTGGCGCAATGCCGGGAAATATTGGAGCTGATCGAACACACAGAGACCAGCCTGACGGATTCCGTAAAGCGGCCACAGGGGCGTTTGCGTGTCGATATGCCGGGTGGCATTGCACACTTCATCGTCATGCCAAACCTGCAAGACTTTTACAGGCGCTACCCGGATATCTACCTGATGATAGGCGTGAACGATCGGCAGGTTGATCTGGTTCAAGAGGGTGTCGATTGCGTTATTCGTACAGGCGAGCTCGATGACTCAACGCTCGTTGCGCGCCCACTCGGCCGGTTTCGCTGGGTGACCTGTGCGTCTGTCGCCTATCTCGAAGAAAACGGTACTCCGCAAACTCCGCAAGACTTGTCTCACCACCGGGCCATCCATTACTTCTCGGGCCGCGCACGGCAAGCAAGCGAAATGCGCTTCGCCCGTGGCACCGACAAGATCTCAGTCCCTGTGAACGGCAAAGCGGCTGTCAACGAGACTGGGCTCTATATCAAAATGTGCCTTGAAGGCTTCGGGCTAGTGCAGCTCGCTGAGAACGTGGTCAGCGAGCATCTGCGAGAAGGGCGGCTGGTTGAAGTGCTTGCTGACTGGCAGCCCGCATCGGTTCCTGTGCACCTGCTATACCCGCATCAGCGCTTTCTATCGCCAGCTGTGAGCGCATTCGCTGACTGGATTGCTGGGCTTGTTCGCGACGATGAGTCAGCAGGTTCAAGTTGAACGTTGCGCCCGGCCAGCATGCCGATGAATGCGCCGGCTACGGAGATTGCGGCTGTGATCAGCAGCGGTGCTGTCCAGCCCCCGGTCCAGTCGTGCAGTTGGCCCAGCAGCAAGGGGCCTGCGGCTGCCATCAGGTAGCCGACGCACTGCGCCATGCCTGACAGTGCCGCCGTGTCACCGGCATTTTTTGTGCGCAAGCCGATGAAGGTCAGGCCGAGCATCATGCTGGCACCAGAGCCGAAGCCCAGGAACGCGGCCCACAACATAGCGTAGTCTGGCGCGTAAATGAGCCCGATCAGGGATGAGGCGGTTAACAGGCTGACGGTAGCGGCTGCCAGTTTCTGGTCTTTGAGACGGCGAAGCGTGGCCGCTAGAATCAAGCCGGGTATTGCCGTGGTCAGTTGAAGCGTGCCGTGTACCGTGCCTGCTTGCTCCGGGGATATGCCATGATCCATCAGAATGGTCGGCAGCCAGCCGACGGCAACATAAAAAGGCATCGCGTTCAGCCCCATGAACAGTGTGACCTGCCATGCCAGCGGCGAACGCCAGACGGCCACGGTTGGCGCTTGTTTCGGACCGGACAGCTTTACGTGCTCGTGTTTTTTCAACTGCGGCAGCCACACCACCAGCGCCAACAACGGGGCTGCGACCAACAAACTCAGGGCAATCGGCCACCCCCATGATTGGGTCAGCGGAATTATTACGGCTGAACCGACAGCGCCCGCTGCGCCCATCGTGATGGAGTATGCGCCGGTCATGGAAGCCATTTTTGTCGAGAAGTCGCGTTTGATCAGGCCGGGCAGCAGCACGTTGCCCAGGGCGATCCCAGTGCCTATCAATATCGTACCGGCGTACAACGCGCATACGCTGCCTGCGGAGCGGAGCAGGATGCCCGATGAAATGACCACCAGTGCACCGAAAAGCGTGCGCTCGATGCCGAACCTGCGGGCGACCGATGCGCTGAGCGGGGAGAAGGCTGCAAAGGCAAGTAATGGCAGTGAAGTAAGCAGGCCTAGAGCTGAGGCGCTCAAGCCAAAATCATTCTGGATCAGCGGCAAAACGGGCGCGATGCTGGTAAAGGGAACGCGCAGGTTTACGGCAATAAGTAGAATGCCTGCCACGAGCGCAATAGCCCGCCACTTGTTTTTTGTGTCTGACATATTCTCTATCTGTCCTCGGAAAAGAGAACAACTGTAGAGAGTCCCAAAATTATCTAATATAGATATCAAGACACCTGATACCTAAATTATGCCAAGTTCAAAAAATGGCGTTTCCTCCCCGGAAGATTTCGATTCAGATCTTTTCGCTGAGGCAGCGATCGCCCTCAAGGTTGCGCCCGAACTCAATCATTCGAGTGTCAGCCCGCATGATCATCGTAAGGGGCAACTGATCCTGTCTTTGCAAGGTGCAGTGAGTTGTGAGGTACAAAATGCACTCTGGCTTGTCCCTCCCCAGCACGCGGTATGGATTCCGGGCGGTACTCCTCACAGTTGCCGAGTGACCGAAAACGCTCGTACCTGCTTTCTGTTTGTTGAGCCCGGCGCAGCAGCTATGCCTGAAGCGTGCTGTACGGTTGCAATCACGCCCCTTGTCCGGGAATTGATCCTGCATCTCGCTGAACAGGAACCTTCTTATCTGTCCGAGGGCAAGACAGCGCGACTGGTTGCAGTACTGCTTGAGCAGCTTTGCGATGCCCCGTTGAAAGAGCTGCACTTGCCGATATCAGACCACCCTAAGATCAAAAAAATCGCAGATACGCTTTTTGCAGACCCCGGCGACCGAACCACTTTGCGCGAGTGGGCCACTCGGCTTGCAACCAGCGAACGATCACTGGCCAGACTGGTGGAAAGCACGACTGGGCTGAGCTTCGGACGCTGGCGCCAACAGTTGCATTTGATGATCGCACTGAGTCATTTGGCGGAGGGTGTCTCCGTGCAGCGTGTGGCGGGCATTCTGGGATATGACTCTGTTAATGCCTTCATCACCATGTTCAAGAAAGCCTTGGGTAAACCGCCTACACAGTATTTTTCCTCGCTACGTTAACGCAGATAGCGCGATCAAAGCCTTAACGGGATGGGTGACGGCAAGCAATCCCATTCGATTTGACCGATATCGGATGGCCTGCACCCTTCCCGGCTCATCAATGAGGGTCATTTTTCCCTATTGGTTGATCGACGTGCCAAACGCAACGGCTCGGCAAAGGCGCCGAGCCGTGAAGAGCCGTGCTTAAACGAACGTCAGGACAGCGTTGAACACCAGTGCCGCGACAAAGCCAAGAGGCGCTGCGCGAAACAGGAGCTGCTGGAACAATGAGCTGCGGCTATGCCCCGTGGTACATGAGCCTAATATCAAGCTGCCACCAGAGGAGAACGGCGAGATGGAGGTGGCTTGAGCGCCCACGACGATGGCCACGAACAGGATCATCGGATCGAGCCCCAGTGCCGTGGCAAGCGGTGGCACCAATGGGAACAGCGCCGGCGTCACCACCCCCAGTGTGCTGGAGAACAGTGACATGAACGCCGCCACCACACCGAAGACAATCAGTACCATGATCGGCGCAATGCTATTGCCCATCCACGATGCCAGCAAGCCGATGGTCCCGGCCTTGATCGCGACCGAAATCAGCATGCCCACACCGCAGATCATGATCAGCGTGCCCCAGGGCACGGACGCCATGGCCTTGCGTTCGTCGCCCAGTTTCAGCAAGAGCGCGATCACCGAGAACAGGCTGGCGATCAAACCGATGTCCATCTTCGAATTGATGAAGCTCACCGTGGAGTTGTCCGGGAAGACAATTTGCGCGATGGGCGCCGCCAGCACGATCACCATCATCGCCAACGTCAGCCACAGGGTGATTGTCTGCTCGCGGTTCAGCGGCGTCGGCACGGCGACCGCATAAGCGGACGCCTTCATCGCCTTGCCATGGCCGGTGAGAAACACCAATACCGAAATCACCGCCAGCGGTATCACCAAGGTACTGGCGAAAATCGCTGCGGCGTTGATGAAAGCCTCGTTTTCCGGGATGCCGGCATTGACCATCAAGCCACGAAAAATGATACCACTCTGGCTGGAGACGAAGTTGGCTCCGCTCAAGGCGCCATAGTTGACCGCCATGCCGCCCGTGATCAGGCTCATCCCGGTGCGCTCACACAGCAGCAACGTGATGGGCGCCATGAACGCCAACACTGTGTAGTAGCCTGCCCCCATCGCCGAGATGGCGGTTGCCGTGAAGAAGACCGCGAACGGCAACAGTTGAGGCATCGACCGGCATCGATAAATCAGATGCTCCGCCAGCTTTTCAAGCGTGCCATTGACGGTGGCAAAACTATAGAACAGACAAACCGAGAAGATGATGAAGAAAATCTTCAGCGGCCACAGGCTGATGACTTCGGACGGGCTCAACCCCATGCCGTAACAGCCGATCAGGTAAGCAAAAGCGATGGCAAACAGGCCTATGTTGATCTTGGTTTTGTAACCGAGGGCGACGGCGACAACGATTGCCGCGACGACGAGCAGGCTCATCATGATGGAAGTCCTATTGTTGTTATTGATGGTTTAGCGGGAAATGTCGAAGCCAAACAGCTTCGCTGGGTTGTCCTTGAGCACATGCGCCCGCTCGGCCGCGTCCGGCAGCAAGCCCTCGAGGAAAGCGACTTGCCGGGCATAGTCCGTCTGCTGTTCAAACTGAGTGTTGGGCCAATCGCTGCCCCAGACGAGTCGCTGGAGACCGCCACTCGCGTCGCGCACCAGAGCCAGCGCATGCGACGCCTGGGCCAGATCGGATTGACTGCGGTACGCGGCGGACAGCTTGAGCCACACCCCGTCATCCTTCAGCAACTCTAGAAACGCCTGATGGTTGGGGTTCCCTGCATTGATGCCCCCCGTCGGCAGGCCGAAATGATCGATGACCACGGTCACACCGCAGGCTCTGATGGCCGATACGATCAGCGCCAGGTCATCGATGCCGCGCTGAATTTCCACTTGCCATCCCCGCAGCGCTAATTGCTGGAATAGAGCGGTCCAGGCTGGGCCGCTGTAATCCGCCAGCGCCTTACCAATGAGATTCAAACGGATGCCGACCACACCGGCTTCTGCCAATTCGTCCAACTGGGTTTCGCTGACGGCGACATCCACCACCGCCACCCCACGCAAGCGCTGCGGATAACGGCGCAACGCGTCGAGCATGAAGTGATTGTCGGTGCCCAGAAAGCTCGGCTGAATCAACACGCCGTGTGAAAAACCGTGGCGATCCAGGTGATCCAGGTATTGCTCCACCAAAGCGTTGTAACCCGGGCTGTAGCGACGGTTGGCAACCATCGGCAGATCCTGGCGGAAGACGTGGGCGTGCGTGTCCACACCGGTGAAGGCAGGCGGGTGAAGGCTGGTCATAAACAGATAACCCCGATCGTTTGTTGTTATGGCAAATCACCTGCCGCCCATGAGAAACCAGGTCCTTTGGCCTAATCTGCCATCGTCAGCATGTGTATAGAAGCTGAAATTCATATATATGACTAGATAACCATATATTCAGGGATAGATATCTGTCAAACCTCACACAGGTGATAAAGTGGCTCCGCATGCCGAAAAGGAATCAAAGAAAAAATGAACGCCCCTACACTCGGATACGACGAGCGCTTGCCGCTCTATCAGCGCTTGCGAGAAGAAATGCTCGCCAAGATCGGCACCGGCGAATGGATGCCAGGCTCGCCCATCCCCACGGAGACCGAGCTCACCAAACACTATGGTGTGGCCATCGGCACGGTACGAAAGGCCGTGGACACACTGGTCAATGAAGGCCTGCTCCTGCGCAGCCAGGGCCGTGGCACCTACGTGCGCCGCCCCAACTTCGATGCCTCACTGGCGCGATTCTTCAGGCAAGTGAATGCCGCGGGTGGGCGAGAAATACCGACCAGCAGCATCCTGGCAAAGGACCGGCAAAAACCCTCACAGCCGGTGGCAACAGCACTGAAGTTGGCGGACGACGAAGACGTCGTGCACCTGGAGCGGCTGCGGATGGTTGAAAGCCGCACACTGTTTCACGAGGATATCTGGCTCCCCGTCACACGATTCGGCGTATTGCTGGACATTAATTCCGAAAGCTTCGGCAAACTGCTCTACCCGTTTTATGAAACCCAGTGCGGCCAATGTATCGGCTCGGCGACCGAGACCCTCACCGTGCAGCAAGCCGACCGGGGCATCGCCAAAATCCTTTCGATCAAAGAAGGCGCCCCGGTCGTCACCATCGAGCGCACCGCCCTCGGCTATGACAGCTCCCCGCTCGAATACCGAATTTCCCGCGCGGCGGCCGAGGGGTTCAGGTACCAGATCGATATCTCATGAGCCCAGTGGCAAGGGCACCCACGCCCTCGCCGCCCGGTGTCGGGATTACGCAGGCGGTCCAACCGATCCAGCGCCAGCTCACCGAGCATGATGATCTGTGCAATTCCCAACAACGCATTACGACTCGGCCACTGAAACGTCTCCGCCAAGTCGCAGGCCATTACATTGGCGACGCCAAGGATCCACAGGCGTGAACCAGCAAGCTTTCGGTGTCGAATCCGGGTTAACCGCATACATCGTGCTCGGGCCCAGTTGCGGGTTTTGATGTCTTCGGTGTTGAGGGAATGGTCGAGGGAGTTGGCCTTATGAGCACCACATTTGGAGCAAAACCGATAGGGAATTTTAGATGAGCGTCGGCTTAGGGGCCAGACTGTGTGAAAACGCATGCGCCGTATTGAAGTCTCGTTGCTACGTAAAATCTGCGAGCGTTTTGTTAATCAGCGGCCCGAAAATTTGCGTGAGAGCGCGATGTTCGTTCCAGTCCTGACTGAAAAATCTGCTCCAAAACGTCTTCACACAGCCTGGGTCGATTGCCGCTATTCGCGAAGTGCATCTTAGGGTCTTTAGCCGGCAACAGAAGGGAGAAATGAGCTATCAGCGACATCACCGTGTCGATCTTTTAGCTTGCTGAAACGTTTCATCACGTTTATAAAAATGGCACAACTCCAAGAAAGGCTGCCGCCATGACCCCGCTCAAACTTTTTGTTGCCCTCAGCGCACTGTCCGCTGCCTCCCACGCCATGGCCTGGGATTACGTTCTGCTCGACACTGACAAAGCCGCCCAGAGCTGGCAGATCACCAGTCAGCAACTCGGAATAAAAACCGACAAACCCTTCAGCGTTACCTTGCGCACCTTGCACGGCGGTCGGCAGGAGGGCGTCAGCATCGTCGACATCGATAACGGCACGATGAAACTCTCGGTAGTGCCGACTCGCGGAATGAACGTCTTGCAGGCCTCGGTTGGCAATGTACGCATGGGCTGGGATTCGCCGGTCAAGGAAGTGGTCAATCCGTCTTTCATCGAACTCAATGGCCGCGGTGGTCTGGGCTGGCTGGAAGGTTTCAATGAGCTGGTCACCCGCTGCGGATACGAATGGGTCGGCCACCCCGGCGTCGACAACGGCGAACTGCTCACCCTGCACGGTCGGGCCGCCAACATTCCTGCGAATAAAGTCACGCTGCATATCGATGAAAAACCACCGTACGCCATTACCCTGCGCGGCGAGCTGAAAGAGCAGGCGTTCAAGAAGGTCGACTTCTCGGTCGCGACCGAACTGGTCACCGAACCCGGCAGCGTCGTGTTCGCCCTCAACGACACCCTGACCAACAACGGCGACTATCCGAAGGAATACCAGGCGCTTTATCACAGCAACTTCAGCACCCCTTTCCTGGAGCAGGGCGCTCGTTTCGCCGCGCCGGTGAAACAGGTGTCGCCGTTCAACGACAAGGCCAAGGACGATCTGCCCGACTGGCAAACCTACCGCGCACCGACCAAGGACTACGACGAAACGGTGTACAACGTGGTGCCGTATGCCGATGCCAAGGGCGATACGTTGACCGTGTTGCATAACAAGGCCGGTAGCCTGGGCGTTTCGGTCGGCTTCAATACCCAGACACTGCCCGTGTTTTCCCTGTGGAAAAACACCGACACCCAAGGCCAGGGCTATGTCACGGGGCTGGAGCCGGGGACAAGTTTTTCCTACAACCGCCGTTATCAGCGACCACTGAATCTGGTACCGACAATTGGGCCCAAGGAACACAAGCAGTTCCGCATCAGCTATAGCTTGTTGGCGGATAAGGCGGCGGTAGATAGAGCCTTGAAGCAGGTTAGCGAGATTCAGGATGGGCGGGAGACTGAGGTGCGGCAGACGCCGTTGGTTGATCTTACCAAGGGGTGACAGGGGCTGGAGCATTGTCGCCCGATATTGCAGCCCCTCGGCCATGTGTTCGCGTCTGATCCCGTCGGCTTGTTCAAGGTCCACCAGCGAGCGCGCGACCTTGAGCGGCGATGGGCTGCTTGCAACGGTTCGGTCACTGTCCTCGGTTGGCCGACTGCAGCCCGTCCAATTCGAGATCACTGCGAAGACGCGACTCGCTGTGGAGGAATGGGTACAACAGGCTCGACTTAGAAATAGGGACTTTCTGTTTCCAAGTTGGCTAAAAACTTCCGAGCATCTATCCACGCGTCAATACTCACGCATAGTGGAAGCCTGGGTAAGCTCCATCGGCCTCGACCCAGTGCCATATGGTACTCATACGATGCGTCGTACCAAGGCTTCATAGATCTATCGATGAACGAAAAACATCAGAGCAGTACAGATACTTCTCTGTCACACCAAGCTAGAAAGCACTGTCAGATATCTTGGCGTCGAAGTGGACGACGCGCTTGAGATGGCTGAGCAGACTGAAGTATGAGCGGGTAACGGCGACGGGGCAGTTCACCGCGTCGCCTTCGGCCAATAGCTGTCCTTCATGAATTTCGCTCAAACACCATCCTTTCCAGCGTATTGTCCTTCATCCAATAGTGATGAAACAGACCCGCCACCGCGTGCAAACCAATCAACCAATATCCTGCAGTGCCAACCAGCTCATGCCAGTACTTCAGCTGTTTGGCGAAGTCCGGGGCAATGGCTACCGGTGCCGGCACGTGAAAGCCAAAGTAAGGGAACGGCTTATCGCCAGCTGCGAGCATCAGCCAGGCGAGGATGGGCGTTGCGATCATCAGCCCGTAAAGCGCAAGGTGTGTCAGATGCGCGATAGCGGTCTGCCAAGCCGGTGGTCTTGGGATGATCGGTGGTCTTGGGCTCAGGCGCCCGACCAGGCGAACCCACACCAGGGCGAAGATGCTTGTACCAAACAAGCCGTGAAAGCCCATGAGCAAACCCCGCGCTTCGCTGCCTTTGGGCAGATAACCCTTGATTTCAACACAGGCATATACCCCGACGAACAGGGCGAGCATCAGCCAGTGCAGGGCTATTGAAAGTTTTCCATATCGGGTTACGGCGGTGTCGCTGGTCATAAGAAGCGCCTGTTGATTGTTGTGAGGGACCGTTGATCCGGTTTCCTTGAACCGGCTGCGTCACCCTGCTCGTCCTGCCTTAAGAGAGTCTGAAGATCGACCCAAAGGTTATTCCTCTTTCACCTTCAGACTTCGTTAAGAAATGGCTTGGATACTTCGCTCAATCTCATTGAGGAAGGCGTTCGGCCCATGCTCGATCTCGACTGGAACATCCCCCTGCCCTTGCATTTCGGCCAGGCTGAAACGTCACCGTTAACCCTGGCTGGTGCTTTGCCGAACGACGCTTTGCGAGCGACATTCGAAGACTTTATCCAGCAGCGTTTTCGCAAGGCCCACGGCGCCGACATCCGCCACTTCATGCCCGAGCTGTTCGGTATGCACAACGGTGAGGGCCAGTTGTGCGCAGTGGCCGGCGTGCGTCGCGCGCACCTTGAGCCGCTGTTTCTGGAGCGGTATCTGGATGAACCAATTGAGCCTTTGATCAGCGCGGCGGCTGATCACTCGGTAGACCGAAATGCCATTGTCGAGGTTGGCAATCTGGCGGCCAGCGACACCGGCAGCGCGCGCCTGAGCATCATCGCCATCACCTATTTGCTGGCCATGGGTGGCCTGGAATGGGTGACGTTCACTGGCAATATCGGACTGGTCAACAGCTTCCATCGTCTCGGACTGAAACCCGTGACCTTGTGCGCCGCTGATCCAGATCGACTGGGCGACGAGCGCCAACATTGGGGCAGTTATTACGAGAGCAAACCCTGGGTGCACGTCGGCAACATCCGCGCCGGGTTCGTCCACCTACGCAATATCGGCCTGTTCAGCCGCCTAGGTTTGCCGACCTCAATTGAAGGAGCCTGTCATGTCGCTTGAACTGCAACGCTTTCAGGAAACATTGCGCGAGCACGCCCAGCGTAATAACAACGCGACCGCTCTGTGGGGCGACACGCTGAAACTCGATTACGCCACCGTCTATGCAGAAGTGCTGTATCGCCAGGAGCGGCTGCGCGATGAGCAGGTGCAAGTCGTCGCCCTGGCGCTGGACAACGGCGTCAACGCAATGCTCTGGGATCTGGCGGTGTTGTTCGAAGGGTTGACCTGCGTAACGCTGCCGCCGTTTTTCAGCGCGGCACAACGCGCCCATTGTCTGGAGCAGAGTCAGGCCGAACGCGTGATTGCCGAACCGGAGTTGGACCCCGAACTGCGCGCTGCCGGCTATGAGCAACGCGGCGAGTTCTGGTGCCGCGCCTTTAGCAGCCAAAGACACATGCCGATTGGCACCGCCAAACTGACCTTCACGTCCGGCACCACCGGCACGCCGAAAGGTGTTTGCCTGAGTGCCGACAGCTTGCTGCGGGTCGCACGAGAGCTGGATCAGGCGAGCGAAACCACCGGCCCGCAACATCACTTGGCGCTGCTGCCATTGGCGATACTACTGGAGAACCTAGGCTGTTATGCCGCGCTGTATGCCGGTGCGATGCTCAGTTTGCCGAGCCAGAAAACCCTCGGTATTCAGGGCGCCAGTGGCGTCGATGTGCCGCACCTGTTGGGTTATCTCGCCGGGCGTGCGCCGGAGAGTCTTATCCTGGTGCCACAGCTGTTGCTGATGCTAGTCAGCGCCGCCGAACAGAAAGCCTTCGCCCCGCAAACTCTGCGCTTTGCGGCGGTCGGTGGTGCAAGAGTTTCCAAAGATTTGCTGGACCGTGCGCAACGGGTCGGCCTACCGGTTTTTGAAGGTTACGGTTTATCCGAATGCGCGTCAGTGGTGTGCCTCAACCGCCCCGGCGCACTCAGACCCGGCAGCGTCGGTCGACCGCTGCCCCATGTCGAAGTGCGGTTGGCCGAAGACGGTGAAGTGCTAATCAAGGGCTCGACGCTGCTCGGCTATCTAGGGGACACATCGTACGCCGATGAGTGGTGGCCGAGCGGCGACCTGGGCGAGTTCGACCCGGAAGGTTTTCTTTATCTCAAGGGGCGCAAGAAGCATCAGTTCGTCACCAGTTACGGGCGCAACGTCAACCCGGAATGGGTCGAGTCCGAGCTGACCCAGCGCCGCCACATCGCCCAGGCGTTCGTTTACGGTGAGTCCTTGCCGCGCAATCACGCCCTGCTCTGGCCGCATCGCCCGGACTGCACCGATGCCGAACTAGCCGCTGCCGTCGCCGAAGCCAACGAGGCATTGCCCGATTACGCACAGGTGCATCAGTGGACGCGTCTGCCACAACCCTTCACTGCAGCCAATGGCTTTCTAACCGCCAATGGCCGCCCACGCCGTGACGCCATCGTCACGCAGTACCACGCCCAATTGACCGAATCCGTTGTCCGAGAGGAATCCGCATCATGAGTTTTTTCGACACCCTGCAAGCAGCCACACAGCGTGAACGCGACGAGCTGTTCAACCTGCCGATTATCCACGATGCGTTGCACGGTAAGGTTAGCCTCGATAGCTATCGGGCTTTTCTCGCACAGGCTTACTATCACGTGCGCCACACCGTGCCATTGATGATGGCATGCGGCGCACGTTTGCCGACGCGTCTGGAATGGTTGCGCAAAGCCGTGTGCGAGTACATCGAAGACGAATACGGCCACGAACAATGGGTACTCAACGACATTGCGGCCTGCGGAGGTGATCGCAAGGCCGTGCATGATGGCCAGCCTTCGCTGCCGATTGAGCTGATGGTGAGCTTCCTTTATGACCTGATTGCCCGAGGCAACCCGGTGGGTCTATTTGGCATGGTCAATGTCCTCGAAGGCACGAGTATCGCCCTGGCCACACACGCGGCAGGGAGCATTCAGGAGCGCCTGGCGTTGCCGGAAACCGCCTTCAGTTACCTGAGCTCTCACGGTTCTCTAGACATCGAACACATGCAAACCTATCGCCGCCTGATGAACCAATTGGAAGATCCTGAGGATCAAGCAGCAGTGATTCATGCTTCAAAAGTCGTGTACCGACTGTACACCGACATGTTTCGTGGCCTGCCGCGTGACGCGGAGACCGAACATGCAGCTGCGTAACGCGCGCGTCGTCTTGACCGGTGCTAGTGGCGGTATCGGCATGGCTATCGCCGAAGCCTTGTGCGCCGCCGGTGCTCGAGTATTGGCCGTGGCACGGCATCAGGAAGCCTTGGCTCCACTGCTCAAACGCTACCCTGACGCCCTGTGCTGGGTCGCGGCTGACCTGACACTCCCAAGCGACAAACGCAAAGTACTCGCCGCCGCCGAAGAAATGGGCGGAGTCAATCTGTTGATCAACGCCGCCGGGGTGAACCACTTCGCCATGCTCGAACAGCTAGAAGACAGTGATATCAATGCGATGCTCGCGGTGAACATCAACGCGCCGATCTGCCTGACCAAGCTATTGCTGCCGCTACTCAAGCAGGCCGATAGCGCCATGGTAGTTAACGTCGGCTCGACCTATGGCTCGATCGGCTATGCCGGTTACGCCAGCTATTGCGCGACCAAGTTTGCCCTGCGCGGGTTTTCCGAAGCGTTGCGCCGAGAGCTGGCCGACACCCGGGTCAGCGTGCTCTACGTCGCACCGCGGGCCACCCGCACGTCGATGAACAGCGCGACGGCGCAAGCCCTGAACGACGCGCTCAAGGCCAACGTTGATGATCCGCAAACCGTGGCCTCGGCGGTGATCCACGCGATTGCCGGTGACCGCCGCGACCTGTATCTGGGATGGCCCGAACGCTTCTTCGTGCGCCTCAACAATCTACTGCCGCAACTGGTCGATCGAGGGCTGCGCAAGCAGTTGCCCCTGATCCGTCGCTTCAGCGAAAAACCCGAAAACGAGACCCTCAAGCCATGAAAAAAATCTTCGCGTGCCTGTTGATAGCAACCCTCAGCCAAAGCGTTTGGGCCCTGGAGGCCGCCGACCAGCAGCGCCTGAGCAGCATTCAACAAACCTGGGCGCACATCCAATATGAAGTGGCGGAGAAACAGCGCGCCGCCGCGTTCGAGCAGTTGTCCAGCGAAACCCAGGCGTTCACTGCGCAGCGCCCGGCGGTGGCCGAAGCCTGGATCTGGAAAGGCATTGTCACCAGCAGCTGGGCCGGTGCCGAAGGCGGACTCGGAGCGCTGGGCAAAGCCAAGGACGCTAAGGCCGACCTGGAGAAGTCCCTGACCCTCGACCCCAAGGCTCTGCAAGGCTCGGCCTATACCAGCCTGGCGGCGCTGTATGATCGTGTGCCCGGCTGGCCTATCGGTTTTGGCGACAGCGACAAATCTGAACAGCTGCTCAAGCAGGCGCTGCAACTCAACCCCGATGGCATCGACAGCCTATACTTCTGGGGCGATCACCTCTACCGTCAGAAACACTACGCTGAAGCAAAAGCGGCGCTGCAAAAAGCCCTGCAAGCGGCGCCGCGTCCCGGCCGTGAAACGGCAGATGCGGGACGCCGCAAAGAGATCGCCACTCTGCTGGTGGACGTCAACAAGAAACTCGACTGACAGGAGTCCGCGTGCGTTTATTACTGATTGAGGATGATGCGGCGCTAGGTGAAGGCATCCATCAAGCGCTGGGGCGCGAAGGCTACACCGTCGATTGGCTCAAGGACGGCAGCAGCGCGCTGCATGCCCTGCTCAGCGAAACGTTCGATGTCGCTGTGCTGGATCTCGGTTTGCCACGCATGGACGGTCTCGAAGTGCTGCGGCGCCTGCGCGACAGCGGCTCGAACCTGCCGGTGTTGATTCTCACCGCCCGCGATGCAACCGAAGATCGCATTGCGGGGCTGGATGCCGGTGCCGACGACTACCTGATCAAACCGTTCGACCTGGCCGAACTCAAGGCGCGATTGCGAGCGCTGTTGCGGCGCAGTGCCGGACGCGCGCAAGCGCTGATCGAACATGCCGGCATCATCCTCAACCCCGGCACCCAGCAGGTCAGCTACCAGGGCCATCCCGTAGCACTGACGCCCAAGGAGTATCAGTTGCTGCATGAACTGCTCTCACCTCCGGGCCGGGTGATGACTCGAGATCAACTGATTCAACTGCTCTATGGCTGGAGTGAAGAAGCGGAAAGTAACACTCTGGAAGTGCACATCTATCACCTGCGCAAAAAGTTCTCTACTGAGCTGATCCGTACCATTCGGGGTGTGGGCTATCTGGTGGAGGAACGCTGATGACTTCGATCCGTCGCCGTACATTGACGCTGATCATTGGCCTGCTGCTGGCCGGTCTGGCGGTGCTCAGCCTCTTCAATCTGCACGATAGTAATCATGAAATCGCCGAGGTTTACGATGCTCAACTGGCGCAGAACGCGCGCTTATTGCAAGGCGTGATGCGCATGCCGCTGGGGAGCAAGCAACACGCCGAACTGTACCGGGCCTTCAATAGCGCACTGGGCGAAGCGCTGCCGCGCGGCGATGGTCATCCATACGAACGGAAAATTGCTTTTCAGGTATGGAGCGCTGGCGGGGAGGTGTTGGTGCACACCGCCAGCGCGCCGTCCTTCAGTTCACCGCCGACGCAACCGGGTTTCAGTGCTGTGGTGGATGTGAACCATCGTCATTGGCGCGCCTTTCTCCTTGAAGACCCACAAAACGGCATGCGCATCTGGGTTGGCGAGCTCGATGATGTGCGCGCTGATCTGGTCGACCGCATCGTGCGTCATACGCTATGGCCGAACATCGTCGGCAGTTTACTGCTCGCGGCGATGGTCTGGCTCGCTATAGGCTGGGGCTTGAAGCCTTTGGCAAACATGGCCGAGACCCTACGTGCCCGCAACAGCGGCTCACTTGAGCCGTTGCAACTGGCACCGTTGCCCAGCGAACTTGAGCCCATGCAGGCGGCGCTCAACCGCATGCTCGCGCAGATTCAAGAAGTGCTTGGCCGTGAACGACGCTTCATTGCCGACGCAGCCCACGAAATGCGTACGCCACTCGCCGTGCTGCGAGTGCACGCGCAAAACCTGCTGGAGGCAGGCACAGAACAGGAACGTCGAGAATCGCTGGAATTCCTTATCTCAGGCGTTGATCGCACCAGCCGACTGGTCAACCAGTTACTGACCATGGCGCGACTGGAGCCCCAACCCAATCCGCCACCGCTACAGCGCATCGACCTCAACGAAACCGTGCGTAATAGTCTCGTGCAACTGACACCGTGGTTGTTGAGCAAAAACCTTGAACTGATATTCGATGTCAGCGACCAGCCATTTTATGTATTCGCCAACCCCTCCGCCATCGACATCGCGCTGGGCAACCTGATCACCAACGCAGCCAATTTCTCTCCCGAACACGGGGTAATCGCTGTGCAACTGAACCAGGCTGATGGCTTCTGTCATTTGACCGTCGACGACCAGGGGCCGGGAATTGATGAGTCATCTAGAGAGCGATTGTTTGAGCGTTTCTATAGCCGTGGAACGGCGCAAGGCGCCGGTTTGGGGCTAACCATCGTCAACACAATAGCCCTGCGTTTGAACGGACGTATCGAACTGGTAAACCGAGCAGAGGGAGGTTTGAGAGCTACGTTATCAATTCCAGCCAAAGAATAATCGCACAGCATCAAGCGATTATTCGTTTTGCAGAGTCGGCAAATATTGTGTGAACCATGAGCTGTACCACATTTGTTGCTGAATCAGACTCCCGCCACCCATTACGTCCTCTGACAAGCACACTCGATACCATAGCAGCATTGTAAAACTGAACATGGTATCGATGTCTTTTTATAGTGATTGTTGCACTGAGCACCATGGCCAGCGCCATTAACTACATAGAAAATATCGTAACCATTATAATTTTTTACACAAAATCAACTAGTTACTATAGGCGCTTACTCACACGCAATTATCAACTAGACAATTCCACACTTTAAATAGAGGCCATAATAAAAAAAAGCCAAACCCATGGAAAATACTATGATTAATAAACAACCTTCGATTTCTTTATTATCGCTGATACGAATTGACCCTACTGTCGACTTGGCGTTGCGCCATAAGTACTCAGTCCAACGTCAGACCTGCTAACGCTTTACGAAGTAGAAGCCTGGGTCAGCGAAATGTGGGCAGCTGTATCAATTCTGCATTGCCGTTGACAGCCACCGGTCGCCTAATCACTCAAAATATCATGTAGCGCCTCAACTACCGGGCTTGGCTGCCGCTATTAACTAAAGCCAACCTTAATTTTGTGGAGTTTCAGCATGTCGCTACTTCCCAACCGCATCGCAGGGCGAATGACTCTGGGGATCCTGACGCTGCTGGTTCTCACGGCATTGGCGATTTACTCAGTCATGACCTTGGGCGGCAAGCCTCAGTTAGTGGCAGCAGGAACCGAGGCAGCGGAACAATCGGCCCGTGCGATTACACGCCAGTTAGCCCTGCAAGTGAATCGCATTGAAGGCACCGCTACAGCGATGGCGCACCTGGCTGAAACCCTGCCCCACGACGAAACCCTGCTCAAGGCTAATCTGCCTAATGTAATCGACAGCCAAGGCGATGCAGCCATTGCAGGCGGCGGTCTGTGGCCAGAACCCAACAGTTTTACTGCCGGTACTGATCGCCGAAGTTTTTTCTGGGCACGCAACGTCAGCAATGGGTTGGATTACTCGGACGAGTACAACGCCGCGCAAACCCCGCCGTATCAGGCTGAGTCCTGGTACACGGGAGCGAAATCCGCGCCATCGGGACGTTGCGTCTGGTCAGATGCTTACCAGGACCCGGTCAGTGGCGTGGCAATGACGACCTGTAGCGTGCCCTACCTCGCAAAGGGCGCGTTTGCCGGTGTCGCCACTATCGATCTCAAACTTGACGGCCTCGCAGCGTTTCTCAAGGCCAAGGGCAATGTCACCGGCGGCTACGCTTTTGCGGTCGATCCTTCAGGGAACCTGCTGTTTTTCCCCGATGCAAAGAGCACCAAGGGCCTGCCGACCATTGCCGGGTTGAGCCAGGAACAAACGTGGTTGAAGCCGGTCGCCGAAAGCCTGTCGAGCAAGCCGGCCGGCACGACAACGCTGTATCTGGAACACGATGCGCGCTTGGATGGACCGGCTTACATCACATTGGAAACCATGGAAGGCACCGGCTGGCGCATTGGGCTGGTCACGCCAGAGGCCCGCGTGGTCGGACTCGCGAACAAGCTGACCGGGCAGATCTTGCTGTTCTTGCTACCCCTATTGGGCATCCTGCTGGGGCTGGCATGGCTGGCCGGCAAACGGCTGCTGACTCAGCTTGAGGAAACCACTGCGCAAATCGAACGTCTGGGCCAAGGCGGTCAGGCAGGCGCTCAGCTAGAGATTCTGCGGTCAGATGAACTCGGCGCGTTGCGCATTGCGGTCAACCATTACGCTGGCTCTCTGCAGGCCATGCTGCGACGCATTGCCGATGAGTCGGTGTCACTGGAAACCCAGGCCAACGAACTGGCGCAACTGTCCAATGGCCTGGCTGAACGGGCAGAGACTCAACGCATGGACAACACCCTGCTCGCCACCGCCATTACTGAAATGTCGGCCAGCGCCAACGAGGTCGCACGCAACACCACAGACTGCTCGGACACGGCCCGCAGCTCACTGGTAGAAGCGCAAAAGAGTCAGGACCAAGTCAACCGCAACGGTGAGTCCATCGAAAGCCTGGCGACCGACATCTCAGGCGCGGCCACCGCCATGACTCAGTTAGGTGAAGACATCGAGCGAGTTGGCAGCGTGCTGGAGGTAATCAAATCGATCTCTCAGCAGACGAATCTATTGGCGCTCAACGCTGCTATCGAGGCCGCTAGAGCCGGAGAGCAAGGACGTGGCTTTGCGGTGGTGGCAGATGAAGTGCGCACACTCGCAGGCCGCACACAAACGTCTGCCAACGAAATTCAGGAGATGATCACCCAGCTGCGCCAGGCATCAAATTCTGCCGTCACAACCATGCAAAACGGCGCTCAACGCACTCGCGAGTCAGTGCAACAGGCAGTCGGCGTGTCCGCCACATTGGGCACTACGGTGGGCAGTTTCGATGACATCGTCCAGCGCGCCCAGCAGATCGCCGTTGCCGCCCAAGAGCAGAGCCACGTGACTCAGGAAATCAACGAGCTGGCGGTACGTATCCATGCGGCCAGCGAAGAAGGCGCGCGAGATGCGAGCACCCTTCGGGAACTGGGCAAAGGCATGCAGTCGATCTCAACCCGTCTGGGTGGATTGAGCCGCGGCACGCCCTAGCTACGCGGGGGAAAACCGGCATCCGTTTAACGAAGCTGATGCCAGTTAGCCTTTGCGGCTAAGCGTGGACAGACTATCAGTGGTCCAGCGCGCAGCGACGGCAATGCTCCAGATATCCTTGCTCGTAACGACCTACCAGGAGCACAACACCGGACCATAGCCAGGACGGTGTAAACAGCAATGCAGAGTTGACCCAGTTGCCGAAATTTCGCTGACCCACGCATCTAAATGATGCGAAATTAATAGCGTCTGGACGTCATTACAAGTTAAGCGGGCCGAAAAAGGTGGTTGGCGGTAAGGGGTCCTGAATGATGGATGGACTCAAGGAAGTTTTAAATGGGTCGATAGCTAAAGATGAGAACCCTAAAATGATGGCATTTCCATGGCCGACCGTTTATTACGTCGCTTCTTGAGACTCCACCAAGCGTGGTTAGACTTCATCGTCGTCGCCTGTTTGGGCACTTGCGTGCTTTGGGCTGGCCTTCACCTTGACCTTTATGAAGCACTTACTCGCTTCAATATCCGGCACGAGAGCTGGCAGGCAGACGAGTTCTTTTTAGGCCTCATCGTCATGGGCTGGTGTGGCTTTGCCTTTGGTATTCGAAGGGTCTACGAGCTTCGCAAGGAAATTGTCGGTCGACGTCTGGCTGAAAAAGCGGCCATCGATATGGCCATCCATGACACCTTGACGCGGTTGCCCAACCGTAGAGGGCTGGACTTGGAGTTCCATTCACGCAGACTGTGTCCTAATGATCCGTTCTTTCTTGTACTGTTTGACTTGGATGGCTTTAAATCAGTAAACGATGTTTATGGTCATAGCTATGGCGATCGGCTGTTGCGGGAATTGGCAAGCCGTATCAGTACAAGCCTACCAGATGGTGATTTCGCCTGCCGTCTGGGCGGAGATGAGTTTGCGCTCATCATTCGGTCTGCAAAAACAGCCGAGTCAGCTCGTCTTTTCCTAGATCAACTCGCCTCTTTGATTTCAAGCCCTATGGTATTTGACTCCGTATGTCTCTGCACAGCGGGCACCTATGGTGTTGCACAGTTTCCACAAGACGGGAGGGACCTTAGCAGCTTGCTGCGGCGGGCCGATCTTGCGCTGTACCAAGGTAAGCATGACGGCAAGAATACAGTTCGGTTTTTCGATCCGAGTCGGGATGTGCATCTGGAAAAGCAATCCCAAGTAGTGCAGTTGCTGCGCGAAGCACTCGATAATGGCTATCTGAGCTTGGCATATCAGCCAATTGTTGCTCTGGAGGATGAGCGTATTGTTGGCTTCGAGGCCTTGGCCCGCCTGAACCATCCCTTGCATGGGCCGATTTCCCCCTTACATTTCATCCCTGCTGCTGAGCGATCCGGCCTGATGCGCGAGCTCACCACGTTATTGCTGGAACGAGCCTGCCGGGAGGCAGCAGTTTGGCCTGAGCACCTATTGCTAGCATTCAACCTGAGCGCATTGGACCTTCGTGACGAAAATCTCGTCAACCGAGTGAAGGGTGCATTACAGCGAACCGGCTTCCCACCGAATAGGCTTGAATTGGAAGTGACCGAAACCTCCGTAGTGAGCGATTTTGGAATGGCAAGCAAGCACATAGAAGCGCTGCATGAAATGGGCATCCGTATCGCCATGGACGATTTTGGGACAGGCTACTCCAGCTTGGCTCAACTGGCTCAGTTCAATTTTGACAAACTTAAAATAGATCGCACTTTCATCAGCACGGTTCTTGAAAACGACAAGAATGCCCGCATCGTCCGAGCCGTCCTTTCTCTAAGTAAAGGACTGAGCCTGACAACTCTTGCGGAGGGGGTTGAAACGCGCTGCCAAGCGCAATGGCTGAGTGAAGCAGGCTGTGCCATGGCACAAGGGTTTCTGTTCAGTGAACCGCTTTCGGAAACGCGCCTAAGGGAGATGCTGGGATCGTTATCAAAATCTGGTAATGAAACGGCATAACTGAACCGCCCGTGGTTTTCTAGTTAGCGTGGCCGCTACTTTTTGGCCGGTAGTCGCAATTAACCGAATGTCAGCTTTTGGCTAATTCTGTTGAAAATGTCGATTTCTCAGGAAACGTGACGCTGAGCTTGGCCTGTTGCCACTGATGCAGAGTTGACCCAACTGCCGAAACTTCGCTGCCCCATGCTTCTACTTCGTAAAGCGTTAGCCGATCTGACTTTGGGCTTAATACTTATGGGGCAACGCCAAGTCGGCAGCAGGGTCAACTCTGCATCAGCGGCAACAACCCGTGGCAGAGGGGCCAGCTCACCGACGCCGAGGGAACGACTGGCGTCGATGAAACTGCGGTTTTGTTAAGTACGAGGGCAGCGGCCCCGCCTTTGAATGGCACCAGCTCGCAACCAACAACAGAAGCTGCTGACCTGCGCCGGTACGCGTCAGACTGTCCTAGGAAGCCATGCACCTGGAAATCAATCTAACGCTTTACGCCAAGTCTTCAGGGCCTAGCGGACCTTGTACAGCACCGCAGCCCCTGGCTTGGCTTCAAAAGCCGGCACGGTACGCTGCTCGAGGCTACCCTCGGCGTCCCACACCAGGGTGTCCGATGGGTAATCGTCCTTACGGGTCATGGCGTCGATCTGATTGACGATCACCGCCGAGCCTGCCGATACTTCGGGGTTCCATTCAAAAACGCCGACTCTGCCGTAGAACACGGCCGGCGCGTCGGCATCGAGGCGCCGATCGGGGCACATGACCAGGCCACGATCGAGCATGACCCGCAACGCGCCGACGGGCACCGCCTTCACGGTGGGCGTGGTGCGCTCGGTACTGTGGCCCGGGCAGACATTGGCCGAGCGGGTCACCATGTCCTCGACCACTTGACGATCGGATTGAGCCTGCGCCGAAAAAGCGGCGGCAGACAGGGCGAGCAGTGCGAAACTTGACTTCCTGAGCACGCAAAACCTCCTACTGGACGAAATACTCAAACATTATGGACCGCCCATACGCAGGAACGGTCCGTTCCCAGGGGCACGCGGATACTAGCATGACAATAATTGGCCAATTGCAGCATCCGGTGCACCGGCTTTGCAGCATTCGACTTACCAGCGCAGCGCAGGTGCCAGGTTACTCCGGGGGATGATCAGTGCCCCCAGTACAGGAGCCGCCCAAGGCGACTTGTAACTGGACGCTGGTCACCAACTGCGTAGACACCCAGACTGAGCAAGGTCTGGCGCTCACTCAGGCTAGTGGACTGGGTAGTGGCAACATCGAGGTAGTCGATGGCCCCGGCTTCATATTGGTCGCGGCTGACCGACGCCGACTCTTCCGCCGATTGCGCAGAATTACGCCGCGCTTCCAATTCCGACTGCAAGGTGCGCAGCTCCACCAGGTAATCCTCGACTGTTGCCGCTCAACATGCTGTAACCACTCGGCTGCCCGGCCTTAGCTCGCAATTCCATGCCTTCGCCCAAGTGATCCCGGGCGTCCGAGCTAGCAATGATCCTGTGGTTGGCGTCGATTATCATCACTCGGCTTCGCGCGCGTTCTTCGTCGCTCAGACGCACGCTGCTGATGACCGACTCGGCGTGATTTTTCCAGTCGAAAAAATTCCGACTACGCCAATTACCGCCGTCTGCTTTTCGGCCTTGGCCCGTACGGCAGCGCTGAATACACAGCCGGACAAGGCTTCCGGGCGCAGAGTTACTTTAAGTGGAGACTGGCAAACAGTTACTGCTGACATCTGCGCAGCCAAGCGTTCTCGATACCATGTCGGCATTCCTTATCCAGGCCATGGTATCGATGTAGCTCTCTCACATGCGTACGATGCGCGCCATTAAGAACGCCATTGACGTCGTAGCAAACATCGCTTTCTGTTTTTATTTTTTTTGATAAAAATCATATAGTTGCGAATCAACCCTACTCCCACTCAATCGTCGCCGGCGGTTTGCTCGACACGTCATACGTAACGCGCGAAATACCTTCGATCTCATTGATGATACGGCCGCTGACAGTCTCCAGCAGTTCGTACGGCAGGTGCGCCCAACGCGCAGTCATGAAGTCGATGGTTTCTACGGCACGCAGCGCAACTACCCATGCGTAACGACGGCCATCGCCTACCACGCCAACCGACTTAACTGGCTGGAACACCACGAAGGCCTGGCTGACTTTGTGGTACCAGTCGGCCTTGCGCAGTTCTTCGATGAAGATGTGGTCGGCGCGACGCAGCAGGTCGGCGTATTCCTTTTTCACTTCACCCAGGATACGCACGCCCAGGCCCGGGCCTGGGAATGGGTGGCGGTAGACCATGTCGTACGGCAGGCCGAGTTCCAGGCCCAGACGGCGGACTTCGTCCTTGAACAGTTCGCGCAGCGGTTCTACCAGCTTGAGGTTCATTTCCTCAGGCAGGCCACCCACGTTGTGGTGGGACTTGATCACGTGGGCCTTGCCGCTCTTGGCGCCGGCCGACTCGATCACGTCGGGGTAGATGGTGCCCTGGGCGAGGTACTTGATGTTGTCCAGGTGTTTGGCCTGGGCATCGAAGACGTCGATGAAGGTGCGACCGATGATCTTGCGCTTTTTCTCTGGGTCGGACTCGCCGGCCAGGTTGTTGAGGAACTGCTCCTCGGCGTTGGCACGAATAACTTTGACGCCCATGTTCTCGGCGAACATGGCCATCACTTGCTCGCCTTCGTGCAATCGCAGCAGGCCGTTGTCGACGAAGACGCAGGTCAGTTGGTCGCCGATGGCTTTGTGCAGCAGCGCAGCAACCACAGAGGAGTCAACGCCACCGGACAGGCCGAGCAGCACGTTGTCGGTGCCGACTTGGGCACGCACGTTGGCGATGGCGTCTTCAGCGATCTTCGACGGCGTCCACAGGGCTTCACACTCGCAGATGTCGAGGATGAAACGCGACAGGATGCGGCCGCCTTGTTTGGTGTGGGTCACTTCCGGGTGGAACTGCACGCCGTAGTAACGGCGCTCGTCGCTGAACATGCCGGCGACCGGGCAGCTCGGGGTGCTGGCCAGGATGTGGAAGTCTTCCGGCATCTTGGTGACTTTGTCACCGTGGCTCATCCACACGTCGAGGCCGAACAGGCCGTCGGCGTCGATGTGGTCTTCGATGCCGTCCAGCAGGCGGCTCTTGCCGACCACGTCGACACGGGCATAACCGAATTCACGCAGCTCGGAACCTTCAACCTTGCCGCCCAGTTGCTCGGCCATGGTCTGCATGCCGTAGCAAATACCGAAGACCGGCACGCCCAGATCGAATACGGCCTGCGGGCAACGCGGGCTGTTGGCTTCGTGCACGGACTCGGGGCCACCGGCGAGGATGACGCCTTTAGGTGCGAATTCGCGGATCGCTTCGTCGTCCATGTCGAACGGATGCAGTTCGCAGTACACGCCGATTTCACGCACGCGGCGGGCGATCAGCTGGGTGTACTGGGAACCGAAGTCGAGGATCAGGATGCGGTGGGCGTGAATGTCGAGGGCCATGAAGTCAGTCTCGTCTAATGAATCAGAAACAACTCGGGGCTGAAAGAACAGCCCCGGTTACTTAACATTTTGCTGGAAGCATCAACCTACGCGGTAGTTTGGCGCTTCCTTGGTGATCTGCACGTCGTGGACATGGGATTCAGCCATGCCGGCGCCGGTGATCCGCACGAACTCTGGCTTGGTGCGCATTTCTTCGATGTCGGCGCTGCCGGTGTAGCCCATCGAAGAACGCAGGCCGCCCATCAGTTGATGGATGATCGCGCTCAGTGTGCCTTTGTACGGCACACGGCCTTCGATGCCTTCCGGGACGAGTTTCTCGGCGCCTGCCGAGGAGTCCTGGAAGTAACGGTCGGAAGAACCTTGCGCCTGGGACATGGCGCCCAGCGAACCCATGCCGCGGTAAGCCTTGTAGGAACGGCCCTGGAACAGTTCGATCTCGCCTGGCGCTTCTTCAGTGCCGGCGAACATCGAGCCCATCATCACGCAGGAAGCACCGGCAACGATGGCCTTGGACAGGTCACCGGAGAAACGGATGCCGCCGTCGGCGATCAACGGAACGCCGGTGCCTTCAAGGGCGGCGGCGACGTTGGCGATGGCGCTGATTTGCGGCACGCCCACACCGGCAACGATACGGGTGGTGCAGATCGAGCCAGGGCCGATACCGACCTTGACTGCATCGGCGCCCGCTTCAGCCAGGGCCTTGGCCGCTGCGCCGGTGGCGATGTTGCCGCCGATCACTTGCACATCAGGGAAGTTCTGTTTGACCCAACGCACGCGGTCGATCACGCCTTTGGAGTGACCGTGGGCGGTGTCGACCACCACCACGTCAACGCCGGCAGCGACCAAGGCCGAAACGCGGTCACCGGTGTCTTTACCGGTACCGACGGCGGCGCCAACGCGCAGACGACCTTGATCATCCTTGCTGGCCAGCGGGTAAGCCTTGGCTTTTTCGATGTCGTTGACGGTCATCATGCCCTTAAGGGCGAATTTGTCGTCGACGATCAGCACGCGCTCGATGCGGTTTTTATGCAGTAGTTCGCGCACATCATTCTTGTCGGCACCTTCGCGGACAGTGACCAGGCGCTCTTTAGGCGTCATCACGTCGCGGACGGTGACTTCCATGCGGTTTTCAAAACGCACGTCGCGGGAAGTGACGATGCCGACCAGGTCGCCATCGTGCAACACCGGAACGCCGGAGATGTTGTGCAGGCGGGTCAGTTCGAACAGTTCACGCACGGTAGCGTCGGCTTCGATGGTAATGGGATCTTTCACCACACCGGCTTCGTAACGCTTGACCTTGCGCACTTCGGCAGCTTGCTGCTCGATGGTCATGTTCTTGTGGATGATGCCGATGCCGCCTTCCTGAGCCATGGCGATTGCCAAACGGGCTTCAGTGACGGTGTCCATGGCAGCGGAAACCAGGGGAATATTCAGCTCGATGCCACGGGTTAGGCGGGTCTTGAGACTGACTTCGTTAGGAAGTACCTCGGAATAACCGGGCACTAGGAGAATGTCGTCGAATGTCAGAGCTTCTTGGCTGATACGCAGCATCGCGGGGGCTCCCGAGCGGGAAAATGGAAGCGCGCCATTATATACATGCACCCTCTCGGGCTCAATGTAAAACTCTGACAAACTTGGTAATACTGATAGAAGGGTTAAAGCTCGACTTTGACCCAACTCATCTTCTGGTCCAACCAATCGGCAAATTCGTCGATAAAGCTCTGCTTGAACCCCGCCTCCGCCCAGTTGTTGAAAATGAACCCCAGGTTGGAAAACCCGCATTCCTGTAGGAACAGGAACCCATTGATGTCGTCTTCATGCCCACACAGCGGGCAGGTGAAGTTATCGGTGTGACCGGGCATCCAGTCTTCCAGGCTGTCAAACAATGCTTCGCCGACTTCCTTGCGGCATTCCGGGCAGCCGGCTTCTTCGAGAAAGCCCTTGGCCGGCGTGTAGATGCAGCGTTTGTAGATGATTTCCAGGCCGTTGATCGGCTCGTTGAACGGAAGCGCCTGGGGGTGCAGCACCACGGCGCGGGCCCCATCGGCCAGGGCGTAGGCCATGCGGTTGCCGGTGCGGCCACAGGTGGTCAGCTCTTCCTTGATAATGTTCTTGCGCACCAGCCAGCGCACGATCGCCCGGGCGCGGGGTTCGTGGACGGGCAAGGTGGAGATTTTGGGGACAAGGATGCTTTGGGAGTTCATGAGACCTGAGAGTCCTGCGGTGTGGCTACTGGCGCCATCGCGGGCAAGCCCGGCTCCCACATTGGAACGCGATCAACTGTGGGAGCCGGGCTTGCCCGCGATGACGCCCTGAAGGCTGGCAGCTTAATCCCTGCCCCACTCAGGTCAAGTACTCAAGTACCGCCCAATCAACGCCATCCCGCTGGCCAGCACCAACCAGGTCACCAACCGCACAAACGCCTCACGCGACATACGCATCGTCAGCCTGCGCCCACACCACAGCCCCAGGGCCATCGCTGGCAGCAGGCACAGCGCCAACATCAACAACGGCAAATCTGCATACACCCCGGCGACCAGGAACAGGCTCAAGCGCACCACCGTGCTGCAACTGATCAACGCGCTCTGCGTCGCGCGCGCCGCATCCTTGGGCAGGCGGCTGTTCAGGTAGATCGCATATAAAAAGCCACCACTGCCAAACAGCGCACCAAACAGCCCGCCAACCGTACCCACGGGAATCGACCAGCCCGCCGCCAGCTGTGTCGGCCGCGCCTTTACCGTCAGGCTGTAGATCGCGTAGGCGCTGATAAACAGGCCCATCAACAACAGCAACAGGTCGGAATGCAAGTTGAGCAAAAACACCACGCCAAGCGTGCAACCTATCGCCATGCACGGCAGCAACCGCAGCAGTTCCGGCTTGTTCACATCACGCCGCGCTTGCAGCAGGTTGCCAAAGGCCGCGACAAAATCCAGCAGCACCAGCAGCGGGATGATTTTCGACAGAGGCATAAACATAATCAGCAGTGGCCCCGCCACCAACGCCGTTCCAAAGCCGGCGATGCCAAACACGATATAGGCCACAACGATGCCCAGACCGATGACCAGCCAATCCACACCAACAAACGACCACTGGCTCATCAGCTCAACCGGGCTCATGGAAAATTCCTTACGAGAGAGAGATCACTTTAGCCATCGGTGAGCGATGCGCCTATCGAACTGGCGCAATTGAAGGACGAAGCGTTTATCTCGATCCCCCATCCGCAACGCGGCGGCCTGAGTTATCTGTCAGCCGAGTTGCGCATGCGTGCGGGATTTTTCCCCAAGGCCGCGCGGGTGATGTCCCCTAAGACCACCCAGTTGCAGCTGATCCAGGCCGGCTTCGGTATTGCCTTGTTACCAAAATCCATGCAGGACATCGCCCCGGCTAACCTGCACTTTCTGCCCCTGGCCGAGCCGGACTGCCTCAGCACCGTGGCCCTCGCCTGCGCGCAGGCGCCAAGTGCGCTGGTGGAGCAATTCTGTCAAACACTGCGCGAATGCCTATAAACTGCCGCCCATGATTAAAGATCCTTTTGCCCGACTGGGCCTGGACCGCGAAGTCCTGACTGTCAGCCAGCTCAACGGCCGCGCGCGGGTGTTGCTGGAAGACGTGTTCACCAATATCTGGGTCGAAGGCGAGATCTCCAACCTCGCCCGCCCGGCCTCCGGCCATGTGTATTTCACCCTCAAGGACAGCGGCGCCCAGGTGCGTTGCGCGCTGTTTCGCAATAACGCCGCGCGGGTTCGCCAGGCGCTGAAGGATGGCCTGGCGGTGAAAGTGCGCGGCAAGGTCTCGCTGTTCGAAGGCCGGGGTGATTACCAACTGATCCTCGATACCGTGGAACCGGCCGGTGATGGCGCGCTGCGCCTGGCGTTCGATGCGCTGAAAGAAAAGCTCAGCGCCGAAGGTCTATTCAGCGCTGAACGTAAAGTGCCGCTGCCGGCGCATCCTCGGCGCATCGGCATTATCAGCTCGCCAACCGGCGCAGTGATCCGCGACATCATCAGCGTGTTCCGCCGCAGGGCACCGAACGTTGAGCTGACATTGATCCCGACAGCCGTGCAAGGCCGCGAAGCCATCCCGCAGCTTGTACGTGCGCTGAAACTGGCCGACGCCCGGGGCTTTGATGCGCTGATCCTGGCGCGTGGTGGCGGTTCGCTGGAAGACCTCTGGTGCTTTAACGAAGAGGCCGTAGCACGCGCGGTAGAAGCCTGCGTCACACCAATCGTCAGCGCCGTTGGCCATGAGACCGATGTGTCCATCAGCGATTTCGTCGCCGATGTCCGCGCCCCTACCCCATCCGCTGCGGCGGAATTGCTCGCGCCGGACGCCAGCCACCTGGTACGCCAAGTCGAAAACCTGCACCGTCGCCTGGTGATGCTGATGCGCAATCGCCTGAGCCATGACCGCCTGCGCCTGGAGGGCATGGCCCGACGTCTGCGTCACCCTGGCGAGCGTCTGCGCCAACAGGCCCAGCGCCTGGATGACCTGGACATGCGCCTGCGCCGTGCGTTCGAGCGCAGCCTCAATACCCGGCGCGAACGCCTGATCCGCCTGGAAACCCGTCTTGCCGGCCAACACCCCGGCCGGCAACTGGCCCTGCTGCGTCAGCGCTTGGACAGCCTTGCCGAACGCCTGCCCCGCGCCATGCGTGAAGGCCTCAAGGCTCGGCGCCTGCAACTGCAAAGCCAGGTGCAGACGCTGCAGGTGGTCAGCCCGCTGGCGACCCTGGGCCGTGGCTACAGCATCCTGCTGGACGAACGCGGCCAGGCCATTCGCGACGCCGCTCAAACCCACACCGGCCAGCGCCTCACCGCGCGTCTCGGTGAAGGCAAATTACAAGTGCGGGTGGAAGACAACCACCTGACACCCGTCACCCTTTCGTTATTGGATTGATTAATGTCACGTCTCTTTAGTCTGTTGATGCTGCTGTGCCTCGCCGTTAATGCCCATGCCGACAGCTATATAACGCGCACCCTGAACAAACCCGTGCCGGGTGGCGTTGCAGTCGTAGAACTCGGCCCCTCGGCGGCAGCACCGAAAGCCACCTACCAAGGCAAACCGGTGCTGGTGGTGAAGGAGGCGGACAACTGGCTGGCGATTGTCGGCATCCCATTGACCGTTAAACCCGGCAACGAGCGCCTCAGCAGCGGCGGGCGCAGCCTGCCGTTTATCGTCGGTTACAAGAAGTACCCAGAACAGCGCATCACCCTGAAAAACAAAAGCCAGGTAAACCCTAAGCCGGCGCAACTCAAGCGCATCGAAGGCGAACTGGCGGTGCAGCTCAAGGCCTACCGCAGTTTCAGCCCGAACCTGCCGAGCAACCTGGTGCTGGATAAACCGGTGAACGGGCCGCTGTCGAGCAAGTTTGGCGTACGCCGCTTCTTCAACGGTGAAGAACGCAATCCGCATTCGGGCCTGGATTTCGCCGTGCCCGCGGGCACGCCGATCAAGACCCCGGCGAACGGCAAGGTGATTCTCATCGGTAACTACTTTTTCAACGGCAACACGGTGTTCGTCGACCACGGCCAGGGCTTTATCAGCATGTTCTGCCACATGTCGAAGATCGACGTAAAAGTGGGCGATCAACTCAAGCGCGGCGCAGTGGTCGGCAAGGTCGGTTCAACGGGCCGTGCGACCGGACCGCACATGCACTGGAATGTCAGCCTTAACGATGCAAGGGTAGACCCGGCGATCTTTATCGGCGCGTTCCAACCCTGAAACGTCCGATTGCGCGCTCGATAATGGGCGCGCAATTAAAACCAGCCTTCACCTTATAAACAAGCATAAAATCTCGCTCCCCACGCAGATAACAGAAATTATCTCAATTTTTCTCGACTGCTTGCCATCTTTCACCCCGGCGGTTAGGGTTGAGCTTATGAAAACCTCTCACACCCTCATTCAGCTCCGCCAGCACCGCAGTTTGTGCCTCGTCAGCGCACGACTGCCAAGCTGAATCGATCTGCCTCGTCTATACGTTTTATCCCTAAAAACAGTTCTACGGCAGGCCGCCTTTTTTCGGCCCCTACTACAAAGGATTTCCCGATGAGCATGCTCAAAGACCCGTCTTCGAAGTACCGCGCGTTTCCGACCATCGATATCCCGGACCGCACCTGGCCATCGAAGACCATCACCGAAGCGCCGATCTGGTGCAGCTCGGACCTGCGTGATGGCAACCAGTCGCTGATCGAACCAATGGACGCCGCAAAAAAGCTGCGCTTCTGGAAGACCCTGGTAGCGGTAGGCGTTAAAGAAATCGAAGCCTCGTTCCCGGCTGCGTCGCAAACCGACTTCGACTTCGTACGCACCCTGATCGAAGACAACCACATCCCCGAGGACACCACCATCCAGGTGCTGACCCAGGGCCGTGAAGACTTGATCGCGCGCACGTTCGAATCCCTGCGCGGCGCCAAGAAAGCCATCGTGCACTTGTACAACGCTACGTCGCCGTCGTTCCGCCGCATCGTGTTCAACCAGGACAAGGACGGCATCAAGGCAATCGCGGTCAACGCGGCCAAGCTGTTCGTCAAATACGCCGCGCTGCAGCCGGAGACCCAGTGGACCTTCGAATACTCCCCGGAGACCTTCAGCGCGACTGAGCTGGAGTTCGCCAAGGAAGTGTGTGACGCGGTGATCGAAGTGTGGAACCCGACGCCTGAGCACAAGATGATCCTCAACCTGCCGGCCACCGTGGAATGCGCCACGCCAAACATTTATGCCGACCAGATCGAGTGGTTCGGTCGCCATATCAACCGTCGTGACAGCGTGATCATCAGCCTGCACACCCACAACGACCGTGGCACCGGCGTGGCCGCCACTGAGCTGGGCCTGATGGCCGGCGCCGATCGTGTCGAAGGCTGCCTGTTCGGCAACGGCGAGCGTACCGGTAACGTCGACCTCGTCACCGTGGCACTGAACATGTACACCCAGGGCCTCGACCCGCAGCTGGATTTCTCCGACATCGACGGTGTGCGCAAAGTCGTCGAAGAGTGCAACCAGATCCAGGTGCACCCACGTCACCCGTACGTTGGCGACCTGGTGCACACCGCGTTCTCCGGCTCTCACCAGGATGCGATCCGCAAAGGTTTCTCCCAGCAGAAAGACGATGCGCTCTGGGAAGTGCCGTATTTGCCGATCGACCCAGCGGACATTGGCCGCAGCTACGAAGCGGTGATCCGTGTAAACAGCCAGTCGGGCAAAGGCGGCATCGCCTACTTGCTGGAGCAGGAATACGACATCAGCTTGCCGCGTCGCATGCAGATCGAGTTCAGCCAAGTGGTACAGGCCGAGACCGACCGCGTCGGCCTCGAGATGACCGCACCGCAGATCTACGCGTTGCTGCAGCGTGAATACCTGCAAGCCAACACCCCGTACGCGCTGGTCAGCCATCGCCTGCAGGAAGAGAACGGCAACAGCTATGTCGAGGTGGAAGTCTCGGGCAAGGGCCAGGGTGAAACCAACCTGCACTGGAAAGGCAAGGGCAACGGTGCGCTGGAAGCACTGGTAGCCGGCCTGCCGATTGCCGTGGAAATCATGGACTACAACGAACATGCAATCGGTGCAGGAACCAATGCCAAGGCGGCGGCCTACATCGAGTTGCGTGTGAACGGTGAGCGTCCGGTGCATGGTGTGGGTATTGATGAAAACATCACCACTGCGAGCTTCAAGGCGTTGTTCAGTGCGTTGAACCGCTCGTTGAGTCAGATGGAAGCGAAAGCGGCGTAAGTTTTATCGCGTCAATACAAAAGGCCCTTGGATGAGAATCCAGGGGCCTTTTTGTTAGGCTTGAGATTTGTAGCGTCGGTGAGGACCTCTTCGCGAGCAAGCCCGCACACATTGAACCGCGTGTTTCCTGTATGAATGCGCTCGAAATGTGGGAGCGGGCTTGCTCGCGAATACAATCTCCCAGACACCGCAAACCCGTCAGACAAACTGAAAGCTATCGGCATCCAGGTTCGCCGGAAACCGGGTGCGATACGCCGCCAGCTCAGCTGCCTCCAGGCACACCTGAAACACCCCATCCGCCTCCCCCGCACTCAGCAAGGTCTCACCCTGGAAGTCCAACACCTGACTATCACCGGTGTAGGCAAACCCCTTCCCGTCCGTCCCCACCCGATTCACGGCCGCCACATAGCACAGGTTTTCAATCGCCCGCGCCGGCAGCAGCCGATTCCAATGCTGGCGCCGAGCGCCCGGCCAGTTGGCCGTGTACAGCAGCAGGTCGGTGTCCTGAGCATCGCGGCTCCACACCGGAAAGCGCAGGTCGTAGCAAATCAACGGGCGGATACGCCAGCCCTTCAACTCAAATTGCACCTGCCGCTCGCCGGGGGTGTAGTGATCGTGCTCGCCGGCCATGCGGAACAGGTGGCGCTTGTCGTAATGCAGCACATCGCCATCCGGCCGCGCCCAGAGCAGGCGGTTGCGGTGGCTGCCGTCGGCGGCCTGGATGATCACGCTGCCGGTGATCACCGCGTTGTACTTCGCTGCCTGGGCCTGGAGCCATCGACGGGTCGGGCCGCTCTCCGGTTCGGCCAAGGAGCCTGACTCCATGGAGAAACCGGTGGTGAACATCTCCGGCAGCACGATCAGATCGGCGCCCCTGGCCTGGTCCAGCAGCAGTTCGAAATGTTCCAGGTTGGCCTGCCGGTCATGCCAGGCCAGGGTGGTCTGGACCAGGGCGAGGTTCAGGTTCGGTAACGCAGTCAAATCACGCATAGTTTCTCGGCTGCTTGTTGCAGCGTTTCCTCGCGCTTGGCAAAGCACAGGCGCACCAGGCGCTGGCTTTGGGGTGGGGTCTGGTAGAACACCGAGACCGGGATGGTTGCCACGCCGTGTTCGCGGGTCATCCACAGGGACATGGCGACGTCGTCCAGGTCCGGGCGGATCTGTGAGTAATCGACCAACTGAAAGTAGGTGCCGGTGACGCGGGTAAAGCTGAAACGTGACGGAGCCAGCAGGTTACAGAACAGGTCGCGCTTGGCCTGGTAGAACGCCGGCAGTTCATCGACGTGCTCTGGGTGTTCGGCCATAAAATCGGCCAATGCGAACTGGAGCGGCGTCACGCCGCAAAAATTAACGTACTGGTGCACCTTGCGCAGTTCGGCCGTGAGGGCCGATGGCGCGATGACGTAGCCGGTTTTCCAGCCGGTGACATGGTAGGTCTTGCCGAAGGAACTGACCACGAACGCGCGCTGATACAGTTCTTCGTGGGCCAGCACGCTGACATGGGGCACACCGTCGAATACCAGGTGTTCGTAGACCTCGTCGCTGACCAGGTAGATATCGCGGTCGCGGATCAACTCCGCCAACTGGTCCAACTCGGCGCGGCAGACCAAGGCGCCAGTGGGATTGTGCGGCGTGTTGAGGATGATCATGCGCGTGCGCGGCGACAGCGCGGCCTTGATCTTTTCGAAGTCGAGAGCAAAGCCTTGCAGGCTCAGTTGCACATGCACGCAACGGCCACCTGCCAGTTCGACCGCGGGCTCATAGCTGTCATAGCAAGGGTCGAACACAATGACTTCATCGCCACTGCGAATCACCGCCTGGATCGCGCAGAAGATCGCAGCAGTAGCCCCAGGGGTAATGGTCACTTCGCTGTCGGCATCCACCGTGGCGCCATAACTGCGAGCGATCTTGGCCGCCACTTGCTGGCGCAGGGCTGGCAGGCCAGTCATCGGTGAATATTGGTTGTGTCCGCTGGCAACGTGCTTGCCCACGGCATCGAGCAAACCTTGGGGGCCATTGAAGTCCGGGAAGCCCTGGGACAGGTTGAGCGCACCGGTTTCGGCAGCGAGTTGCGACATGGTGGTAAAAATGGTGGTGCCGACATTCGGCAGCTTGCTGGTGATCATCGGAGCCCCCTGCAGGTGAGCCCAAGTTTTAAGCTGCCAATTGCAGCGGGTCAAGGCACAAACCGCCGCACACAAAAAAGGGCTCGCAATGAGCCCTTTTTTGACACGTCGATATCAGCGTTTGTCGCGACGCTTTTTGTCGGCTTTCTTGTGGTGCGTCATCATCCGGCGTTTTTTATTCACTTGGCGGTCGGTGAGGCTGTTCTTGTTACCTTCGTACGGGTTCTCGCCACCCTTGAACTCGATACGGATCGGCGTACCGACCAGCTTCAAGACGCGGCGGTAAGTGTTTTCCAGGTAACGCACGTAGGACTTCGGCACCTTCTCGATCTGGTTACCGTGAATCACGATAATCGGCGGGTTGGCACCACCCAAGTGGGCGTAACGCAGCTTGATCCGGCGGTTGTTAACCATCGGCGGCGCGTGCTCGCCAACGGCATCTTCCAGGATCTGGGTGAGGCGGTTGGTCGGCCAGCGGGTGACCGCGGACTTGAACGAGTTCTGTACGGAGGCGTAGAGGTTGCCTACGCCGGTGCCGTGCAGTGCCGAGATAAAGTGGATATCGGCGAACTCGACGAAGAACAAGCGACGCTGCAGCTCGATCTTGACGAAGTCGCGCTCGCTCGGCGTCATGCCGTCCCACTTGTTGATCGCGATCACCAGTGCCCGACCGGCTTCCAGGGCAAAGCCCAGCAAGTTCAGGTCGTGGTCGACCACGCCTTCGCGGGCGTCCATCACGAAGATCACAACGTTGGCGTCTTTGATCGCCTGCAGGGTTTTCACCACCGAGAACTTTTCAACTTCCTCGTGGATCTTGCCGCGCTTGCGCACACCGGCGGTGTCGATCAGCGTGTACTTTTCTTCGTTACGTTCGAACGGGATGTAGATACTGTCGCGGGTGGTGCCGGGCTCGTCATAGACGATTACCCGGTCTTCACCGAGCATGCGGTTGACCAGGGTCGACTTGCCGACGTTGGGGCGACCGATGATGGCGATCTTGATACCGTCTTTTTCACTCGGGCCAGGAATGCGCTTGGCTTCCTCACCTTCGGCGACGATCTCTTCTTCACCCTCTTCTTCCTCAGCGTCATCCTTGGGGAAGGTGCTGAGAGCAATTTCCAGCATCTGGGTGATGCCGCGACCGTGGGCACCGGCGACCGGGATCGCGTCGCCCAGGCCCATCGGGCTGAATTCGGCACGGGCCTGCTCAGGATCGATGTTGTCGATCTTGTTGGCGACCAAATAGGAACGCTTGTTACGCTTGCGCAGGTGCTCGCCAATCATTTGGTCGGCAGCGGTATAGCCCGCGCGGGCATCCACCAGGAACAACACAACATCGGCTTCTTCAATGGCCAGCAGCGACTGCTCGGCCATCTTTTCGTCCATGCCATGCTCGTCACCGGAGATACCACCGGTGTCGACAATAATGTAGGAGCGCCCTTGCCACTTTGCCTCACCGTATTGGCGATCACGGGTCAGACCGGACAAGTCGCCGACGATGGCGTCGCGAGTCCTGGTCAGGCGGTTGAACAAGGTGGACTTGCCGACGTTAGGTCGGCCCACCAGGGCGATTACGGGAACCATGCGGCTCTCCACTTCGTTATTTCAGAAAATACAAAAGCCGCTGCAAGGCAGCGGCTGGTGCTCGGGGCAGCATAATAAAATGCCGCATGCCCCGCCGAAGCGGGGCCGCCTGGGTGTTACCCCAAGCATAGTTCTTACTTGATGGTCAGGGCTTCCAGCTTGCCGCTGTTGCCATACACATAAAGCATGTTACCCACCACCAGCGGACGCGCACGCAGGCCGTCGCTGTCGATACGCTCGCGACCCACGAAGCGACCGTCTACCTGGCTCAGCAGGTGCAGGTAGCCTTCGAAGTCACCGACCGCGACGTAGCTGGAGAACACTTCCGGTGCCGACAGTTGGCGGCGAGCCAGGGAGTCGTTGCTCCACAGTGAGGTGGTGGAACGCTCGTCGACACTTTCAACGGTGCCGGACGCAAGGCTTACGTAGACGCTGCCAAACCCTTGGGCGACACCTGCGTAGCTGGAAGCATCACGCTGCCAGTTAACGCGGCCGCTCTGCAGGTCCAGTGCGGCAACACGGCCCTGGTAAGTGGCGACATAGAGGGTTTCACCGGACAGCAGTAAGCCGCCGTCGATGTCCACTACGCGCTCCAGCTCGGAACGACCTTGCGGAATGGCCACACGGGTTTCCCAGACCGGCACGCCGTTCTGAGTGTTCAGGGCGACCACTTTACCGGTCGACAGGCCCGCAACGGCCAGATTGTTGGTCACAATCGGACCACTGGTACCACGCAACGTCAGCACCGCAGGGGTGCTGTCATACAACCAGCGCTGTTCGCCAGTGCTGGCGTCGAGGCCGATGAGGCGGTCCTCCTGCGTCTGTACCACGACGATATCGCCGTTGGTAGCAGGCGGTGCGAGTACTTCACTGCTCACGCGAGCGCGCCACTTCTCTTCACCGGTGCTGGAATCCAGCGCCACGACTTCGCCCTTGAGCGTGCCGAGCAACACCATGCCATAACCCACGCCAACGGCGCCGGAGACAGGCAATTCGAGATCCTTGGACCACTTCACGTCGCCGTTCATGCGGTCCATGGAGGTCACAACGCCGGTCACGTCAGCGGCCACAATGTTGTCACCGTCGATTGCCGGTACCAACATGTTGTAGGTGTCGCCCTGACCATCACCAATGGAGCGGCTCCACTGCTTTTGCAGGACCACTTCTTCCTTGAAGCTGGTCAGCTCGGCAGGAGGCAGTTCTTTTTTACTGTTGCTGCTGCAACCCGCGGCCAGAACGGCCAGAGCCAGCAATGCTGCATGTTTCCAACGGATCACGTCACGCATCCCCTTTGGCCAAGTCGTCCAGCTTGATTTGTAAGCCACCGACCGCTGCTTCATCAGACAGCGCCGCCTTGGCTTTTTTGTACGCAGCATTGGCTTCGTCGGTACGACCCAATTGGACCAACAGGTCGCCCTTGAGCTCTTCGCGAGTGGCTACAAATGCCTTGTCAGCATCGCCGTCGAGCAGTTTGAGTGCTTCGTCAGCCTTGTTCTGTGCCGCGAGAACCTGAGCCAGACGCTGACGTGCGATTTCACCCAGGGTCGGGTTGGTCGGCTTGTCAGCGACAGCCTTCAGCTCTGCGGCGGCGTCGTCCAGCTTGCCAGTGTCGACTGCGACTTTCGCGACGAACAGGCTGCCGTATTGGGCGTAGGTGCTACCGCCGAATTCGCTCTTCAGCTTGCCGGCCAAATCGGCGACCTGCGCCGGGTCAGGCTTGCCGTCCGGCGTCAGCGTGGTTTCCAGCAACTGCTGATAGAGGATCGAGGCGCCTTGGGACTGGTTGGCCTGATATTTGGTCCAGGCTTGCCAGCCGAACACCACCACTAAAGCCAGCAGACCGCCAGTAACCAGGGGCTTGCCATTACGCTGCCACCAGTCCTTGAAATCGGCCAGTTGATCATCATCAGAACTCGACACCCCAGTACTCCTTAATCGCTAAATTCGGCTGTTCGACAGCTTCAACCCTGCACGACGCAGGTGGCCAAGTGCGCAGCGAGCGCATCAAAGGCAATGTTCTGTTGCTCGCCCTGGCCACGCAGGGGTTTAAAACCTATCACTTGCTGCGCCAACTCATCATCGCCGAGGATCAATGCATACAGCGCACCGCTCTTGTCGGCCTTCTTGAATTGGCTCTTGAAGCTGCCAGCGCCGGCATTAACCTGCAGGCGCAGGTTCGGCAGTTGGTCGCGCACTTTTTCGCTCAGGGCCAGGGCCGCCAGTTCGGCAGCCTCGCCAAAGGCGCAGAGGTACACGTCCACCTGACGGGAAATCTCTTCAGGGACTTGCTCCAGCGTTTCCAGCAGCAGGATCAGCCGCTCGATGCCCATGGCGAAGCCCACACCCGTGGTCGGCTTGCCGCCCATCTGCTCGACCAGGCCGTCGTAGCGGCCACCGGCACACACAGTGCCCTGGGCGCCGAGTTTGTTGGTGACCCACTCGAACACGGTCTTGCTGTAGTAATCGAGGCCACGCACCAGCTTGGTGTTGATCACGAACGGAATACCGGCCGCATCCAGGCGAGCCTTGAGGCCCTCGAAGTGGATACGAGATTCGTCGTCCAGGTAATCGGCCATTTTCGGCGCATTGACCAATACAGCCTGGGTATCGGCGTTCTTGGTGTCCAGCACGCGCAGCGGGTTGGTCTTCAGGCGGCGCTGGCTGTCTTCGTCCAACTTGTCCAGGTGGGCCGACAGGTACTCGACCAAGGCGACCTTGTAGCGGCCGCGGGATTCGCTGGTGCCCAGGCTGTTGAGCTCAAGCTTGACCGCGTCGCGGATGCCCAGCAGGCCCCACAGGCGCCAGGTCAATACGATCAGCTCGGCATCAATGTCTGGGCCATCGATGTTGAACACTTCCAGGCCAATCTGGTGGAACTGGCGATAACGACCTTTTTGCGGACGTTCGTGGCGGAACATCGGGCCGATGTACCACAACTTCTGAGGCTGGCCAGCACCGGTGAGACCATGCTCAAGCACGGCACGCACGCATGCAGCAGTGCCTTCGGGACGCAGGGTCAGGGAGTCGCCGTTGCGGTCTTCAAAGGTGTACATCTCTTTTTCGACGATGTCGGTCACTTCACCGATGGAGCGTTTGAACAGCTCGGTGAACTCGACGATCGGCATGCGGATCTGCTTGTAACCGTAGTTATCCAGCAGGCGCGCGACAGTGCTCTCGAAGTAGCGCCACAGCGGCGTCTGCTCCGGCAGGATGTCGTTCATGCCACGAATGGCTTGCAGAGACTTGCTCACATCAAATCCTTAAATTCGTTCAATCAGCCGCGCGCGATCAGCGCTGCGTCAGCGGCGACCTTTTCGGCCGCTTTCTCGCGGATCAGTCTTTCGAGCTCATCCACCAGATTGTCATTCGTTAACTTCTGCGCCGGCTTGCCGTCGATGTAGATCAGGTTAGGGGTACCGCCAGTCAGGCCCACATGGGCTTCCTTGGCTTCGCCCGGCCCGTTGACCACGCAACCGATCACTGCAACATCCAGCGGCACCAGCAGGTCTTCGAGGCGCAATTCCAGATCGTTCATGGTTTTCACCACGTCGAAGTTCTGCCGCGAGCAGCTCGGGCAGGCAATGAAATTGATGCCACGGGAACGCAAACGCAGGGATTTGAGAATGTCGTAACCGACTTTCACTTCCTCTACGGGGTCTGCCGCCAGCGAGATGCGGATAGTATCGCCAATCCCTTCGGCGAGCAGCATACCGAGACCCACCGCAGATTTCACTGTGCCTGAGCGTAAACCACCCGCTTCAGTGATACCCAAGTGCAGTGGCTGTGCGATTTCCTTGGCCAGCAGGCGATAGGCTTCGACCGCCATGAACACGTCGGAGGCCTTTACGCTGACCTTGAAGTCCTGAAAATTCAGGCGCTCAAGGTGCTCAACGTGGCGCAGTGCCGACTCAACCAGCGCCGCCGGGGTCGGCTCGCCGTACTTCTTTTGCAGGTCTTTTTCCAGGGAGCCGGCGTTGACGCCGATACGGATTGGAATCCCGCGATCACGGGCAGCGTCCACCACGGCGCGCACACGGTCTTCGCGACCAATGTTGCCCGGGTTGATACGCAGGCAATCCACACCCAGTTCGGCTACGCGCAGGGCGATCTTGTAGTCGAAGTGAATGTCGGCAACCAACGGCACCTTGACCAGTTGCTTGATGCGCCCGAAAGCTTCGGCAGCGTCCATGTCCGGCACGGATACGCGCACGATGTCCACACCGGCGGCTTCCAGACGGTTGATCTGTGCAACGGTGGCGGCCACGTCATTGGTGTCGCTGTTGGTCATGCTTTGTACTGCGATGGGGGCATCGCCGCCCACCGGCACCGAGCCGACCCAGATCTTGCGCGATACGCGACGTTTGATTGGAGATTCGCCGTGCATGACTATTGTCCCAACTTCAGGCGAGCTGTCTCGCCACTGGTGAACGGCGCCACGTCTACAGGCTGGCCGTTATAGACCACCTGCGCGCCCCGGGCGAAGCCCAGACGCAGCGTCAAAGGAGGCTTGCCGCCCTGATCAAGGGTATCTCCCTTACGCTTCAGACCGCTGAACAGCACTTTGCCATTGCCATCGGTGAGTTGCGTCCAGCAATCAGCGACGAAGGTGATCTGCACGCGGCCATCACCGGCGATCAGCGCTGGGGTGGTGGGCGGCGAAATCGCAGGGGCAGCTGGTGTGGTAGTCGCTGGCGCTTGCACTGGGGCGGTCGATGTATGGGGCTGGGCAGCCGGAGTGTGAGCCGGCGCATCTGGCGTCGCAGGTACGTCGGCGGTCGCGGCTGGCGCGGCTTCCGGTACGGGTTGCGCGGCGACGGGTGCTTCAGGCGCGGCCTGGCCCTCGGCAACAGCCTGGTCTTCGGGCTCATCCAACGGATGAATCTGAGTGGTGCCGTCGGCGCTTTCGACTTCGACGTGCTCCATGGCGTTGCTGGTCATGTCCTTGGTGCGCTGGGCGGCCTGGTCTTGCCACCAGAAGAAACCGCCGCCAATGACAGCAATCAGCAACAACAGGCTGACAATTCGCAAAATAGTGTGGGAAACCCGCACCGGCTCTTCGATTCGACCCAAGCCATGCACATTGCTGCCTTGGGAGTCGGTACCGGTGAATTGATCGAATTGCTGGACCAATATGGCCTGGTCAATACCCAGCAATTTGGCATAGGCACGGATATAGCCACGGGCAAAGGTATGCCCAGGCAGCTTATCGAAGGCGCCGGCTTCCAGATTGCCCAGGGACGTCGTGGTCAAATTGAGCTTGAGGGCCACTTCCGCCAGCGACCAACCATTGCTTTCGCGGGCCTGACGCAAGGTGTCGCCTGGGTTTACGCGATTAGCTGCTACAACTTCCGGGTGCGACGCTTTCATCATTGCTCCGACAGGTATTGCTGATATTCCGGCGTACCGGGATAGAGTCGTTCGAGTTGCTGGCCAAAACGTGCGGCTGTGTCGCGTTCTTCATGAACCGTTGCCAAGCGCACACCGAGCAATAGACTACGTGCATTTTGCCCGCTGAGCAGGCTAAAACGCTCGTAATAGTCACGTGCCGGCACATAATGCCTGTCTTCGTAGGACAACTCAGCCATTTCGAGCAATGCTCGAGGCTGGCGACCATTCAAATGCAGGGCTTTTTCCAGTTGTTGGCGGGCGCTGTCGCGTTGGCCGAGACGCATGGAAGTCACCCCAAGGTTCTCGAACACCCGCGAACGCTCAGGATAAAGGGTATCGGCGCTGGCTTGCTGGAAATAACGAGCGGCCTGGTCATAACGTTTCTGCGCAAACAGGAAGCTGCCGTAATTGTTCAGCAGCCGCGGGCCTGCGGGTTTTGAGGCGAGTGCCTTGAGGAAATACTGCTCAGCCAGTTCAGGCTCGGCCTGGGCCTGGAACACCAGTGCCAACGCGCCATTGGCGTCAGCATCGTCGCTGTCCAGCTCAAGGGCCTTCTTCAAAGGCACCTTGGCCTGCTCGTTCATGCCTTGCTGCAGGTAACCCATGCCCAATTGCACATAGGCAACTCGCGCCTCATCACGGCCTTTACCCGTGTGCATAGGGCTGTCATAACCCGATGAAACACAACCGGCCGCGAGACCGGTAACAAGCAAAAGCAGCGCAAGGCGCAAGGGCATAGAGATCCTCTCTCAGATTCGATTCACAGCAATCAGCGGCAAATCGTCGGCGGCGTTCAGTTCGCGTCCGGCGATATAACGTTCGCTGCGGCGGGTGCGGTCCATCACCTGCCCTACTAATTGGCCACAGGCGGCGTCGATGTCTTCACCACGGGTGGTGCGCACGGTGACGTTGTAACCGGCCTGGTGCAGTTGATCCTGGAAACGACGGATGGCGTTGTTGCTCGGCCGCTCGTAGCCAGAATGAGGAAACGGGTTAAACGGAATCAGGTTGATCTTGCACGGGGTGTTCTTGAGCAGTTCGATCATCTCGACCGCGTGCTCGACCTTGTCATTGATGTCCTTGAGCATGGTGTACTCAATGGTCAAGACGCGCTTCTCGCCCAACGTTGCCATGTAGCGCTGGCAAGATTCGAGCAGCATCTTAAGCGGATACTTCTTGTTGATTGGCACCAATTGGTTACGCAATGCGTCATTCGGTGCGTGCAGCGACAACGCCAGGGAGACGTCGATGTGCTTGGCCAGCTCATCGATCATCGGCACCACGCCAGAGGTCGACAGGGTCACACGGCGCTTGGAGATGCCGTAGCCCAGGTCGTCCATCATCAGGTGCATGGCCGCGATCACGTTGTCGAAGTTCAGCAGCGGCTCACCCATGCCCATCATCACCACATTGGTGATGGCACGGTCGACGGTCGCCGGGACGCTGCCAAAGGATTTGTTGGCAATCCACACCTGGCCGATGACTTCAGCGGCGGTGAGGTTGCTATTGAAGCCTTGCTTGCCGGTGGAGCAGAAACTGCAGTCCAGGGCACAGCCTGCCTGGGACGAAACGCACAAAGTGCCACGTTTGCCCTGGGGAATGTAAACGGTCTCGACGCAACTGCCGGACGCCACACGCACCACCCATTTACGGGTGCCGTCGGTGGAGATGTCCTCGCTGACAACCTCGGGACCACGGACCTCAGCAATGGCCTTGAGCTTGTCGCGCAGGGCCTTGCTGACGTTAGTCATGGCGTCGAAATCGTCGACGCCAAAGTGGTGAATCCATTTCATTACCTGACCGGCACGGAAGCGCTTCTCCCCGATTGAGTCGAAGAATTTCTCCATTTCCGGCTGAGTCAGACCCAGCAGGTTGGTTTTCACAGTCGATGTAGTCATGGATTCACCCTCACTCTTTAAGCCAATGCTTAGCGAGCGGTTACTTCAGTAGCAGCGAAAAAGTACGAGATTTCGCGAGCAGCAGCGGCTTCGGAGTCCGAACCGTGTACAGCGTTGGCGTCGATGGATTCAGCGAAGTCAGCACGGATAGTGCCGGCAGCTGCTTCTTTAGGGTTGGTAGCGCCCATCAGCTCACGGTTCAGAGCGATAGCATTTTCGCCTTCCAGAACCTGAACAACAACAGGACCGGAGATCATGAAGGCCACCAGGTCGCCGAAGAAGCCACGAGCGCTGTGCTCAGCGTAGAAGCCTTCAGCTTCAGCTTTGGACAGTTGCTTGAGTTTCGAAGCTACAACCTTCAGGCCGGCTTTTTCGAAACGAGTGGTGATCTCGCCGATGACGTTTTTTGCAACAGCGTCAGGCTTGATGATGGAGAAAGTACGTTGAACAGCCATGGTGTAACTCCAGAAACGGTAATTTACGAAAAATTAAACCCGCGAATTATACGCGGGTTATTGGGTATTGCCTAACTGCGTAAAAAGGCGGTTCAGTCTGCTTCTTCGATCCACAGGCCTTGAATCGCCTCCAGGACCTTTTCGCCACCCCGGTCAGGGATGTCGTCGAAGTCCGGCAGCGCCATTACCAGATTGCGCAGCTTGACGAAGTTGACCGTAAGAGGATTGACCTCAGGATGAGCTTCAGCAAGTTGTATAGCGATTTCTTGTACATCAACCCATTTCAGGCTCATGACATTTCCTTGAATCAATGCGGCGCTTCGGCTGCATGGTTGAGGGAATATTTCGGAATTTCGACGGTAATGTCTTCCGTCCCGACCTTTGCCTGACAGCTTAGACGCGAAGTCGCTTCCAGGCCCCACGCGCGGTCAAGAAAGTCCTCTTCCAGCTCATCAGCCTCTTCAAGGCTGTTGAAGCCCTCGCGGATCACGCAGTGGCACGTGGTGCAGGCGCACACACCGCCGCAGGCGCTTTCGATCTCGATGTGGTTGTCATGGGCAACTTCGAGGATGGACTTGCCGGTCTCAGCCTCCACGACCATACCGTCCGGACAGTGCTCGGCGTGTGGCAGAAAAATGACCTGCGGCATTAATTATTCCTCGATTTCATTCAGGTTGCGTCCCGCCAGGGCAGCTTTTACCGACTGGTCCATGCGGCGGGCGGCAAAGGCATCGGTCACTTGTGACAGACGCTTGGTCTGCTGCTCGATGGCGTAACCATCGGTGCCTTTCATCAGTTCGGCCAACTCCTGCATCTGCAGGTCGATGACCATGCGCTCTTCGGCGTCCAACAGGCGCTCGCCGTCAGCATCCAGGGCGCCCTGCACCGCTTCGAGCAGACGCTGGGCGTCGACCTGTTGCTCGCGCAACACGCGGGCGACCTTGTCGTCACCGGCATACTGGAACGAGTCCTTGAGCATCTTTGCGATTTCGCCATCGGTGAGGCCGTAGGACGGCTTTACCTGGATGCTGGCTTCAACGCCGGACGCCAGTTCACGGGCGGCCACGCTGAGCAGGCCGTCAGCATCCACCTGGTACGTGACGCGAATCTTCGCCGCACCCGCCACCATCGCCGGAATACCGCGCAATTCAAAACGCGCCAGGGAGCGGCAATCGCTGATCAGCTCGCGCTCGCCTTGCAACACATGGATCATCATGGCCGTCTGGCCATCTTTGTAAGTAGTAAAGTCTTGGGCGCGGGCGACAGGAATGGTGGTGTTACGTGGAATCACCTTCTCCATCAAACCGCCCATGGTTTCCAGCCCCAGGGACAACGGAATCACGTCAAGCAGCAGCAGCTCGCCGCCATCGCGCTTGTTGCCGGCCAGGGTATCGGCCTGGATCGCGGCACCAATGGCGACCACTTGATCCGGGTCGATTTCAGTCAGCGGCTGGCGACCAAAGGCTTCAGCGACAGCGTCACGAACGCGCGGCACACGGGTGGAACCACCGACCATGACCACGGCACCGACATCTTCCAGCTCGATACCGGAATCACGCACGGCGCGGCGGCAGGCTTTCAGGCTGCGGGCGACCATCGGCTCGATCAACGCATCGAAGGCTTCGCGCGTCAGTTGGGCCGACCAAGTGCCGTAGGACACTTCAACAAATGCAGCCTCCGTCAGCGCTTCCTTGGCGGCGCAGGCGGTTTGCAGCAGGTTGCGCTGCTCGCCCGGGTCGAGGTCGGCAGACAAGCCGGCGCTGGTGATGATCCAGCCCGCGATGGCGTGATCGAAGTCATCTCCGCCCAAGGCGGTATCACCACCGGTGGCCAGGACTTCGAAGACACCGCCAGTCAGGCGCAGGATCGAGATATCAAAGGTGCCGCCGCCCAGGTCGTAAATGGCAACCAGGCCTTCGGCATGCTGGTCCAAACCGTAGGCCACAGCGGCTGCGGTGGGCTCATTGAGCAGGCGCAGCACGTTTAGGCCGGCAAGTTTCGCCGCGTCCTTGGTGGCTTGGCGCTGGGCGTCATCGAAATAGGCCGGCACGGTGATCACCGCCCCTACGAGTTCGCCGCCCAAGGTGGTTTCTGCACGCTGGCGCAGCACCTTGAGGATATCGGCCGACACTTCCACCGGGCTTTTCAGGCCCTGGACGGTGTCGATAAACGGCATGTGGGATTCGCCGCCGACAAAGCGATACGGTAGCTGGTCGCCCAATTGCTTGACGTCGGACAGACCACGCCCCATCAAGCGCTTGACCGATAGCACGGTGTTCAACGGATCGGTAGACGCTGCCAACTTAGCCGACTCACCGACTTCGGTGCGATCAGCGTGATAGCGCACGGCGGACGGCAAGATAACCTGGCCATCGGCGTCGGGTAGCGGTTCGGACAGGCCGCTGCGCAAGGCAGCAACCAGGGAATTGGTGGTGCCCAGGTCAATCCCGACCGCCAGGCGACGCTGGTGCGGTTGGGGGCTTTGGCCGGGTTCGGCGATTTGCAGTAGGGCCATGGTAATCAGGTCTTATCTGTCTATCAGGCGTGCATCACGGGCAGCACTGGGTTAATCGTCGAGGCGCTCTTCTAGCTGGCGCACTTCGTAGGTGAGCTTGTCGAGGAACTGCATGCGCCGCATCAGGCGTTCGGCCTGTTCACGTTGCGCTGCATCATTCCAACAAGCTGCGAAGCTTTCGTTGAGCTCATCCTGGGCCACTTTCAGACGACGCTTGAAGACCGCGACGCCAGCCACATCGGCTTCGTCCTGCAAGTCTTCGAGCTCTTCGCGCCACTGCATCTGCTGCATCAGGAAGTCGGGGTCGTGCACCGTGACTTCAAGCGGCAACTCGCCACCGTTCATCGCGAGCAGGTAACGCGCGCGCTTGGGTGGGTTTTTCAGCGTCTGATAGGCTTCGTTGAGGCTGGCCGATTGCTCCAGCGCCAGGCGTTGCTCACGCTCGGAAGCGTCAGCGAAGCGGTCCGGATGCACGCTACGCGCCAATTCGCGGTAGCGCGTAGCAAGCTGCTCAAGATCCAGCCGAAAGCTCGGCTGCAGCTCGAATAAAGCGAAATGACAAGGAGTGCCCACGAATAGCCTCAGATGTTGAAGCTTTCGCCGCAGCCACATTCACCGCGTACGTTGGGGTTGTTGAACTTGAAGCCTTCGTTCAACCCTTCCTTGACGAAATCGAGCTCGGTGCCGTCCAGGTAGGTCAGGCTTTTAGGGTCGATGATCACTTTCTCGCCGTGACTTTCGAACACCTGGTCTTCCGCAACCACCTCGTCGACAAACTCCAGCACGTAGGCAAGGCCGGAACAGCCCGTGGTGCGAACACCCAGACGAATCCCCTCACCTTTACCGCGCCCATTCAGGGAGCGGCGAATGTGCTGCGCAGCCGCTTCTGTCATGCTGATAGCCATCGTTGACTCCTTACCTGTCGCCAAATGCTTAGATCAAGCCTTTCTTCTGCTTGTAGTCGCGAACGGCCGCCTTGATGGCGTCTTCTGCGAGTACCGAGCAGTGGATTTTCACGGGCGGCAACGCCAGTTCTTCGGCCAGCTGGGTGTTGCTGATAGTGACAGCCTCATCCAGGGTCTTGCCTTTCATCCATTCGGTCGCCAGGGAGCTGGAGGCGATGGCCGAACCGCAGCCGTAAGTCTTGAACTTAGCGTCTTCGATAACGCCAGCGTCGTTAACCTTGATTTGCAGGCGCATCACATCGCCGCACGCCGGAGCGCCAACCATGCCGGTGCCGACATCAGGGTCTTCCGCGTTCATCTTGCCGACGTTGCGCGGGTTTTCGTAGTGGTCGATGACCTTTTCGCTGTAAGCCATGGTACTGAATCCTCACTCATCAGGGCCGCTCTGGAACCCTGTAGAAACGCCTGCGTTTTCCGCCACGTTCCTACAGAGCTGGGGTGGCGGCTTCTATAGTTAGTGTGCCGCCCACTCGATCTTGGAAATATCGACACCGTCTTTGTACATGTCCCACAGCGGCGACAGAACGCGCAGCTTGTTGACGGCTTCGCAAACTTTCTGCGCGGCGTAGTCGATTTGCTCTTCGGTGGTGAAGCGGCCGAACGTAAAGCGGATAGAGCTGTGCGCCAGTTCGTCGTTGCGGCCCAGGGCGCGCAAAACATACGAAGGCTCAAGCGAGGCCGAGGTGCAGGCCGAACCGGACGAAACCGCCAGGTCCTTGAGCGCCATGATCAGCGACTCGCCTTCGACATAGTTGAAGCTCAAATTCAGGTTGTGCGGTACGCGGGCGGTCATGCTGCCGTTGACGTACAGCTCTTCAAGGTTCTCGACCTGCTTATAGAAGCGATCGCTGAGTGCCTTGATGCGCACGTTTTCGGCAGCCATGTCTTCCTTGGCTACGCGAAAGGCTTCGCCCATGCCAACGATCTGGTGGGTCGCCAAAGTGCCAGAACGCATGCCGCGCTCGTGACCGCCGCCGTGCATGGCGGCTTCGATGCGCACACGTGGCTTACGGCTCACGTACAGGGCGCCGATGCCTTTCGGGCCGTAGGTCTTGTGGGCAGAGAACGACATCAAGTCGACTTTCAGTTTCGACAGATCGATGTCGACCTTGCCGGTGGACTGAGCAGCGTCGACGTGCAGCAGGATGCCCTTGGAACGGGTCAACTCGCCGATGGCCGCGATGTCGTTGATGGTGCCGATTTCGTTGTTCACGTGGATCACGGAAACCAGGATGGTGTCTTCACGCATCGCGGCGTCGATCATCGCTGGGGTGACGATACCGTCGGTGGTTGGCTCAAGGTAGGTCACCTCGAAACCTTCACGCTCCAGTTGGCGCATGGTGTCGAGGACAGCCTTGTGCTCAATCTTGGTGGTGATCAGGTGCTTGCCTTTGGTCGCGTAGAAATGCGCCGCACCCTTGATTGCCAGGTTGTCGGACTCGGTGGCACCGGAGGTCCAGACGATTTCACGCGGGTCTGCGCCAACCAGGTCGGCGACCTGGCGACGGGCGTTCTCGACCGCTTCCTCAGCTTTCCAGCCGAATACGTGGGAACGGGAGGCAGGGTTGCCGAAGTTTCCGTCAACCAGCAGGCACTCGCTCATCTTTTGCGCGACACGCGGGTCAACCGGGGTGGTCGCTGAGTAATCAAGGTAAATCGGCAATTTCATGGACTTTCTCCTAATCAGGCTGGCTGGCGTGCCGTTAGCTCTTCGGCTGTCACTCGACGGCGGACGCTTCAATCTTGTCCAGACGCGGCGCCTTGGTGTTGCAACGGCGCTGGTCCTGACGCTGGGCTACTTCTTGCACCTCACGGCGAGTCACAAGATCAGCCAAGCTGATACCACTCAAAAACTCATGGATCTGCAGGCTCAGATCGCACCACAAGTGGTGCGTCAGACAGGTGTCGCCGGCGTGGCAATCACCCTGGCCCTGGCATTTGGTCGCGTCGACGGATTCGTTGACCGCGTCGATCACCTGAGCCACCTGGATGCCCTGCATGTCGCGGGACAGTTGATAGCCGCCACCCGGACCACGCACACTGGAAACCAGATTGCTACGGCGCAACTTGGCGAACAGCTGCTCGAGGTAGGACAGGGAAATGCCTTGTCGCTCGGAGATATCGGCCAGGGACACAGGCCCAGTTTGCGCGTGCAAGGCCAAGTCAAGCATGGCGGTCACCGCGTATCGGCCTTTTGTAGTCAGTCTCATGGACAAGTACCAAGGTGTTTCAGAATGGGAGCAAGTATGCGATTCCCGAGTATTTAAGTCAACTATAAGACCTAGTACTTTAGTCAGGATTAGCCGTAAAAACGGCGCGCGAATCATAGCAGGATGGGGTGGGGACGAACAGCAGCAACAAGGTCGAACGGAAATTGCAAGGCCAGAGGATATCAAATAGGGGAGCTAGCTTGACTGCGATAGCGGTGTATCAGCACCACATGGGGTAGCTGGCATACCGCTATCGCCGGCAAGCCAGGCCCCACAGGGGAACGCGTTCAGCCAGCCTTGGTGGCGGCGGTTTCGTCCTTGATCTCGGCAAAGTCTTCCTCGCGCAACTCAGGCAGATCCTTCGCGCAGTAAGGGCTACCCAGATCCTTCAACGCACCGCACATACCCTCCAGCTTGCCGTCCACCGCTTGTAGGTGGTCAAGCAACTGGCCAATGGCGCGCGCCACCGGGTCGGGCATGTCTTCGCTGACACCATAGGCATCGAAACCGATCTTCTCGGCCATGGCCTTGCGCTTGGCTTCCTGCTCGTCGCCGACTTCCGGCTTGACGATGATGCGACCAGGAATGCCAACAACGGTCGCGCCAGGCGGCACGGCCTTGGTCACCACAGCATTGGAACCCACCTTGGCACCGGCGCCGACGGTGAACGGGCCGAGTACCTTGGCGCCCGCCCCTACCACCACGCCATCACCCAGTGTCGGGTGGCGCTTGCCTTTGTTCCAGCTTGTGCCACCCAAGGTCACGCCTTGATAGAGCGTCACGTCATCGCCGATCTCGGCAGTCTCGCCAATCACGATGCCCATGCCATGGTCGATGAAGAAGCGGCGGCCCACTTTGGCACCCGGATGAATCTCAATCCCGGTCAGCCAGCGCCCAAAGTTCGACACCAACCGCGCCAGCCATTTCCAGCCCATGCCCCACAACGCGCCGGACAGGCGGTGAATCCAAATCGCGTGCATGCCGGGGTAGCAGGTCAGCACTTCAAAGGCGTTGCGCGCCGCCGGGTCACGATGGAAAACACTCTGGATATCTTCTCGCAAACGCTCGAACATTTTTAATCCTTCCGCTTAAGAAGCTCGCCACGGGCCGCTTTCTGGGTTTCCGTGAGGATTCCACGCAATATATTCATTTCGGCTCGACTCACGGAACTGCGTCCGTACAGGCGACGCAGGCGCGCCATCAAGTGCCGGGGCTTGTCCGGATCGAGAAATTCGATGGCCACCAGGGTTTGCTCCAGGTGCTCATAGAATCGCTCCAACTCGTCCATGGTGGCCAACTCGCCACTTTTGGTCGATGCGACTTCATCCTTTTCCACTTTGCTCGGCTGCCCCTCAGCAGCCAGCCAGGCCATGCGCACTTCGTAAGTTAACACCTGCACCGCTGCCCCGAGATTCAGCGAGCTGAACTCAGGATCTGATGGAATGTGCACATGGTAATGACATCGCTGCAGCTCTTCATTGGTCAGGCCGGAATCTTCACGCCCGAATACCAAGGCGATTTCAGCGCCGCCAGCGGCCTCTTCCACCACTTTGGTGCCGCACTCGCGTGGATCCAGCAGCGGCCAAGGGATGCGACGGTCGCGGGCGCTGGTGCCGAGCACCAGGTTGCAGCCAACCAAGGCGTCTTCCAAGGTGGCAACGACCTGGGCTTTTTCCAGGAGATCATTGGCGCCGGACGCGCGAGCATCGGCCTCGTGGTGCGGGAACAGGCGCGGCTCGACCAGCACCAGGCGCGTCAGCCCCATGTTTTTCATGGCTCGCGCCACCCCACCGATGTTGCCGGGATGACTGGTATTGACCAAGACGACACGAATGTTTTGCAGCAAGGGAGGCGCTCTCGGACACGGGAAAGGGGAGCAAATCTTACAGAACAGCCTAAGGTTATGCCATGAAAGCTAACGTCGTCCTTCACCTGAAGAAAGTTTCTGCTAAACTGCCCGGCTTTCTTTAACAACCTTAGGTGACCTATCCATGCAGCCCATGCTGAATATCGCGCTGCGCGCCGCCCGCAGCGCCAGTGAATTGATCTTCCGCTCCATCGAGCGCCTGGATACCATCAAGGTCGACGAAAAAGACGCCAAGGATTATGTATCCGAGGTGGATCGCGCCGCCGAACAGAAAATCATCGACGCTCTGCGCAAGGCCTACCCTACCCACGGCATTCTCGGTGAAGAAACCGGCCTGCACAAAGGTAGCGGCGAAGGCGAAGACTACCTGTGGATCATCGACCCACTGGATGGCACCACGAACTTCCTGCGTGGCATCCCGCACTTTGCCGTGAGCATCGCGTGCAAATACCGTGGCCGCCTGGAACACGCTGTTGTGCTGGACCCGGTCCGCCAGGAAGAATTCACCGCCAGCCGTGGCCGTGGCGCCCAACTGAACGGTCGTCGCCTGCGCGTCAGCGGTCGCACCAGCCTCGACGGCGCCCTGCTGGGTACCGGCTTCCCGTTCCGTGACGACCAGATGGACAACCTGGAAAACTACCTGGGCATGTTCCGCGCCCTGGTTGGCCAGACCGCTGGTATCCGTCGCGCTGGCGCAGCTAGCCTGGACTTGGCTTATGTGGCCGCCGGTCGTTTTGATGCGTTCTGGGAGTCGGGCCTGTCCGAATGGGACATGGCGGCAGGCGCCCTGCTGATTCAAGAAGCTGGCGGCCTGGTGAGCGACTTCACCGGTGGTCACGACTTCCTGGAGAAAGGCCACGTGGTTGCCGGCAACACCAAATGCTTCAAGGCAGTGCTGACCGCGATCCAGCCGCACCTGCCGGCTTCGCTGAAGCGTTAAGCGAGCAGGCACAAAAAAGCACCCTTATGGGTGCTTTTTTATGCCTGGGATTTGAGGCTTGCCGCAACTACAGCAACAACACAAATCAATTGTGGGAGGGGGTCTGACCCCAATTGCAGGGGCCAGCACCTAATAAGCTGACTGAACCACCGCTATCGGGAGGCAAGCCCCTTCCCACATTTTTGAACCCACACACATTTTTGCATCTGTACCAGGCTTGGCATTACTGCTGGTTCTGGCCCAGCACCAAACGCCCTTCCTTGTCGACTGGAATCTGGCCGCCTGGATCACGATCCATACGCACCGAGCCTTCCTTGCCATCCAAGGTGTAACGCACGTCATAGCCGACAACCTTGTCGCTGATGTCGTTGACGGTGTTACAGCGAGTCTGGGTAGTGGTGTAGGTATCGCGGTTCTGCATGCCTTCCTGAACCTTGTTACCGGCATAACCACCGCCGACCGCGCCGGCTACGGTAGCCAGCTTCTTACCATTGCCGCCACCGACCTGATTGCCCAGCAGGCCACCAGCGAGCGCACCGACCACGGTACCGACGACCTGATGCTGATCCTGCACCGGCTTCTGCCGGGTTACCGCGACGTCCTTGCAGACCTCACGCGGGGTTTTGATCTGGGTTTTCACCGGCTGCACCGCCAGCACTTGCGCATACTCAGGGCCGCTTTTTACCAGGCTGTAGGTGGCGACAGCACCCCCGGCAGTCACACCGACAGCACCCAATACCGCACCAACCAGTAACGACTTGTTCACGTTGAACCTCCTGACCATCACAAACGGACCGAACGATCCGCGCTACACCCAGCCTTGGAGCAAAAAAAAAGGCACGAGTTCAATACTCGTGCCTTCTTTCTAACAGCAAGTCAACGACACCCCATCAAGGGCGGTCGTCGACCTCCTTGCCGGTAGCGGCAGGAGGGATCAAGTCTTCGCTGTTGAGGTTCAGCCAGATCAGCACCACGTTGGCGATGTAGATCGACGAGTAGGTACCCGCCAGCACGCCGATGAACAGCGCCAGGGAGAAGCCCCACAGGTTGTCGCCGCCAAAGATCATCAGCGCGCCAATCGCCAGCAAGGTGGAGATCGACGTCGCCATGGTCCGCAGCAGGGTCTGCGTGGTGGAGATATTGATGTTCTCGATCAACGTCGCTTTGCGCAGTACGCGGAAGTTCTCACGAACCCGGTCGAATACCACGATGGTGTCGTTGAGCGAGTAACCAATGATCGCCAGCACGGCCGCCAGAACGGTCAGGTCGAAGGTGATCTGGAAGTACGCCAGGATACCCACGGTCACGATCACGTCGTGGATCAGCGACACAATGGCGCCGACACCGAACTTCCACTGAAAGCGGAACGCCAGGTAAATCATGATACCCGCCAGCGCCATCAGCATGCCGAGGCCGCCCTGGTCACGCAGCTCTTCACCGACTTGTGGGCCGACGAATTCGACGCGCTTGACCGATGCCGGGTTATCGCCGCCGACCTTCTGCAAGGCTTCAGCTACCTGGTGACCCAGTTGCGGGTCTTCGCCTGGCATACGCACCAGCAGATCGGTGGTGGCACCGAAGCTTTGCACGACGGCTTCGTGATAGCCGGCCTTGACCAGCTCGTTGCGCACCACGGTAACGTCGGCCGGCTTCTCGTAGGTCAGCTCAATGAGCGTACCGCCGGTGAAGTCCAGACCGTAGTTGAGGCCCTTGTGGAACCAGCTGAACAGCGCCAGAACGGTAAGGAGCACAGTGGCGCCGAACGCAATCTTGCGAACGCCCATGAAGTTGATTGTACGTAACATGGCAGCCCCTTAAATCCACAACTTCTTGAAGTCACGCCCGCCATAGATCAGGTTGACCATTGCGCGGGTCACCATGATGGCCGTGAACATCGAGGTAAAGATACCGAGGGACATGGTCACCGCAAAACCCTTGACCGGGCCGGTACCCATGGCAAAGAGAATCCCACCTACCAACAATGTGGTCAGGTTGGAGTCGAGAATCGCGGTAAATGCCCGGCCGAAGCCTTCGTTGATTGCACGCTGTACGGTCATGCCATTGGCGATCTCTTCACGAATCCGCGAGAAGATCAGCACGTTGGCGTCTACCGCCATACCCATGGTGAGCACGATACCGGCGATACCTGGCAAGGTCAGCGTAGCACCCAGCAGCGACATCAGCGCCAGCAGCATGACCATGTTGCCCGCCAGGGCCACCGTGGCGATGACGCCGAAGAAACGGTAGATGGCGATGATGAACAGCGAGACAAACAGCATGCCCCACAACGCCGCGTCGACACCCTTGGCGATGTTGTCGGCACCCAGGCTCGGGCCGATGGTACGTTCTTCAGCGAAGTACATCGGCGCAGCCAGGCCACCGGCACGCAGCAACAGGGCCAGTTCCGAGGATTCACCCTGACCGTTCAGGCCGGTGATGCGGAATTGAGCACCCAGCGGCGACTGGATGGTCGCCAGGCTGATGATCTTCTTTTCTTCCTTGAAGGTCTGTACCGGCACGTCTTTCTCGACGCCGTTGACCATTTGCTTGGTATAGGTGGTAACCGGGCGTTGCTCGATGAAGATCACCGCCATGCTGCGACCGACGTTGCTGCGCGTGGCGCGGCTCATCAGTTCGCCGCCGTGGCCATCCAGGTGGATATTCACTTCAGGGGTACCGTGCTCGCCAAAACCCGCCTTGGCGTCGGTCACCTGATCACCGGTGATGATCAAGCCACGCTCGATCAGCGCTGGAGGACGATTGCCTTCGCGGAACTCGAACTCTTCGGAAGTGGCGCGGGTAGCACCCGACTCAGCCGCGAGGCGGAACTCCAGGTTGGCGGTTTTACCCAGGATACGCTTGGCTTCAGCGGTGTCCTGCACGCCGGGCAGCTCAACCACAATGCGGTTGGCACCCTGGCGCTGAACGATCGGCTCAGCCACACCCAGCTCGTTGACGCGGTTACGTACCGTGGTCAAGTTCTGTTTGATGGAGTATTCGCGGATTTCCGCGATCTTGGCCGGGCTCATCGCCAGACGCAGTACAGCCTGGCCATTGAGGTCAGCCGGTACGATATCGAAATCGTTGAAGTTCTTGCGGATCAGCGCACGGGCCTGTTCACGGGAAGCCTCGTCAGAGAAGCCCAGCTGGATGGCACCGTTGAGCTGCGGCAGGCTGCGATAACGCAGGCGCTCTTTACGCAGCAGGCTCTTCACGTCGCCTTCGTAGACTTTCAGGCGGGCGTCGAGGGCTTTGTCCATGTCGACTTCCAGCAGGAAGTGCACACCACCGGACAAGTCCAGACCCAGCTTCATCGGGTGCGCGCCAATGCTGCGCAGCCATTGTGGCGTGGTCTGTGCCAGGTTTAGTGCAACGACGTAGTCGTCACCCATGGCCTTGCGCACGACATCTTTAGCCGGCAATTGGTCTTCTTGCTTGGTCAGGCGCAACAAGCCGCCTTTCGAACCAGCCGCCAAAGTTGCCGCTTTAACCTGAATGCCCGCGTCAGTCAGCGCTTTGCTCGCACGGTCCAGATCAGCCTGATTGACCTGCAGCGAAGTGCTGGCGCCAGAGATCTGGATCGCAGGGTCATCAGGATAGAGATTGGGAGCGGAATAAATAAACCCGATCGCCAGCACCGCCAGGATCAGTACGTATTTCCACAGAGGGTATTTGTTCAGCATCACGCCGCCCGCTTATAACGCGGGGCGCCTTGCGCGCCCCGTCGATTGGTAAAGGTTGTTACTTAGATCGCTTTGAGCGTGCCTTTTGGCAGCGTGGCAGCGATGGCGCCCTTCTGGAACTTCATTTCTACGGTGTCGGAGACTTCCAGAACCACGAAAGCATCGGAAACCTTGGTGATCTTGCCAGCGATGCCGCCGGTGGTCACAACTTCGTCACCTTTCTGCAGGCTGCCCAGCAGGTTCTTCTGCTCTTTGGCGCGCTTGGCCTGTGGACGCCAGATCATCAGGTAGAAGATGACCAGGAAGCCGACCAGGAAAATCCACTCGAAACCACCGCCCATAGGGCCGGCAGCAGCAGGCGCAGCGGCGTCAGCCATGGCGTTAGAGATAAAAAAGCTCATTTAGCACTCCAGTTGCAAATAGTGAATCTTAGGATCGGAAAACTCAGTCCAAAGGCGGCACAGGGAGCCCGCGCTTGGCATAGAAGGCATCGACGAAGGCGGCCAATGTACCCTGTTGAATAGCCTCGCGCAAACCAGCCATCAGGACTTGGTAGTGACGCAAATTGTGGATGGTATTCAACATGCTACCCAGCATTTCCCCGCACTTGTCCAGATGGTGCAGATAAGCCCGGGAGAAGTTCTGGCAGGTGTAGCAATCACAGGTGGGATCCAGCGGCGAATCATCATGGCGATGGAACGCGTTACGGATCTTCAGCACGCCTGTATCAATGAACAGATGCCCATTGCGGGCATTTCGGGTTGGCATCACGCAATCGAACATGTCCACACCGCGGCGCACACCCTCTACGAGATCTTCCGGTTTGCCAACGCCCATAAGGTAACGAGGTTTTTCAGCGGGCATCAGGCCCGGCAGGTAATCCAGTACCTTGATCATCTCGTGCTTGGGCTCGCCCACCGACAAACCGCCGATTGCCAGGCCGTCAAAGCCGATCTTGTCGAGGCCTTCCAGCGAGCGTTTGCGCAAGCTTTCATGCATACCGCCCTGGACGATACCGAACAGCGCCGCCGTGTTGTCGCCGTGGGCATTCTTCGAACGCTGGGCCCAACGCAACGACAACTCCATGGAGGTCCGCGCGACGTCTTCATCAGCCGGGTACGGCGTGCACTCGTCAAAAATCATCACGATGTCGGAGCCCAGGTCGCGCTGCACCTGCATCGACTCTTCCGGCCCCATGAACACCTTGGAACCGTCCACCGGCGAGGCGAAGGTCACACCCTCCTCCTTGATCTTGCGCATGGCGCCCAGGCTGAACACCTGGAAACCACCGGAGTCAGTGAGGATCGGGCCTTGCCACTTCATGAAGTCATGCAGGTCGCCATGCTTCTTGATCACTTCCGTGCCCGGGCGCAGCCACAGGTGAAAGGTGTTGCCGAGGATGATCTCGGCGCCGGTGGCGACGATGTCGCGCGGCATCATGCCTTTAACGGTGCCGTAGGTACCAACCGGCATGAAAGCTGGGGTCTCCACGGTGCCACGCGGGAAGGTCAGGCGACCACGACGGGCCTTGCCATCGGTGGCCAACAATTCAAACGACATACGACTCATGATTGTTCCTCTGGGCCGCGCGGCGCCGGATTGCGGGTGATAAACATCGCATCACCGTAGCTGAAAAAACGGTACTCGTTAGCGATGGCGGCTTGATAAGCGGCCATGGCTTCCGGGTAACCGGCAAATGCCGACACCAGCATCAACAGCGTGGATTCCGGCAAATGAAAGTTGGTCACCAGGCAATCGACCACATGGAACGGCCGGCCTGGGTAAATAAAGATATCGGTGTCGCCACTGAACGGCTTGAGCACGCCACCACGCGCCGCACTCTCCAGCGAACGCACGCTGGTGGTACCCACCGCCACCACTCGCCCGCCGCGCGCCTTGCACGCGTTAACCGCGTCGACGACGCCTTGGCTGACTTCCAGCCACTCGCTGTGCATATGGTGGTCTTCGATGTTATCCACACGCACCGGCTGAAACGTACCGGCCCCCACGTGCAGGGTCACATAAGCCGTCTCGACGCCCTTGGCGGCAATCGCATCCAGCAGCGGCTGGTCGAAATGCAGCCCGGCCGTCGGCGCAGCCACGGCGCCAGGGCGTTGGGAGTACACCGTCTGATAGCGCTCGCGGTCCGCGTCTTCGTCGGGGCGATCTATATAAGGCGGCAACGGCATATGGCCGACGCGCTCCAGCAATGGCAACACTTCTTCGGCAAACCTGAGCTCGAACAGCGCATCATGACGCGCCACCATCTCGGCTTCGCCACCGCCATCGATCAAGATGACCGAGCCCGGTTTCGGCGACTTGCTGGAGCGCACATGGGCCAGCACACGATGGCTGTCCAGCACCCGCTCCACCAGAATTTCCAGCTTGCCGCCGGAAGCTTTCTGGCCAAACAGCCGCGCCGGAATTACCCGGGTATTGTTGAACACCATCAGATCGCCTGGGCGCAAATGCTCAAGCAAATCAGTGAATTGACGGTGTGCGAGGGCACCGCTCACCCCGTCCAGGGTCAGCAGTCGACTGGCGCGACGCTCGGCCAAAGGGTGGCGAGCGATCAGCGAATCAGGGAGCTCAAAAGTAAAGTCAGCAACGCGCATGATGGGGTTCGTCTAGCAGGGCCGGGAAGTCTAGCGGAAATAGTGAAAATTGACCATGAAACGTGATTGACCAACGGTAATCTCATCTCTATACTTCGCCGCCATTGAGCCCTGATGGCGGAATTGGTAGACGCGGCGGATTCAAAATCCGTTTTCGAAAGAAGTGGGAGTTCGATTCTCCCTCGGGGCACCATCTTAAAAAAAGACCTTGAAATTCAAGGTCTTTTTTTTCGCCTGTAGAAAAGTGGCTTGTCGGCGGAATAACGACTCACCTCCCATCCCACACCTGAAACACGGTCCACTGTGGGCGCTGGCTTGCCTGCGATAGCGATAGCGCCAACATCCTCAAACCACCTGCCTACACACCCGCCACGTCACCCTGCCCCCTCACTTATGCAGGATCGCCCGATAAATATCCTCCAGCGCCATGATGCGCTGAGCGGCGTTGAGCTTGATGGCTTCCTTGGGCATGCCGAACACCACGCAACTGGCTTCATCCTGGGCGACCGTGGCGGCCCCGGCCTCGAGCATTTCCTTGAGCCCGCGCGCGCCGTCGTCGCCCATGCCCGTCATGATGATGCCGGTGGCATTCCTGCCGGCGAACCGGGCCACTGAACGAAATAGCACATCCACGGAAGGCCGATGGCGGTTGACCAGCGGTCCATCGATAACCTGAGCGTGATAATAGGCACCGCTGCGGGTGACCATCAGGTGCTTGCCGCCAGGGGCGATCAGGGCCAGGCCAGGCAGGATACGGTCGTTGTTGCGCGCTTCGCGCACCTCGATCTCGCACACGCTGTTGAGACGCTCGGCGAACGAAGCGGTGAACTTCTCGGGCATGTGCTGCACGATCACCATACCCGGGCACACTCGCGGCAGTGCCGTCAGCACGGCTTCCAGCGCTTGAGTGCCGCCGGTGGAGGTGCCGATGGCGACGATACGCTCGGTGGTCTGGGCCATGGCATGGCCATTGGCGGCGGGCAGGATCGCATCGGCACTGAGCTTGCTGGGTGGGGTCATTGGCGGACTGACGCTGCGCTTTCCCAGGTTCCTGACGTTGGAGTTCGCTGCGGCCCGGATCGCTGCCACCAACTCGGCCGCCGACTCAATCAGGAAACTCTTTAAGCCGGTTGAGGGCTTGGTGATGATTTCCACCGCACCCGCCGACAGCGCCTGCAGGGAGGTTTCCGCGCCTTTCTGGGTCAGCGACGAACAGATCACCACCGGCGTCGGCCGCTCGCTCATGATTTTCTTGAGAAACGTGATGCCGTCCATGCGCGGCATTTCGACGTCCAGCACGATCACATCCGGCCATTCCCGGGCGAGTTTGTCCATGGCGAAAATCGGGTCGGAAGCCGCCCCCATGACGTGGATATCCGGCGTGTCGCTGAGAATCGCCAGCAGTACCTGGCGCACCACGGCCGAATCATCGACCAGCAACACACTGATTTTTTTGGTAGGCATCTTCTTTAACTATTCCCATTGGTTGGTGCCGAACCCAGACGTTGCCGTTCCACAGGTCGAACATGATCGTGCGGTAACCGGTACTGCCCATGTCCTGGGCGGTCAGGTGCAGGTGATAGCGCTCGGCCAGGGCCAGTGCCGCGCGAATATTCAGGCTGGCCACGTCCTGCGTCGGCAGGCGGCGCTGCAAATCAGGAAACATCTCGCCGCCGCCGAACAACTTGACCTGGTAATCACGTGCATGCGTGCCATTGATCTTTGCGTGGCGCAGCAGCAGTTCCAGGGCTTCGTCGGCGTACCTGCCATCCAGGGGCTGATGATTGCGCAGGCGCCCCGGCAGCATGAAGTGACACATGCCGCCGATCCGCAGTTGCGGATGCCAAAAGGTGATCGCCACGCAGGAGCCGAGCAAGGTACGCAGGCGCGTCGGCTGCGTCGCAAAGCTGACTTGGCCAGGTGCCAATACCACTTCGGTCGTACCGACAGGCTTTTTCATGGCTTGCGGTAAATCGATGGCGCCACCAGCTTCAAGGTGTCATTGACACCGTGGAGGCTTTCGGAGTGACTGATGATCAAGTAACCACCGGGTTTGAGCAGCGGCAGCAGGCGCGCGACCACCTGGCGCTTGGTCTGCTGATCGAAATAAATCATCACGTTGCGCAGGAAGATCACCTCGAACTCCCCCAGGGCCGGCAGCGCTTCGTTAAGGTTGACCTGGACAAAATTGACGCGGCTGCGCAAGGCCTTGTCGATCAAGACGGTGCCCTCCTGGCGCCCCATGCCCTTGAGGCAGTACTTGACCAGCAGCGGCTGGGGCAAGGTCTCGATGCGTTCCATTGAGTAATGCCCTGTGCGGGCCTTGGCCAGCACCTGGGAGCTGATGTCCGAGCCGATCACTTCCCAGGGCGTGGTGCCGAGACTTTCGGCCAGGGTCATCGCCAGGCTGTAGGGCTCTTCACCTGTGGAACTGGCCGCGCTCCACACGCGAAACATCCGGCCCGGAGTGGCCTGGGGTAGCACGTGCTGACGCAGGAAGTCGAAGTGCTTGGGCTCGCGAAAAAAATAGGTTTCGTTGGTGGTCAGCAAATCCAGCGCAACCTGCAGTTCGCCCTTGCGCTGGTCATTCATGATCAGCTTGAAATACTCACCATAGCTCTGCAGCTCATAGTGCTTGAGGCGCTTGAACAGGCGACCGGCCACCAAGGCTTTCTTGGCCGGCGACAGGTTGATGCCGGCCGCGCGGTACAGCCAGGTCTGGAACTGACCGAATTCACGATCGTCGATGGAGACGGTGTCTGACATGATCGAGCCTCAACGCGGGTCGAGGTCAGGGGCTGGCGCCTGGCCGGCCTCGGCGAGGCTGGACATCTCGTCGATGGACAGCACCTTGTCCACTTCCAGCACGATCACGAATTTGCCGTCGACCTTGGCCATGCCACTGATGAAATCCGCGCGAATTCGCGCACCGAAGCTCGGTGGCGGTTCGATCTGCGTGGTCGGGATCTCCTGCACGGCAGACACCGTATCGACCAGCAGCCCGATGTCCTGTGGCTGGCCGTCCTCGGTACTCGCCTCGATGATGATCACGCAGGAGCGCCGGGTGATCGCTGAGTTGGCCCGACCAAAGCGCGCCGACAAGTCCACCACCGGCACCACTGCGCCGCGCAGGTTGATTACCCCGCGCACGAAAGCGGGCATCATCGGCACCACGGTCAGGCTACCGTATTCGATAATTTCCTTGATCCCCAGGATGCCGATGGCGAACATTTCGCCGCCCAGCATGAAGGTCAGGTACTGCGCATCCTCATCGACCGCCACCGCGGTCTGCCGAGTCGTCATTACTGCGCCCATGTCACTACTCTCCCTTGTAGGCCCGCATCGATCGTGCGATCAGAAGCGGGTGAAATCCGATTCGTCCGGGGCACTGGCCATGGTGTAGGCGAAGGCCTTGCGCGGCGCCGTTGGTTTAGTGCGTGGCGGCTGACGGTTGGGCGTGCTGCCGGGGCCGTCCACGCTGTTGCTTTGCACCGCGGCCTTGGACGCTGAATCCAGCACGAAGAAACTCATGGCCTGTTGCAGTTGCTCGGCCTGGCTGCTCATTTCTTCGGCCGTGGCCGCCAGTTCCTCGCTGCTCGAGGCGTTTTGCTGGGTCACTTGGTTGAGCTGGGTCATCGCCGTGTTGATCTGGGCGACACCGGCGGCCTGCTCTTCGGACGCCGCACTGATTTCCTGCACAAGGTCGGACGTCTTGTTGATGGAAGGCACCATTTCGTCGAGCAACTTGCCGGCTTTCTCGGCCATGTCCACGCTGCTGGAAGACAGTTCCCCGATTTCCTGGGCGGCCACCTGGCTGCGTTCGGCCAGCTTGCGCACTTCGGCGGCTACCACGGCGAACCCCTTGCCGTGCTCGCCGGCGCGGGCGGCCTCGATGGCGGCATTGAGCGCGAGCAGATTGGTCTGGTAGGCGATGTCATCGATGATGCTGATGCGCTGGGCGATTTTCTTCATCGCCACCACCGTCTGCTGTACCGATTCGCCGCCCTCGGTGGCTTCCTTGGCAGCTTTGCTGGCCATGCCATCGGTGACCTTGGCGTTTTCGGTGTTTTGGTTGATGCTGGCGCTCATCTGCTCGACCGACGCACTGGTTTCCTCGACACTGGCGGCCTGCTCACTGGTGGCCTGGCTCATCGATTGCGCGGTGGCGCTGACCTGCTCGGAGGCGCTGGCGAGGTTATCGGAGGCGTTACGCACTTCGCCGATGATATGTGCCAGCTTGCCGACCATGTTGCGCATGGCGTTGAGCACCATACCGGTTTCATCTTTGCCACCTGGCTCGATGTGCGCGTTAAGGTTGCCTTCGGCCAATTGCTCGGCGGCACTCGCCGCCTGGCGCAATGGGCGGGAAATGATCCGCGCGATGAATATCGCCAGGCCCAGACCTATCAACAGGGACGCGACCAGTACCGCGATGATCGACACGCGTGAGCTTTCATACAGCACCGTGCCCGTGTCACCCGCGGCAGTCGCGCCTGCGTCATTGAGTTCGACCATTTTCTGCAGGCGGTTGGTCACCTCATCGAAATGCCCTTTGGATTCCCCCATGAGCAAACTGCGCGCCTGAGCCTCCTGGTTCTGGCGGGAAAACTCCAGGACCTGCTTGCTGGTCGCAATGTAGGTGTCCCATGCGCTTTTCACGCTGAGCAGCAGTTGACGATCGTTATCGTTCGACACCAATTGCTCGTAGGTCTGCATGCGGGTTTCGAACTGCTGGCGCGCCTCGCTGGCTTCGCGTTCGGCCTGGGCCTTTTCTTCGGCCATCTCGTTACCGATGTGGCGGTATTCTTTCAAGCGATAGTTGGCGGCATAAAAACGCATGCCTGCCGCTGCGCGCATGGAGGGCATCCAGTTGCTCTTGATGTCCTGGGCGGCATGGTTGACGGCACCGAGTTGAAGGATAGCGAAGCCGCCCATGGCCCCGGTGAGCGCCAGTACCGCCAGGAACGAACTGATCAGCTTGGTGGAAATTTTAAGATCGTAGAACCATTTCATCGGAGAACCTCCATGGAATTGCAAAGACATCAGCGGGCGACGACCGGTGGCGACTGAGGCGCCAGGGACGTGCGGGCTTCCACTTGTACGATTTGATTGAGCAGTGCCGGTACATCCAGGATCAGGGCCACCGCGCCGCTGCCCAGGATGGTCGAGCCACTGATACCGCGCAGTGCGCCGAATAGCTTGCCCAGGGGTTTGATCACGGTCTGAAACTCACCGAGCAGGTCATCCACCACCAGCCCGGCCTTATGCTCGGCGTAGCGCACCACCACCACATTCTGGCGTCGGGCAACGGGGCCTTCATGGCTGAAGTGGTCACGCAGGTGCACCAACGGCAACACCTCGCCACGCAGGTCCAGATAGCCCGTGTCGCGGCTGGACTGGCGCTGGTGTTCATCCAGCTCGATACATTCCTGGACCATGTCCAGGGGAATCACGTAGGTGGATTGGTCGATGCCGACCAGGAACCCATTGATGATCGCCAGGGTCAGCGGCAAGCGAATGCGCACCACGGTGCCCTGGCCGGGACGGCTGTCGAGGTCGACGGTGCCGCGCAACAAGGTGATATTGCGCTTGACCACGTCCATGCCGACGCCGCGCCCGGACAGGTTGGTCACGGCCTCGGCGGTGGAGAACCCCGCTTCGAAGATCAGGTTGTAGATCTCCTGGTCGGTGAGCACAGCGCCGCTGGCCACCAGCCCGCGTTCCTGGGCTTTTTCCAGAATGCGGTCGCGGTTGAGCCCGGCGCCGTCATCGGCGATTTCGATGACGATGCTTCCGGAGTCGTGGTAAGCATTGAGGCTCAGATGGCCCTTGCTCGACTTGCCCGCCGAACGTCGCACATCGGCGCTTTCGATACCGTGGTCCATGGCGTTGCGCAGCAGGTGCATCAGCGGGTCGCCGATCTTCTCTACCACGGTCTTGTCCAGCTCGGTTTCCGCGCCGCTGATGATCAGCTCGATGTCCTTACCCAGTTCCTGGCTGACATCGCGCACCACGCGGCGGAAGCGGTTGAACGTGTCGCCGATGGGTATCATGCGCAGGTGCAGGGCGCCATCGAGGATCTCTTCCACCAGCCCCGACACCGTCGAGGTGGCCTCCTGCAGCGGGTCGTTGTTACAGGAACGCGCCAACAGGCTTGCGCCGGCGCTGGCGATCACCAATTCGCCGACCAGGTTGATCAACTCGTCGAGCTTGTCGGCGTTGACCCGCACATAACTGCCGTCGCGGGTTTTCGCCTCGCTGTTCGCCGGCAGGCGCTGGGGCGAGGCGGGAGCCGGACCTTGCTCGGCTTGTGCGATCAAGTCAATGCCGATGGCGACGCTGCTTTCCGGCGTTTCGTCGACCGCGCGGATGTGCACGTCACAGTCGTCGCGCACGAAGTCGAACACTTCGTTGAGCGTGGCATGGCTGGCCGTCGACCGCAGGTCGATCTCGAAGCCCAGGTAGCAGCTTTCCGGGTCCCAGCTCTCCAGGGCGGGGATGTTGTCGGTCAGGGTGGTGACCTGCACCATGTGCCCCAGCGTATCGAGGTAACGCAGGAACGACAGCGGGTCCATGCCATTACGGAACACCTCCACGCCAAAGCGCAGAGAAATATGCCAAAGCACTTCGGCCCCCGGGTCGTCGTCCACCGCAGCAGGTACGACGTCGGCAGTGGCGGTGCGCAGCGGCTGATAGTCGCTCAGCGCCTCGCGCAAGGTCTCACCGCGCTCCAGCGCGGCTGGGGTCGGCGCCTCACCGCGGCTGGCAATCACGTCGATCAGTTCAAGCATATGGTCGCCGCACTTGAGCAGCAGCGCGATCAAGGCAGCGTCCACCGCCACACCGCCGTCGCGCAGGCGGTCGAGAACGTCTTCGACGATATGCGTGAACCCCACGATCGGCGCGAGGCCGAACAGTCCGGCGGAACCCTTGATGGTGTGCGCGGCGCGGAAAATCGCGCCGATGGCATCCTGGTCGCCGGGGTCGCTTTCCAACTGCAGCAGGGATTGCTCCATGGCCTGCAGCAGTTCGCGGGCCTCGACGATGAAGGTCTGCAGTGCCTGATCGAGATTGATGCTCACCTGGACTTTCCTTGTCGATCAATGAACGGGACAGTGCCGATTAAAGCGCGGCGCTGCGACACAGTTGGAGCGCCTGCATGACCGCCTGGCTCTGGCCGGTCACACTCAAGGCGGTGCCGGCAATGCCGGCTTCACGCTGGATGACTGCCAGCAACTGCAGGCCGGCACCGTCCACCTCCGTGACCTGCGACAGGTCCAGGTCCAGGCGCGGCGCGGCGCCCATATGCGGCAACAACGCGCCCGCCAGCTCAGCGACGGTGTAGATCGTGAGTTCGCCGTCGATGCCCACGTGGGCGGTGTCGTCGATGGTTTCGTGAGTGATCGGCATGTAGGCCTCCCTGGCGCCGGGTGTCAGGGCAAGATCAATTTAGAGACCGCCGCCAGCATCTGCGCCGGCTGGAACGGCTTGACCACCCACGCCTTGGCGCCCGCGGCCTGGCCTTCGGCCTTCTTCGATTCCTGAGACTCGGTGGTCAGCATGATGATCGGGGTGAACTTGTAGTTGGCCAGCTTCTTGACCTCCTTGACGAAGGTGATGCCATCCATGTTAGGCATGTTCACGTCGCTGATGATCAGGTGCACTTTTTGCCCGGTCAGCTTGTTCAGGGCGTCCTTGCCGTCACTGGCCTCGATCACGTCGTAACCGGCGCTTTTCAAGGCGATGCCAACCACTTGCCGCACGCTGCTGGAGTCGTCGACCACTAATACATTCTTCGCCATGATGCGCTCCTAAAAGAAAGTGATGTCTTGAGAATTCTGTTGCACAGCCGCCTCGCCATGATGGAGGCGCCGTTGCTCATCGGTGGCGTAGGTGGTTTCCATGCGCGCCAGCCATTGGCGGGCGTCGATGGCCAGCGGCTGGTCCGGGGTCTGGTTGGCCTGCACGAGATGGTCATGCAGGGCGTGCATGTTGTCGCGCACGTGACTGAGGATCTGGCTGACCCGGTCCTGGAATTGCAAGTTGACCAACACCTCGGTCATCTCATCCCGAATGCCGTAGCTTTCCTGCTTGAGCAGGTCGGCAGATTCGGCCAGGCGCCCAGTGATGCTCTGAAAACGTGTGAGCACCACTTGAATACTGTTTTCGGACTCGGCCACAGAATGGCTGTCCTGGTCGGCGCTGCTGGACGCTGCCTGCACCAATTGAGTAATGGCGTTATTGATGATGTCGACCTTGGCCGACATCTGCTGGCCCGTTTCACTGGACTTGCTCGACAGGCTGCGCACCGCATCGGCCACCACCGCGAAGCCGCGACCGGCCTCACCGGCACGCGCCGCTTCGATGGCCGCGTTGAGGGCCAGCAGGTTGGTTTGTGCGGCAATCGCCGCCACATCAGCGGCCATGGTGCGCAGTTCGCCCGTGTAGGCGGTCAGGCTGCGCACCTGAGCCAGGGTCTGATCACGGCTGGTTTGAGTGGCCTTGAGCGAATTGATCACCTGGCTCAACTCGCTGTCACTGCGCGCCAGCACCTCTAGCGCGCCGTCGGCGGCCTGCCCGTCCAGCTCACCGGCCGCGTGCTGCGACGCTTGTACCGTTTCTTGCAAGCGCGTGGCGATCCCGGTGAAACGATTCGCCAGGCTCACAATCGCTTCTTCGGTCTGATGGCGCGAGCTTTCCACCTGCTTGGCCCAGATCGGCATGGCGCCCAGCAACACCTCATCGAGCTGTGCACGGGAGGCCATGCCGTTAGGCGCGTCCGAACTTGGCTGGCCTGCCTGCCCCTGCGCAATCGCGCGCTCTATTGCGTTGCGCTGTGAAGCCGCGCTCCACGCACAGGCCCCCAGGCCCATCATCACCAGTGCCGCGCAGGCCAGCAGATTGGCTGTCGAGGTGGATTGCACGAGTATCCACAAAACGGCCGGCAAGACTGGGATCAAGGCGAACCAACGGAAACGAGGATAAGCGGGAAGGTGCATACGGCTGGATGAGCGCTGGGGCATGAGTTCGATCCTTGAACAGTGTTGCGGCTGTAAACGACATAGAGTTTATCCGCTCTTTACGCCGCAACTTTAGGTCTGGTGTATGCCTTCCGTCTGGTTTATGACCGATGTGTGACTGAGCAGGACGTTAAGTGTAGGCGACGCCAGCCGACACGCTCAGACTGCTTGCAGGATCGTACAAGCGCCCTCGCCCCCTCGTTCGCTAACCTGACGACTCTTATCCAGCAGAGTATCCGTCATGCCTCAGCCGCAGCCCCCGACAAAACCTATAAATCTCACCCAAAAAGCCGACCTGATCGACCAGCAATGGAGCCCACGCGTCGTCGCCGAAATGAACGACTACCAGTTCAAAGTAGTACGCATCGAAGGCGAGTTCATCTGGCACTCCCACCCCGAAACCGACGAAGCCTTTCTGGTACTCGAAGGCACCCTGCGTATCGACCTGCCAGACGGCCCGGTCTATGTCGCACCAGGTGAGCTGTACGTGGTCCCTCGTGGCGTAGAGCACCGCACCGCCGCCGAAGGCGAGGCCAAGCTGATGATGATCGAGCCACGGGGCATCTTGAATACCGGGCATGAAGGTGGGGAGCGTACGGCTGTGAATGACCAGTGGATCTGAGGCTGGCCTCGCCCGCTCGCTCACACCACTTACCGTGGCCGCCTTGAACAGGTCGAGACGCGGCCGCCCTGGCCGAGCGGCCGGTTGGGTTATTTCAGCAAGGCAATCAGTGTGCAGGCCACCATGATCACCAGCGCCGGCCACTGCATCGGCATGAAAAAGAAGTGGTGGCGGACGCCATCGGCGTGCGGCTGTCGGTTCAGTGCAAAGCCGAGCACGGCGTTGATCGCCGACCCCGCCCCGAAGCCGATCAACACCTGCATCAGCGATGTGTTGCCGGGTTTGACGCTGGGGTCGGGCCACAGCCACATCAATAGCAGCACCATCGACACCGGTGTAAACAACGTCAGCCAGCCTGCGCCACGATAAATCATCGATCCATAGGCCGGCTTAAGCCAGCTCGCGTTTCTGTGGATGCTCGGGTGAGAAGTGACTGCATGCGTGTTTGCGTCCTTGTAATGGGTTGAGCCTTGCACCGCCTCCGTCTGGTGGCCGGGTGCATTTGGCACGGCGAGTTGCAACATAGCCATTTAGTATCGTTGCTCGGGCGGATGACATTGCGTTGGCGGGTCCTGACTCGTTCGCGGCATGGGGTCTTTTTTTTCATGCGCAGAACAGTGATCATCGCCCTCCCCCACGTCCCCCCAAAAAAACACCGAGGAACCGAAACCATGGAATTGACGCTGGAAGCGGTTGCGCTTTTTGCACTGAAGCTGGTGCACGAGACGGACGGTGGCAGCCCGGTTTTGCGGGATGATCCGGTGATGGATCGGTATGACCGGGAAGTGTTCGGGTTGTTGGTGCGGCAGGGGGATCTGGTCGTTATTCAATCCAAACTCGCGGAATGTGTTGATCAAGCACTTGAGGCATTGGGCGGGACCGATACGGTGATGGGTCGCGAGCTGCAACGGTTGGCGAGTGATGTGCAAAACGCGGCTCAGTTGGATGAACTGCGCGGGCCACTGACCCACCTGCAGGATTACCTCAAAGACATCCAGTGAGGCACCCTACCGCCGCCCTTCAACCGCCATCCGCACCGCCAGCCCCATCAGCACAGATCCCATCAGCCAGCGCTGCACCACCTGCCAACCCGGCCGGGCAACGAAAAACACCGCGATCGAACCCGCCATGGCCGCAATCGCCGCATTGACGCTCACGCTGATAAAAATCTGCGTAAAGCCCAGTACCAGGGATTGCATCAACACGCTGCCATGACCGTTCGGGTCGATGAACTGCGGCAGCAACGACAAATACATCACCGCCACCTTGGGGTTGAGCAGGTTGGTCACCAGGCCCATGGTGAACAGCTTGCGCGGGCTGTCCTTGGGCAGATCCCGCACCTGGAACGGCGAACGCCCACCCGGCCGGATCGCCTGCCAGGCCATGTAGGCCAGGTACAACGCCCCGCCAAAGCGCAGCGCGTCATAGGCAAACGGCACTGCCATGACCAGGGCCGTGATGCCCAAGGCGGCGCACAACATATAAACCAGAAACCCCAACGCCACGCCGCCGAGGGAAATCAACCCGGCCGTGCGGCCCTGGCAGATCGAACGGGAAATGAGGTAAATCATGTTCGGACCGGGCGTGAGCACCATGCCGAGTGAAATCAGCGCATAGGCCAGCCAACTGGACAGTTCAGGCATTGTTGGGCTCCTGGGGTGTAGTTTGTCGACGCGAAACATTTGGCCAAGGTTGACGGCTTGGCCGCCATGGTAGGGCGTTCAAAATGCGCGCGTTAGATACAGATCCGTGAGCAAAACGGCATACACCCGCGAGGCAGGACATGATCGAAACAAACGAAAATCGAAATATTCGAAACACTGCCATCGACCGATTCCGACTCAGCCTCTACTTCCGCTTAGTCAGCTCATCACCCCGTCTCCTGCGATACCAACCGACCCCACCCACCACCGCCCCGACAACCACTACGCCATTCCCCACCAACCAGGTTCCAAAATTCCGATTCTGGTCCGCATCCCCGTCATAAAACGGCCCAAAATACGCCGATATAGCCACTACCACCCCGTTAAACACCCCAAGCGCCACCGCAACCACCAGCACAACAAACATCAACGCCTTAACCACCTTCAGGCGACCTTCCAAAACCATATCTCCCTGGACTCGTTATAATCCGAAAACGTCCCTTCAATCGAAAACCCTAGTTGAATACGCGGATAGCTCAACCAATCCGTTAACCGCCGTCCGTTCCAAAGGTCAACCTTTAAGGCAGTGAAAGAAAACAATGAGGCCATCCATGCAAAAGCCCCTCCTCTATCGCTCGGTCAACACCCGAACCCATGGCGTGCGCCACGGCAGTTGTCGCGCCTACCGGTATGAGCGGCACACCAAAAGCGAAAAAAACAAACCATCAAATCGCGGTTCGATGCACAGCCATCAACGACACGGCTTTGATTACACCCCGCTATACCGCTTTCTCCTCTCCAAAGTCGGCCACCCATGGGATCAGGTGTTCAGCGAAGCCAACGCCCGCCTGGATCGTCCGGATCCGGTGTTCTGGATGGTCGCGCTACATGAAAGCGACAAGCAGGACTACGTCAGAACGGATGAGAATAGCTACTACAGCGGCTTGTATATCGACGAGGACGGCCTGCTGCAAAAGGTCAACCCACAGCTGACGCCCGAGCAGATGCCCTCCTTCTGCAACTGCTGCACCCACACCCTCAACGGTGTGGTATGCCCGCAGGGTCTACCGCACCACGGCTAACCCTCAACCCGACTTAACCCCACTCCCCGCCTCAGCCACCGGTACCCGATTCGCCGGATCCGTCACGTCATACACATGCTGCTCACACCCCGAGCCCTTGAATTGGAATTCCACCAGATACACTTTTGCCTTCTCCGGGCGGAACGTATTTATCTCCGGCCCGCAGGTGTAGTAGTAACCGGTGCGGGTGTCGTTCGCGTAACCCGATACAGTGAGTTTCTTGCCGGGGTCGGCCTGGATTTCCAGTTGTGGAAAACGCTTGAGCGTGGCGCTGGCGACGGTTTGGTTGAGCTTGGCGATCCAGTTGAAGACCTTGCCTTCGCCGGTGTCCATCACCTTGCCGAGGGCTTCCATGCGTGAGTCGGGGTCGCCTTCGCGGCTGATCGAGAAGTCGACGGCGGGAGTGCCGCCACTGGACTTCATGATGACCTTGGCGTGTTCCGCATCCACAGCCACGGTTTTCTGGCGAAACTGAATGCCGTCCTTGAGCAGGCTGGGCGATGAGTCGCGTTGGTTGGATTGGCAGGCGCCCAGGGCCAGGGCGATGGAGAGCAGCGCGACTCGCTTCACGGGGGATGTCCTTATCGAATGAGGGTGATGAAGAGACTAGGGTTCACTGGGAATGTTCCACACTTTGTCACCTTAAATTTTGCGCAGCTTGCCGCCTGAAACCGACTGCGCTACAGCCAATTGTTCCTCGAAGCTGAAACCTGAAAGCTCGTAGAACAGACTCCGCACCGGCTGAGCCTGCTCGCCCCGCAGGGGGTACCGGTGCAGACGGGGCTGGGCCATGGCTCGGTAAATCCTGATCAAGGCCGGGCTCGCAGCATAACCTGCGAACTCACGCTGTGCGCCTTCGACATCGTTATACAGGGCATACCCGTAGTCGTACGCGGTATCGGAGTCCGCACGCCCTCCAAACCGAACTTCGCCATCCTTGAGAAAATGCCTGAGCAAGTGGGCGTCCAGAATGGGCACGTCGTCACATGCAAAACCGGCGTGGTAAGGACCACTGACGATCACCAGCGGCAGCACAGTGACTGCGGACGCGTCGCTGAGGTGAGGAAAATACTGGCTGCAAAATGCCCCCAGTGCTTGCTGAATATGTTGGGCTTTTCGGCGCGCCTGCCGGGTTTTATGGGTGATGCCATTGTTATCGGAAAAATCATTGTGGTAATCCAGCGGCGTTATCGGTGCTCGCCGACTGCGCAGTTCGCACACCACCAGCAGCCTGCCAAACGAGAACACCAGGTCGATCTCCTCGACAACGTTGGACGTTCCTCTGAACTTAACCGCCCCCAACCACTTCAAGTCCGCCATGATCGGGTTGGTTCTGCGACAATCTTCCAACACCGCGAGCAGGTAACGTTCAAACAATCGTCCGCGCTGCTTGCCTTTGGGGTCGATGATGTTGAGCCAGATATCAAAATTCCTGGAGATGCTGGCCGTCAACGGCGCACTGATCGGAATCAGCACGTCGTCATCCACCTTCACCAACGGTCGCGACCACAGGTCATGCTGCAGGCTCTTGGCCTCATAAATGAGCAGATCAATGGCCGCATCGACCTGTTCAGACGCGAGCCCAGTGCACTCTGCAAGCCGCGCCGCAAGCGTTTCACGGGAGAACCGCGGACACAGCTTGAGCAGATCTTCCCACTGCTGCGGCGCAGACATCTGAGCATAGTGTTCTTTAAGTTGAGCCGCGATCACCGAAAGGTGCAGCCAGATATGCAGCAGGTTCTGGCACTCGATACTTTTTATAGCGGGCTCGGGAGAAGCATCGAACAAAGGATGCAGGTACTCGTCGATCATGTAATACGGCGACAGGTACGCATAAAGCGCGGCTGTCTGGACGCTGTCGCTTAATTCAGACCACTTGCCGATCGACAACGCGCCAGTGCCGGCGCATTTGATATAGCGCTGCCCCCCAAGCTGAGGCGCATAGGTTTGGCGGCCCTGCTGAATTTCACCGGAAATTCTCAGACCGTTGGTACCGTTGTGGTGATCACGGCGGTATTCATAAATCACTTTGACCAGATCCAGATGCTCCGACGCAGACGAGAGTAGAACGCCTTTGGAATCGGCAAAAAACTCCATGCCGCCGTACAACAACTCCTGCCAGATTTTTTTGAAACTATGGGTCAGTTGCACCAAATCGCTTTCATAGGCAAAAAAGTTGATAGCACTGAGCATATGCGGGCAATTGTCGGGGAACAGCACACGCAAGTCATGGCGGTTTTGATACAGATCCCAGATCGGCCCGCAGAGCGAATCCAGGCGCAACATATTGAGATGATCCGGTGGCAGGCCGGACTCACCGTTAGTCAACGAAGATCGGAATGAAAGGTGCTCTTCAAGGGACGCTACCGGGTTGGCCTTGACGGCCTGCAGCGCCTCGGCGGCCATTGCGCAGAAGAAGTGATTGGCCGCCCCGATATGTGCGCTGATCAGCGCGTCATATGTCAGCGGCTCATTTGTACTGAACGAATAGTGCAGACGGCTGCTCTGCACCCGTTTAAATTGGCTGTTCAACCAGCGTGCACCTTCCAGAAAGCCTCTTTCGAGGCTGTGCCCTGGATAAAGCGCCTGATACTTTGCAATCCAATCGTTGATGTCGAACTCGTCGAGCATCGCGGGGTGCGCCAGCTGTTTGTTGCGGGCGAGCTTGAGCAGTTGCCGGTCCATCAGCGTGCCTCTGGGTTTTGTAAGGTGGCGCCCGTAGGCTTCGATCACTTGGGCTGGAAGGTTTCCAGGTACGCCAGGATGTTCTCGATTTTTTCCTGATCACTAATGCCCCAGAAGATCATCCGCGTACCACTTACCACCTTCTTCGGCGCCTCGATGTAGGCGGCGAGTTTGTCCCGGGTCCAGACCACACCGGAGTTTTTCATCGCATCGGAATACTGATAGTCAGTGGTAATCCCCGCAGGTCGGCCGATGATGCCGTTGAGTTCAGGGCCGAAACCACCGCGTGCGCCCTCGCCGACACTGTGGCAGCCGCCGCAGGTCTTGGTGAAAAGTTTGCCGCCAGCTTCGGCGTCGCCCGCAGCATAGGTCAGGGGGCTGGACATACCAGCGGCAAGAATCAGCGCCAGTGAGGCGGTATATTTCATAGGGTGCTCCACATCGAGTGCTGCTGGCAGCAACGGTGGTGCAATTATGCCTGCTAGCCAGCCCAGTGCACCAAACCGTGCCACAACATGACCATCCATCGGCAAAAAACCTTTGCATCGAAACTCTTACATTCCTGACCCACTCCACCTTATGAACCCTGATGGTGGAGTAACGATCATGGCTCAGCCATCGATATTAGTATTGGAAGACGACGAAATCATTCGGACGTTGATGGTGGATGTACTGGAAGATTTTGGGGCGGTCGTGACGTCATTTCCTTCGGCGGATGAGGGAATGATTTATTTGGAGCGCGAGGATGACCCGGTGCACCTGATCGTCAGCGATGTGCAGATGCCAGGTTTGCTCAACGGTTATGACTTGAGCCGAGTGGTCGCGCATCGGTGGCCAACGGTGCCGGTGGTGTTGACGTCCGGAAACACCAGTATTGCAGCACAGCTAGGTGGGTCGGTCCGCTTCTTGCCCAAACCCTGGAGCACTGAGCACCTGATCGACTGTGTGCAAGCGGCGCTGACCCAGCAGGGGCTGCCCATGCATTGATGGCGTCGCGACATCATTTCAGCCGAACTTCACCGTATGCACTGTGGTCTCTGAATAAACAAGCAGTGACTTTTCTGATCCGCTGGTCAGCCTGTTCGCTTTGCGCGTAAATCTGCCCGCCATTAGTTGTGTAGAATTGTCGCCCATTTAAATGCGTCATTCATGGCCGAGAGGCCCACAGTTCGAGCTCACTGAATGCATTCACAGGCCCATGACGTTGGCGCGCCCTCTTTGCTGGAAACGTTGCGCACAGGGACAGCCCTGCTGCATATGACGTTGGAAAAGCGCCTGCCATTTTTCTCCGAGCGCATGGATGCCGATTGGTATCAGCGCTTATTGCAGGCGTATTACGGGTTTTATGGGCCAATGGAAGCGGCGCTGTACGAATGCGATTTGATCCCTGAAGGCTTCGACCAGGGGTTGCGTACGAAAACGCCGACGCTACTGAATGACCTCAACGCTCTGGGCTTGGATGAGCAGGCTATTGACGCCTTGCCCCGCTGCGCCAAACTCCCGACCCTCGACACCCCCGCCGCCTGCCTCGGTGCCCTGTACGTGCTGGAAGGCGCGACCCTCGGCGGCCAAGTGCTGCGCCGGGAAATGGCCCAGCGTCTGCACGTCAATGCCGACAACGGTGGCGCGTTTCTCGATGTATACGGTGCCGAGACAGGTCGGCGCTGGAAAGACTTTCTCGATTACCTGGGACGCCTGCCGCTGGATGCCCGCGCCAAACAGCGCGCGGTGGATGCTGCCCGTTCGACATTCAGCTGCTTTGAGCAATGGCTCGACAGCCAGGAGGTACTGCTATGAAAACCGAAGATTTTGAAGAGCTGCTTACCAACTGTGCCGACGAGCCCATCCGCTTTCCGGGTGCGATCCAACCCCACGGTGCGCTGCTGACGTTATCCGAGCCGGAGATGAATATCATCCAGGTCAGTGCCAACGTCGACACGTTGTTCGGGCACGCACCCGAAGCGCTGCTGGGCCAGCCGCTGCACACGCTGATAGGCACCGAGCACGCCAACGCCGTCGGCGCCATGGCCGAAAACAATACGTTTTTCGACGCTGCACCTCTGCACGTCACGCTCAACGGCGCGGAGTTCGAAGGCCTGCTGCACCGCCATCAGAATGTGCTGGTGCTGGAGTTCGAACCACGGGTCAAGGACTTCCGCCCACGGGCACTGAGCGGCCGCACCAGTGACCTGGGCAAAATGCTGCAGCGTTTGCAGTCGGCGAAAACCCTGCAAGCGCTGTACGAAATCAGCGTGACTGAAATCCAGGCCATGACCGGCTACGACCGCGTGCTGATCTACCGCTTCGAAGACGAAGGTCACGGCCAGGTGATCGCCGAAGCGTCGGCACCGTCCATGGAGCTGTTCAACGGGCTGTTCTTCCCCGCGTCCGACATCCCGGAGCAGGCCCGTGAGCTGTATCGCACCAATTGGTTGCGCATCATCCCGAACGCCGCCTACGAGCCGGTGCCGCTGTTGCCCAAGTTGCGCCCTGACTCCGACCAGCCCTTGGACCTGAGTTTCGCCACCCTGCGCAGCGTGTCTCCAATTCACTGCCAGTACATGCAGAACATGGGCGTGCTGTCGTCCATGAGCATCTCGCTGATGAAAGGCGACAAGCTTTGGGGGCTGATCAGCTGCGGCAACCGCGAACCGCTGATGGTGCCGAATGACCTGCGCACCGCCTGCCAGACTATCGGCCAGGTCTTGTCGTTGCAGATCAGCGCCATGGAGGCCTTGGACCTGACACGTCAGCGTGAAGAGAAAGTCGAGACCCTGACGCTGCTGGATCAAGCCATGAAAGCGTCGCAAGAAAGCGTGTTCGGGGGCCTGGCCCAGCAACCGCGCTTGCTGATGGACCTGACCGTGTCCGGCGGCGTCGCGATCATCGAAGACAAGCAACTGCGCTGCTATGGCAATTGCCCGGAACCAGCGCAGATCCGTGCGTTGCACAAATGGTTGCAGATGAGCAGCGAGCCGGTGTTCGCCAGTCATCACCTGGCGTCGGTGTATCCGCCGGCCTCCGAGTACCAGCAAGTGGCCAGCGGTGTCCTGGCCTTGAGCCTGCCGAAGCCGGTGGACAACGGTTTGCTGTGGTTTCGCCCGGAAGTCAAAGAGAACATCCACTGGAGCGGCGACCCAAAAAAGCCACTGAACCTGGAAAATTCCGACGCAGGCCTACGCCTTCGCCCACGTACCTCGTTTGAAATCTGGAAAGTCGAGATGGCTGGCATCTCCTCCAAATGGAGCCATGGCGACCTTTTCGCCGCCAACGACCTGCGTCGCTCGGCCCTGGAAACCGACCTGGCTCGCCAGGTACTGCGCGAACAACAAGCCGTGCGCGCCCGCGATGAGCTGGTGGCAGTGGTGTCACACGACTTGCGTAACCCGATGACGGTTATCTCCATGCTCTGCGGCATGATGCAGAACGCCTTCAGCTCCGATGGTCCCCACACCTCACGGCGGATTTCCTCGGCCATCGACACCATGCAACAGGCGACCGCGCGCATGAATGTGCTGCTGGAAGATTTGCTCGACACCTCGAAAATCGAGGCCGGACGCTATGTGGTCAAGCTGGTGGTGCTCGACGTGAGCCAGATGTTTGAAGAGGCCTACGCCCTGCTCGCACCGCTGGCGATGGAAAAAGGCATCGACCTGTCGTTCAACGCCGAGTCTGGCCTACTGATCAACGGCGACCCCGAGCGCCTGTTTCAGGTGCTGTCGAACCTGATCGGCAACGCCATCAAGTTTACCCCGCGCCAGGGCAACATCGGTATCAGCGCCATGAGCACCGACGACGCCATCGTCTTCTCGGTGCGCGACTCCGGTGAAGGCATTGCACCCGAGCACTTGCCTCACGTGTTCGATCGCTACTGGACCCAGGCGGAGAACAACCCGACCGGAAGCGGCCTGGGACTGTACATCACGCAAGGTATCGTGCAGGCCCATGGCGGCAGGATCGTTGCAGAAAGTGAATTGGGTCGTGGCAGTGAGTTCCGATTCACGGTGCCGAAGTTAATTGAAGTCTCGCCAACCTGACACGGTAAAACCGTGAGAGCGGCGGTGCGCCTCTGATGACGTCTGAAGCGCGTTTACCCACGTCAGTCATATCTTGCATCAGCGCGTTTATAGCTGGCCCGTTTCGCCCTCTATAAGGTTGGTCTCACTTCGCTCTCACAAGCGGAGAATCCTCTACCCAATAGAAGGAAACATCCATGCTTAACGCTATCAACCACTCAATGGGCCACTTTCACTACCCACCGCTGCAGAAGGATGATGCAGAGGCCCAACGCAGGAAGCGCAGTATTGACGACACACAAACGCAACTGCATGCCGCTGACCCTGCAAGTACGACAGCCAATGACCGTCGACGCAAAAACGGCGGTGGGATAGACAGCCTGGGGCAAGGTCGCCTGCTTTAACCGGTCTTACACGGAGGGCAGTGCACGGCCCTCCGTACGCTCTCCCTTAACAAAACGATGACATTCACTGGGTTAATCTTGCCGGCTCACCCTGCATGGAATTCTTGCCTGCATGCCGCATCCCGACACACTGCCCGCCGTACTGGCCGGCCCACTGCTGCGGCGTCTCGAACCTCGTCGCCTGGTGTTGTGGCTGGTGGGAAGCCGCGCACTTGAATTGACGCTGAAATTGCATCTGCCAACTCAGACACTGGAGATCACCCTGAACCAGTGCCAGGTTGTGGCAGTAGGGCGCCAGGCATTTATCCATTTGATCGACGTGTCACTGGACGATGCACTGCCCCTGGACGTGGCGATCGACTACGACCTGTTGTTCGACAGCACCGGCATTGCTGACTGGGCACCGCACCTGCTGTACGCCAACGCCCACCTTCCGAGTTTCGTGTTGCACAGCCGTATCCACCAGTTGGTGCACGGCTCATGCCGCAAACCCCATCACAGTGCCGACGAGGGTTTGCTGTGTGTCGACCGCCTGCTGGCAGACGCCCACACCCCAACCGATCGCCCAGCCTTGCTGATGATGAGCGGCGATCAGGTCTACGCCGATGATGTGGCCGGGCCGATGCTGCGGGCAATACATTCATTGATCGCACGCCTGGGCCTGTTCGATGAATACCTGGAGGGCGCCGTGGTCGATGACAGCGCCAGCCTCTACAGGCACAGCGCCAGCTACTACCATCGCGCCGACTTGCTGCCCGCACTGGACAGCAACGAAACCCTGCGCGAACGCTTCTTTGGTGGTGTAAAAAAGCCCATCTTCACCAGCAGCACCGCCGACAATCATCTGGTGACATTCGCTGAAGTCATCGCAATGTACTTGCTGGTATGGTCGCCCACGCCCTGGACGTTGATTGCACCTCAACCTGCGCAACTGAACGTAGAAAGACACCAGCGCTACGCGCGCGAACAGGTACAGATCAATAAATTTCGCGACGGCCTACAGGGCGTCGCGCGGGTATTCGCCCACCTGTCGACCTTGATGATTTTTGACGATCACGACATCACCGACGACTGGAACCTTAGCGCCCAATGGGAGGAGACTGCCTACGGCCACCCTTTCTCCAAGCGCATCATCGGCAACGCCCTGCTTGCCTATTTGCTGTGCCAGGGCTGGGGCAACCAACCGGACGCGTTTGGCGAACTGGTCAGCCAAACCCAAGCCCTCACGGCTCAGCCCAAAGCCAATCATTTGGACGCGGGCGCGCAGGATGAACTGCTCGAAACGTTGCTGAAATTCCAGCGCTGGCATTACGTACTGCCCACCACCCCCGCCCTGGTGGTGCTCGACACCCGCACTCGCCGTTGGCGCAGCGAGTTCACCCTCAAACAACCTTCCGGGCTGCTGGACTGGGAGGCCTTGAGCGAGCTGCAACAGGAACTGCTGGATCACCCCTCGGTCATCATCGTCTCGCCCGCGCCAATCTTCGGCGTCAAGTTGATCGAGACAGTGCAGAAGGTGTTCAGTTGGTGCGGCCACCCCTTGCTGGTGGATGCTGAAAACTGGATGGCCCATCGCGGAGCCGCCCAAGTAATCCTCAATATCTTCCGTCATTCCCGCACGCCGGGTAACTACGTGATCCTCTCCGGTGACGTGCACTACTCGTTCGTCTACGAAGTGCTGATCCGCCATCGCAACGCCGGCCCCAGGATCTGGCAGATCACCAGCAGCGGTATCAAGAACGAATTCCCACCCCGCCTGCTGGAGTGGTTCGACCGCCTTAATCGCTGGCTATACTCGCCGCGCTCGCCGCTCAACTGGTTCACCCGCCGCCGCACCATGCAGGTGGTGCCCCATATTCCGGAGCACGCCGAAGCGGGCGAGCGGTTATGGAATTCGGCGGGGATTGGCCAAGTGTTTTTCAATGAGCAGGGTCAGCCCGACGCGATTTATCAGCACAACGCAGATGGGAAGGAGCAGACGAGGATGGTGGCGCCGAAGCAATAGCTATCTTCCATCAATCTTTCGCCGTACACCTTCCCTATTCAAAGCATCCAGGCTCCGTTGTACAGTAGCTCCAGCCACGGAGTATCGGCGACAACAGGGGTAGGCGTTGAATGCCGGCCCTCGCAAGGAATGCACAGATGAACGATACCTCCGACACTAATCCGTTAAAGCAAGATTTCTCTCACTTCAACGCCGACATGCTACACACCGTTTTGGAGCTGGTCAGTGACGGGATCTGGGATTGGAATGCCAACACAGGTTTCGTCTACCGCAATCCAGGCTGGTACGAAATGCTTGGCTATCACCGCCATGCACTAGAGAACACTGTGTTCATCTGGGAGAACGTGATTCACCCGGACGACTACCCCCAGGTGATGAAGCTGTTCGACGACTACATCCACCGTCGCGCCCCCCACTACCAAGTCGAATATCGCTGCCGCAAAAAAGATGGCAGCTACCTGTGGATCGAAGACCGCGGCTACGTGATTGCACGTAACGCCGACGGCTCGGTGGCGCGAATGGTGGGCGCCCATCGCGATATTCATCTGCGCAAATGCTCCGTCGAACAGCTGGAAAAGCGCAATCAATCGCTTGAGGCACTGGTGGCCGAACGCACGTGCGAGCTGTCGCGGGTCAATCAGCAGCTGCAGCTGCAATTGGATGAAAATCGCACCTTGGCCGAACGGGATGCGCTGACCCTGGTTGCCAATCGCTATCGCCTGGAGAAAGTGCTGCTCGAAGAATGCGACCGTGCCCAGCGCTTTCGCCTGCCGCTGGCATTGATTGCCATAGACATCGATAACTTCAAGCTGATCAATGACCGCTACGGTCATTGTGTGGGCGACCAGACCTTGGTGCGGGTGGTGGGATGCCTGGAAAGTTGTATCCGCCCTAATGACCTGCTGGCCCGATGGGGCGGCGATGAGTTTGTGCTGGTCCTGCCCCAAACCTCGCTGGACATCGCAAAGGCGCAGGCAGAAAACATCCGCCAGACGTTCAGGAATCGCCCGCAAAGGGATGATTTCAAGGTAACCCTGAGCCTGGGTGTTGCTGTGCATCTAAGGGATGAGCCCCCCGCGGCCCTGATGGCGCGCGCTGATCAGGCGTTGTATCGCGCCAAGGCGGCGGGGAAGGACGGCGTGTCTGAATGAGCAATGTTCACTGTAGGCGCAGGCTTGCCAGCGCCTACAGCGGGACCGCGTTTATCTGACTGGCGGCGCGTATTGGATGCCGCCGTTGTTCCACAGCGCATTGAGCCCGCGCTTGATTTTCAGCACGCTGCCCTGGCCGATGTTGCGCTCGAATACTTCGCCATAGTTGCCCACTTGCTTGACGATCTGAACCACCCAATCCTTGCGCAGTTTCAAGTCCTTGCCGTATTCGCCATCAACTCCCAGCAACCGCGCAATGTCCGGATTCTTGGTGGTCTTGGCCTGCTCTTCGACATTCTGCGAGGTGATGCCCATTTCCTCGGCGTTGAGCATCGCGAACAAGGTCCATTTGACGATACTGAACCACTCGTCATCGCCTTTACGCACCAGCGGCCCCAAGGGTTCCTTGGAGATCACTTCCGGCAACACCACAAACTCGTCCGGGTGGGCCATCTTGATTCGCTGGGCATACAAGCCCGATTGGTCGGTGGTGAGTACATCGCAACGCCCGGCTTCCAGGGCCTTGGCGCTTTCGTCGGCGGTGTCAAAGGTGATCGGTATGTACTTCATCCCGTTGGTGCGGAAGTAATCGGAAACATTGAGTTCAGTCGTAGTACCGGCCTGGATGCACACGGTGGCGCCGTCCAATTGCTTGGCGCCAGTAACGCCCAGCTTGTTGTTCACCAGAAAACCAATGCCGTCGTAGTAGGTCACGCCGGTGAACACTAAGCCCATGCCCGAATCACGGGAGCTGGTCCAGGTGGTGTTACGTGAGATCAGGTCGATCTCACCGGACTGCAGCGCCGTGAAACGCTCCTTGGCGGTCAACTGCGTGAACTTCACTTTCGACGCGTCGCCGAATACGGCTGCCGCCACTGCGTGGCATACGTCCACATCGATACCGGTCATCTTGCCCTGGCTGTTGGGCACGCCGAAGCCCGGTAGCCCATCGCTGACACCACATTGGATAAAGCCTTTTTTCTGGATGGCGTCCAGGGTTGCGCCCGCGTGGGCGGTGCCTGCCAGGCCAAGCACGGCGCTGGCGCCAATCGCGGCCAACGTAATTTTGAATGAGTTCATGCAAGGCTCTCCCTGTCATTCCTTATTATTCGGCGCCGTATCGCCCGCGCCGGTTTATAGTGCTGCCGGGCAGTATCCACGGCTTTACGCCGCTGCCACAAACGACCTTTAGGCAAAGGCTCCTTCCGATTTGGAATGAACTGCATGATTTCAAAACGCTTGACCCCTTCGATGACGGCCTTGCAATGCTTCGAAGCCGCCGCCCGCCACTTGAGTTTCACCCGTGCCGCCGAAGAGCTGCACCTGACCCAGAGTGCCGTCAGCAAGCAGGTGGCGCAGTTGGAAGAAATGCTCTGCCACAACCTGTTCGAACGGGTCCGCCAGCGCTTGCACCTGTCGCCAGCGGGGTCGCTGTACCTGGCCGAAGTGCACAAAATCCTGACCCAGGTGGACATCTCCAGCCGCTACATCCTCACCTACGGCGGCGAGACCGAAGTGCTGCGCATCGCCACCCAGCCGACCTTCGGCGATCGCTGGCTGGTGCCCAAGCTCAAGGATTTCGCGGTGAAACACCCGAATATCCACCTGGATGTGCGCAACGACCTGGAGCCTTTCGATGTGTTGCAGGCCAAGGCCGATATCGCGTTTTTCTATGGGCAGGGCTCATGGCCGGGCGCGACGTGCATCGAGCTGTTCCGTGAAGCGGTGGTGCCGGTGTGCGCACCGGGCTTTGTTGCCGAAGGCAGCGATGCTTCGTCGCGCCACACGTTGCTGCAATGCACCTCGCGCCCGGAAGCCTGGCACGAATGGTTCCTCGAACAGGGGCTGCACTCGCAGAACAGCTATCACGGGCCGCGTTTCGACACGTTCTACATGTGCATTCGCGCAGCACAATCGGGCTACGGCGTAGCGTTGGTGCCGCAGTATCTGGTGGCCGAAGAGTTGGCCCAGGGCAGCCTGATGATTGCGTGGGACTACGCAATGCCCAGCAGCGGCGCGCACTTTATCGCCCATGCCGAGCATGCCGGCGAGGTCCCCAAGGTGAAGGCCTTCCTGAACTGGATGGTGGACTACGTCCGCTCACATCCCGACTTTTAATAATGACCCGGCGACTTTATTTCGTTTGCGACAAGGGCGGGCGCCCAGCTTAGATAAAAAGACGCCCGTCACTGCCGAGTCACCAATTCATGAGCCACGAAACCATCAGCCAGTCGATTTCCATCGTTCATCCCATCAGCCTCAGCCACGGGAAAAACGCCGAAGTCTGGGATACCTCGGGCAAACGCTATATCGATTTTGTTGGCGGCATCGGTGTGCTCAACCTCGGCCATTGCCACCCGGGCGTGGTCGAGGCGATTCGTGAACAAGCGACCAAACTGACCCACTACGCGTTCAACGCCGCCCCGCACGCGCCCTACATCGAACTGATGGAGCGCCTCAGCGCGTTTATCCCGGTGGACTACCCAGTCAGCGGCATGCTCACCAACAGCGGCGCGGAGGCGGCGGAAAATGCGCTGAAGATCGTGCGCGGCGCCACCGGCCGTACGGCGGTGATTGCATTTGACGGTGCCTTCCACGGCCGCACCCTGGCCACGCTCAACCTCAACGGCAAGGTCGCGCCCTACAAACAAAAGGTCGGTGTACTGCCCGGCCCGGTGTTCCACCTGCCCTACCCCAGTGCTGATAACGACGTGACCTGCGCTGAGGCACTGAAAGCCATGGACCGCCTATTCAGCGTAGAAATCGACGTCAACGATGTGGCCTGTTTCATTATCGAACCGGTGCAGGGCGAAGGGGGGTTCCTGGCGCTAGATATGCAGTTCGCCCAGGCTCTTCGGCGCTTTTGCGATGAGAAGAACATCCTGCTGATTGCCGATGAAATCCAATCCGGCTTTGGCCGTACCGGCCAGCGTTTTGCGTTCTCACGCCTTGGGATCGAACCGGACTTGATCCTGCTGGGTAAAAGCATCGCCGGGGGTGTCCCGCTGGGCGCCGTAGTGGGGCGCAAGGCGTTGATGGACAACCTGCCGAAGGGCGGCCTGGGCGGCACGTATTCCGGCAACCCTATTGCGTGTGCCGCAGCATTAGCCACCCTTGACGCAATGACAGATGAGCACCTGAACACTTGGGGAGCGCAACAGCAAGAAGCCATCGTCAGCCGCTATGAAGCCTGGTGCGCACAAGGCCTCACGCCCTACCTCGGCCGCCTGACCGGCGTCGGCGCCATGCGCGGCATTGAGCTGGCGAACGCCGATGGCACCCCCGCACCGAAACAGCTTGCTCAACTGTTGGGCCTGGCACGGGATGCCGGGTTGCTGCTAATGCCCAGCGGCAAGTCGCGGCATATCATCCGTTTACTGGCACCGCTGACGACTGAGCCGGCGGTGCTGGAGGAGGGCTTGGATATCCTCGAAGCGTGCCTGAGGCACTTGTCCCAGTAAGGAAGGCCGGGGTTTTTCGTAGGTCTGTTTTGCAGGTGGGCAGTCCGGCTGCAATGGGCGCTGCCGGCGTTACGTCGTGATAAGGGCATTGTGCTGCCTTGACCTGATCCCCCTCCCCCCTGAAAATGCCCGACGCTTTTTTGTCCTCGTTTACTGAAGTAGTGAAATTTCAATGCCCGATTCCTACACCATCGAAGAATCCGCCGAAGAATCCGTAGCCGCCTTGCGCGCCAAAGCCGAATACGAAAACGCCATCAATCTTTCACAGCATGTGCCAGCAGCCAAGATCATCAGCGAGATGGTGCTGGACGCGTTCCATACGTCCAAGGAAAGCGACCAGATCCGCGAACTGCGCGTGGCCATCCGCCAGGCCCACGATGCCTTCGACGACGACAAAGCCTACGATTTGATGGGCCAGCTCAAGCAATTGAAAGACGCCGAGGCGGCCGACAATGCTGCCCTGGAAGACCTGAGCAGCCAGTTCTCGATCAGCCGTATCCTGTCGAGTTTCAAGGACGACCCCGAGTTCCAGGAGCTGGTCTACGGCCTGGCCTTGAAAGTACTGAACCAGAGCCACCAGGCCATCAGCAACCCAAGCGCCGGCAAGAGCAAGGCTTCACGGCCCAAGAAAGAAGCCGAAGTGTTTGTGATCAGCAAAGATGGCATCAGCGTCACCCTGCCACTGCGCACGCCGCGCTCGAAGCTGAACGTTGACCGTGAGGCGTTTGAGTTTTTGGGTTTCAGCTTTGTGGGTGAAGGCGATGAAGCGGAGCTTACGGTTGAGAGCTTTGTGGACAACGCCGGTGCAGAACAGCCGTTGAGCCGCAAAAGCGTCATTACTGCGTTGCAACAGCAGACTGCGTTTGAGGGGTACAGCATCGCTCAGCAGTAACTCGTAGCAAGCTACACCGCAGAATCAAATGTGGGAGGCCCCACTACATCTTCGACGTAGCGCTGTCGCGCATCAAACTGGTTCATCGTAAGGTTATAGAACGCGTGCGGGGCAAAGGCCGTAGCCAGCACTGGTGTGTCAGCACCCGAGTGGGAG